>JBBQSX010000110.1:0-12575 GCA_038213545.1 Burkholderiales bacterium
GAAGGGCACACCGTCGCGGCCTTGCATCCAGCGCCGGGCGGGACGCCCGTAGAGCCAGGCCATCGCCAGTGGTAAAGCCAGCAACACCAGCAAAGCGCTGGCCAGGGCAATATCCATCGTACGCAAAGCGAGCGCGGCGGCCACTTTAGGGTGGGGTGCCGTGTTCGGCACTTTATCGTTGAGGTGTTCGGTCATCCAGGTGGTCATTGCAGAGTCCTCTTCGGCACACATGAAGATCAATAGGCACCGCGCCCGCGGATCACCGCTGGCAAGGTCTTGAGCAGCAAAAGAATGTCGGCCCACAGCGAAGGTCGTCGGATGTAGTCGAGGTCCATTTCGACCTGCTGAGGGAACGGTACTTCGGAGCGCCCATTGACCTGCCAGATGCAGGTCAGTCCCGGCACCACCGACAGGCGCTGACGGTCGGCCATGGAGTAGCGGCTGACCTCGCTGACGAGGGGGGGACGTGGACCCACCAGGCGCATGCTGCCGCGCAGAACGCACCAGAGCTGGGGCAACTCATCGATGCTGGTGCGGCGAATCCAGCGCCCCACAGGCGTGATGCGCGGGTCACGCTTCATCTTGAAGGTCACACCATCATGGCCATGCTGATTGGCCGCCAGCAGTTTCTCGCGCACCGCTTCCGCATCTACCCGCATCGAGCGGAACTTCGGAAATGCAAACTCACGGCCGTCCAGGCCCACTCGGCGCTGCCAGAACAGCACCGGACCGCCGTCATACAGGCGAATCGCCAGCGCGACCAACAGAAACAAGGGCATGAGCACGATCAGCGCGGGCACCACCACCAGCAGGTCGAGCAGGCGCTTGCCCAGGCTCAGCTGGCGGCGATGCCACCACCAGCTGAGCCGAGCACGTTGCGCGCGGAGGCGGTTGATGGCGGGAGGTGAAAGGCGAGGCAAGTCGTTCATGGCAGCTCTGTAAATCGGGTTGTCACGATTACAGACGCGGTGGCGCGAACAGTTGTGACAGCTTTGTCAAACCGTGGGTCGAGCCTCGCCAAGAGCCAAGGTTATGATGATCCAGCCCTCTGGAATGACCTCATGATCGAGCCCTTGCCCTTGGAGATTTTGGTCGTCGACGACATCATCTCGTCCCGCCGCGCCTTGTGTGCGCTGGTGACTGAATTGGGGCATCGCGCCATCGGCGCAGACAGTGGGCATGCCGCCCTCTCGCTGGTGCAGAAACGGCTACCTGATCTGGTGTTGCTGGATCTGCTCATGCCAGACATGGATGGCTTCGAGGTCTCGCGCCGCATGCGCGGCCTCACCGGCGGTCGCTGGGTGCCCGTCATCGTGACTTCGTCGCTGCAGGGCGAAGAGCACTTCATCCACGCACTCGACAATGGCGCCGACGACTACCTGCCGCGTCCGGTGAACCCGGCCTTGCTACGGGCCAAGTTGCGCCATTACAGCCGCGTGCTGGGCCTGCAGTCTCAGTTGTCCACGCTGGCACAACGCCAGCAGTCGATCCTCGACAACATCCTCGACCCAGTTGTAACGCTCGATGCCGATGGTCTGGTCGAAGAGTTCAACCTGGCCGCCCAGGCACTGATCGACCGCAAGGGCCAGCCGCTCGCCGCCGGCACGAGTGCCCAGTCGCTCTTCGGCACCGACGTACCTGCTCTGCTCGCTCAGCGAGAGTGCCGCCTCCAGAGACGAAGCGGCGTCGAGTTCACGGCGGAGATCGCATCAGGGCGCTGGCTGGATGACCACGGCGGGCACGTCACTTTCGTGTTGCGCGACATCACCGAAAGCCGCCAGATCGAGCGCATGAAGGACGAATTTCTGGCCACTGTCAGCCACGAGTTGCGCACGCCCCTCACCTCGGTGATGGGAGCGCTGGGCCTGCTGGCTGGCGGCGCCGCCGGCGCACTGCCGGCTCCAGCTCTTCAACTGGCAGAGGTCGCGCGCCGCAACGGCGAGCGTCTGAGCAGGCTGATCGACGACATACTCGATCTGACCAAGCTCGAAGGCGACCGCCTGGTGCTTCACTTGCGGCCGCAGCAACTGGCACCCCTGTTGCTGGAAGCGATGACCGCCAACCAGGGTTACGCCAGCCGTGCCGGTGTCACGCTACACGCTGAGGGACTGGACACCCCGCTACCGGACACGATCCTTGATGCCGACCGTTTTCTGCAAGTGATGGCCAACCTGTTGTCCAATGCCATCAAACACTCGCCCGCCGGCGAGACGGTGCGGCTGGTGCTGGCCACTGCGCCCGACGGCTGTCGCATCACAGTACGCGACCGCGGCCCTGGCATCGACCCCGCCTTCCGCGCCCGCATGTTCGACAAGTTCTCGCAGGCCGACGGGTCCGACCGGCGCGCGTTGGGCGGCACCGGCCTTGGCCTTTACATCACACGCATGCTGGTCGAGCGCATGGGCGGGCGAATCATGGCCGACGAGGTGAGCGGCGGCGGCGCGAGTTTCAGTGTCTGGCTGAACACCCTTGCAGCAACCACCCGTCATGAGGTGGCCACCGTGCTTCATGTGGAGCGAGACCTGGAGCTTCGCGCCCAGGTAGCCCGTTGGCTGGCACCGATGTGCCGAGTCGACAGCGCGGTCGACTTGGCGCAGGCACGAGTTCTGGTCGCTGCCAACACGCCACGGCTGGTGATCGGCAATCCGCAAGCACAGGGCTCGGCCCATGACTTCTGCCACGGCCTGCGCTTGCTCGCTGCTGGACAGGCGGTCTTGCTGCTGGGGGATGGCATGGACACCGACTTCAGCAGGAAGACCGGCCTGCCCTGGCTCAGCCCCGCACAAGACGGACCCGCAGGTCTGCAACGCTGGGTGCAACGCTGCCTGTCCAAAACCCATCCCCAGGAGGACGCGCCGTGAGCGATTTACGCCGCGTGATGTGTGTCGAAGACGACCCCGACATCCGCATGATTCTCGAATTCAGCCTCGCGACCGTGGGAGGCTATGAGGTCCTCTGCTGCCCGGAAGGGGGATCGGCACTGAAGCAGGTGGCCGACTTCCTGCCAGACCTCGTGCTCCTCGATGTGATGATGCCCGGCCTCTCTGGCCCCGAGACACTGGTCGCGCTGCGCGAGTTGCCCGAGATGCGCGGTGTCCCGGTGGTGTTCATGACCGCCAAGGCATTGCCTGAGGAGCTGGAAGAACTGCTCACACATGGTGCTACCGGCGTGATCGTCAAGCCCTTTGACCCGATGTCTCTGCCGACCGACATCCGGCCGTACTGGGAGCATGGCCGTGGCCGTCTCGCCAGCTGAGGGGCAGCCGCCCTCGGTGGTGGCTGCGTTTGCCCGCCTGCAGGCGCAATTCGTGGCCGGGCTACCCCAGCGCTGGCAGGCCATTGAAGCCGCAGACACCGGAGCTGTCCTGGAGACAGCACTGCACCGCCTGGCAGGCGCAAGTGCAAGCTATGGCCTGGCACCACTGGGTGAGGCGGCGCGGCGTGCCGAGGCCCTGGCGCGCAAGACCACTGCGCCCGGTCAAGACCAGCCGCTGCGTCAGGCACTGGCCGACCTGCGCCGCCAGATCGACGCGATCGTCACAGTCCGGTGACACTCCTGCCGCCGATCGGCGCTCCAATCGGTGTATCGACAACCCCAACGAGTTTGCTGAGGCACCCATGGAATTGAACGGAAGAATCGAAGGCACCGATGTACTGGTGATTGACCTTCGCGAAGACAACCTCGACGCCAGCAATGTGCGCGAGTTCCGCGAAGCGGTGCAGTCGCTGATTCAGGATCGCACCCGGGTGGTGCTCGACCTGGAGGGCGTCAAGTTCGTTGACAGTTCTGGCCTGGGCGCCCTGATCTCCTGCCTGCGACAGCTGAATGGCCGACAAGGCGATCTGCGCTTGTGCGCCATGTCCGCCACTGTGCGGGCGTTGTTTGAACTCATGCGTATGCACCGCGTTTTCATCATCCACGACACCCGGGCTGAAGCTGTCGCTTCGCTCGCCTGAGTGCCGCTCCCCACCCGCCAGTCCCCGCCTTTGCGTTGGCGTGGTGTGGGCGAAGCCTTGCCCGAAAGTTCCAGATGACCGACTCCCCAGCGCTACCCGGCCGTGGCATACATCCCCTGTCCAGCCTGCTCAAGCACCGCCGGCTGGCAATTGGCGTCTTCATACTGGTTCTGCTGGCGGGTACGCCGCTGGCCTGGAAAAAAGGTCAGCCGCACTACCAGACAGAGGCCACCATCCAGGTTTCGCCCCGCTTCATGCGCAACCTCAAGGAGGACCAGGAGCTCGACTTCCAGTCCAACACGCAGTACCGGCAGTTCGTTGAACACCAACGTCGCAGCATCGGTCGCTATGACGTGTTGCGCGACGCGCTGGACAAACTCGGCGAGCGCCGCAGCTTGTGGCAAAACCCCGATGAGAGCGAGCGGCGGGCGATAGAACGTCTGCGCGAGCGCCTGCAGGTGGCCAGCGTACCCGACACCTACCTGCTTCGCGTCGGCCTGGAGGGAGATCAGCCGCAGGGGCTGGCCGAGGTCGTCAATGCGGTGACGGCCACCTTTATCGAGCGCATGAAAACAGAGCAGATTTTTGGTGCAGACGAACGTACCGCGAATCTGCGCCAGCGGGAGCAGGAACTGCTGACGCAGATCGCGGCCCAGGTCGCCCAGCGAAGCGACATTGCCCAGCTGCTGAGCCTGACCACCTTCAACGAAGCAACGCCCAACCCCTATGACCAGTTGATGGCCGACCTGCGCGGCAAGCTATCCGATGCGCTCCAGCGTCGCATGGATGCCGAGGGGGCCTTGGCAGCCTTCAAGGCCCGTGGCGACACCACTGTGGGACTGCGGTCGGTGCAGGATGCCGTGCTCAACGACCCGGGTCTCAACAGCCTCAAGGCCTCACTGAGCGCGCGACGGGCAGCGTTGCTGGTGCAGAAGTCGGGCCTGAAGGCGGACCACCCGGGGGCCATCGCAGCCGACCGCGAACTGGCAGAAATCGATACCGAGCTGCGCGGCCAGGGCGTGCGCCTCGACAGCGGCGTTCGCGCCAACCTGCTGGCGCGCCTGCAGGGTACAGCCGATCAAGCCCGCGATGTGGAGCGCGGCCTTCAAGACGAGGTCAACGCGGCCGAAGCCCAGGCGAGTCGTTTCGCGCGCCTGTTCCAGGATGCGATGACGATCACCGCCGACATGGCCCAGCACCGCAGCGAACTGGACAAGGTGCGCGAGCGCATCAATTTTCTGGAGATCGAGAGCAACTCGCTGGGCTTTCTGCGCCTGGTCAATCCGGCGTTGGCGCCCGAGCTGCCTCTGGGCACAGGTCGCCGCAAGTTGCTGCTGTTGGTGTTGCTGGCCGCCGGTGCCGGTGCGCTGGCCGCACCCGTGCTGCGCGACCTGCTTGACCGCCGCATACACACCGTCAACGACGCGCAGCGCGTCATGGGTATTGCGCCAGCGGGCTGGCAGGTCGAGCGCACCGACAACGCCAGCCGCGTGTTTGGAGATGAACAGCTGCGTCGCATGGCCGCCGCTCTGATCCGCAGCCACAAGGCACGCGGTCAGCAGGTGTTCGGCTTCACCGGCTGCAAACCCGGCGCTGGCACATCCAGTCTGGTGCTGGAACTCGCGCTCACGCTGCGCAAGCTGGGCTACCGCGTGCTCACGGTCGAGGCCAACGGGTTTTCGCGAGATGTCCGCTTTGCTGGCGATGTCCCGGGGCTGACCGACCTGCTGCGCGGTCAGGCCCAGCACACCGAGGTGATCACGCGAGGCGACCCTACCGCGCCCGCACGGGTGGCGGTAAGCCGGCGTGGCGAAGACGGTCGCATCGGTATTCAGCGGCTGGACCGCTTTGGTCAGGCACTGCGCGACTGGTCGGCGCTGGCCGACTTTGTGCTCGTTGACATGCCGCCGCTGCTGGTGAGCTCGGACGCCGAACTGCTCGTGCCGGTGGTGGGCAGCGTGCTCCTGGTGGTCGAGGCCGGCGCCACCACGCGCGGTGAGTTGCAAAGGGCACAACGCCTTCTCAAGACCATCGACCCCGATGCGGTCGGCCTGGTGGTCAACCGTGTGGCGCCCTTCACCGCAGGCGGTTACCTGCGCGACTTGATGCTCGAATCCATCAGCGGACGCAGCGCCGCCACGGTGTACAGCCTGCCACGCTGGCGTCTGCTGGCCTCCACCCTGTTTCTGCGCGCACGCCCCGGCCGCGTATGAAACCGGCCGCGCTGTCGCGGCGCCCGCCGCGGAATCGCACCCTCCGCGCAGGCCCACTCCGCGTCTGGATCCTGATCTGTCTCGCTGTGCTGGCGAGCACCGGATCGGCAGGTGGCAGCGCCATGGCGGACGCCCCTCCGTTATCGGCAAGCTTGACGGTGGAAGGACCGCTGGGCGAACTGCCGCGCTTCGGCATCAATCTGGGCGTGCGGACCGTCTGGGGTGCCGAGCAGCTGATGTCCAACGTGCTGCGCAACCCCGGCCTGGAGCCCGCGCTCGACGGCGCGCTGATCGTGGTGGGTCGCACCGATTTCACTGGTGTGGAGGACGACAGCCGTTGGACTGCCCGGCCCGAGGACTTCTGGGCCGGTGCGCGCTTCGAGGTGCTGTCGGGTCCAGCCGCCGGGCAGCAGGGCCAGGTGCTGGGCAACCGGCGCACCAGCGCTGCGTCACCCGACCGCCTGACGCTCTCACCCATGCCAGCGGGTGTAGGTCCTGGAGATGCCATTGCCGTGCGGGGTCAGCAGGACGCCGCACCAGCACCGCTGTGGTGGACCGAGGGCCGATTGCGCTCAGTGCACGATACCCGGCCAGGCAGCCCGGGGCGGCGATCGGTCCTGCTGCAAGCAATGCCGGGCCAGCAGGCCTCCCTGTTGCACCACCTGGATTCGATCGGCGCGCGCGCTGGCAAGCTGCTGCCGGTGAACGGCGAATGGCTTCTGTCGCTGTGGGTACGAGGCGAAACCGATGACGCGCGCCTGCAACTGAGCTTTGGTCGTCACGGACAGAGCCCTTGGCTGAACCAGACCCTCAAACCAGGGCGTAGCTGGACGCGCATCGAACTCCCCTTCAAAACCCGCGACGACGGACCACCGGGTCCCCTGCAACTTGCAATACGGGCAGTACAAGGCGCCTTGCTGGTTGACGATTTGGCAATGGGTGCCAGCGCTGCGCAAGCTTCGCCGGGCGGCTTCCGGACTGAAGTGGTGCAGAACCTGCGCGCCCTTCGTCCAGGTTACCTGCGGGACTGGCAGGGCCAACTGGCCGACCTGCCGGCCAACCGCAGCGCCGAGCCTTGGGCCCGCCAGCCGATCCGCTACCGCCCCGGCGCCCACGAAATGCAGTTCGCCTACGGGCTGCCAGAGTTTCTCGAACTCGCTGCTGCCGTCGGGGCGCGACCCTGGGTGATCCTGCCGGCCACTGCCACGCCCGGCGAGGCACGCGAGCTGGGACGGGCTTTGGCCAAAGGCTGGCGGCGCCATGGCTTTGCCGAGATCGTGGTCGAGCACGGCAACGAACACTGGAACACGATCTTCAGGCCCGCGGGACTGGCGCGCGCCGCCACGCTGGCCGAGGTGGCTGATCGCGCGTTTTCTGCGCTGAGGGAAGGTGCGGGCAGCGAAACACCGCTGCACCGTGTACTGGGTGTGCGCTACGGCGATGCGGGCGCTGCCACGCAGATGGCCCGACTCTCGCGCCACAGCGAAGGAGTGGCAGTGGCGCCCTACCTCCACCGCCACCAGGACACGGGAGAGACCACCGAGCAGGCGCTCGACCGGGCCCTGCACGAAGACCTGCGACCTTTGCAGCAAGCGTTGTCCGAGGTCCGGCCATCGCGGCGCTCAATCGACGTCTACGAAGTCAACTTCCACACCACAGAGGGCAACGCCTCGCCCACCGAGCGCAGCGCCGTGCTCAACGCGCCCGAAGCCGGTGCCGCGCTGGCACGGCGCCTGCTGCAGGCGGCCAACCTGGGCGTTACACGCCAGGCGGTTTATGCGTTGGCGGGCTACGACAGTTTTGTGGGCACTGACCGACAGGCACTGGCGCCTTTGTTCGGCATCACGCGTGACCTGGCCGGACCCGGACATTGGCGGCCCACCGGCCGGGCGCTGCTGGCCTTGAATACGGTGATGGAGGGAACAGCCCACGCCGTCGGCTGCACCGGCACCGGCTGCATCGAGCTCACCGCGCTGGCCTTGGCGGGGGGCTCCCGTGCCGCACTGGTGTCTTCGGCCGCACGGCCGATTCACCTGATATGGCCGTGTTCCACGGCGATCGAAGTGCACATGGACAACACCACCCCGACGCGCCACAGTTGCGTAAAAGGCCAGGTAACGCTGGCGCTGCCACCGCGCGCCTGGCTGACACTGGCCCCATTCAAGGAACAAGCTACTGAATGACGTGCCGAAACGCCGGCGTTGTCGCCACCTGAACGGGCGTTCCGGTTGTTTCCTGCAGCGTCATGGGTGTGCGTAACCAGCCCTGCGCCCAGCCCAACACGAAAAACAGCATTGGCAGAACCTGCTCACCCAGGTAGACCGTCCCCAGCGATACGAAAACCGCGAGGAAAATGCCCGCAAATGCGAACGCCGGGCTGACCGAGCCCACAGGCTCGCGCAGGCCGCGGCGCACGCAGGCCGCGGCGCTGCCCAGCATCATGACCACGAGCATCAGCATCGCTGGCACGCCGTGCATCAGCGACAGCAGCAAGTAGTAGTTGTCGATCGACTCCATGCCCCGCACCTTGGGCCAGGTGGTCAGGCCCCAGCCGAACCAGGCGTGGTCGAGCGCGATGTCCAGGTATTTTTCAAACAGCACCTTGCGGTACAGCGCAGACTCCTGACTCATCGTCATCACAGCGCCCGGCTGTATGTCGAGGTAGTTGGACAGCCCCATACCACCCAGCAACGCGGCCAAGCCCAGCAGGGCAGCCGTGATGTACAGCGCACGACGGCGATTGCGCGCAGCGCCCACCACGCCCACCGCCGCCGCAGCCAGCGCGCCCAGCCAGGGACCTCGCGCCACCGTCATCACAAGGCCAACCAGCAAGACCACGGTAATCACCCGCGCTTTGGGCAAGGGCAAGTGGGTGAACCGGCTCTCCCAATGGCCAGACATCTGCAGCCAGCGCTGCAAGCGGTACGCCATGGTGAGCATGATGCCGGCAAGGATTGCGTGCGAATACGGTCCCGCTACGCGAGCCACGCCGTGACGGAAGGTGGTGACCCAGCCATCACCCTGACCAGGAAACATCCGCCCGATCACCGCATGAAAGGGGTTGAAGCCGAAGCGGAACTCGATCAGGCCAATCAGGGCTGCGGCGAAGACCAGGATCACGACACGGCGCGCCACCGCAACATCGAGCCGCTCGGCTGGTATCACCAGGCGCCCCACCAGGTAAGGCGCAACGACCGAAAACAGCATTGCGAACATCAGGTTCTGCGCGTCGGCATAGCCTCGTCCTGCGTAGTCCGAATAAGCCACACACAGCGCGAAGGCGAAGATCAATCCGTCCATCCACGACACGCGCCAGCGCTGGCCATGACGCAGCAGCGCCAGAGCGACGATAGGGATGATCGCGGCCTGGTTGAAGTTGGGATCCGGCAGGCCTGGCGTGATCGCTCGAAAACCGTCGGGCACCAGCAGCAGCACCGGCAAATACACCAGCAGCAGCGCCCGCCCTGGCCCATGCCGCAGCGCCACCACAGCGGCAGCAATCAGGGCGAGATAGACAACCATGTTCATGTTTGCCAGTGTCCCCCGCCCGGGGCCTGGGCACCAGAGGCTGCCGGCGTGATTTCACAGTTCGGACAAGCTTGTGCGGCGGCCACGCGGCCCAATGGCGTCCATGACGAAGGCCACCACCACCCCCACCGGCAGCGCAGGCGACATGCTTTTTGGCATGGGCGGCAAGCTGCTGTATGCCGCCACCCGCGTGGCGCTGCCGCCCCTGGCGCTGGCGCACATGGGCCTGGACGAATACGGCCTGTGGGCTGCGTGTTTTGTGCTGGTGGCCTACCTGGGCATGGCGGCGGCCGGCTTCAGTCTGGTCTATCTGCGCGGCACGGCTGGCCACCACGCGAGGGGTGATACCGCCGCGATCGGGCGGCTGCTGTCCACCGGCATCCTGGCCATGGGCGCGCTCACGCTGGTGCTCATGATCTTGCTGTGGCTGGGCCTGCCACTGCTACTCAAATTGTTTGGCGTTCCCCCCGAGCAGCACGCACTGGCACAGCTGCTGTGGTTGGGCGTGGCCGGTGTTTTTCTGGCCGACATGAGCCTGGGTGCGTTCGCCAACGTCTTGCATGCCATCGGGCGAGTGCGCCAGGAGCAGCAGGTCTGGATGGTGGCCTTCGTGTTGGAGAGCGTGCTGATCGTCGCCTTGTTGGCTGCCGGCCTGGGTGCTGTGGGCCTGCTGGGCGCATTTGCGGGGCGCTATGTGTTCTCCGCCAGTGCCAACGCCTGGCTCGCCCATCGCGCGCTTCCTGGTCTGAGACTGTCGTGGCGGTCTTTTGATGCAACGCTGCTGCGCGGTTTCTTCGGTTACGGCCTGGGTATGCAACTCTCGGGCTTGCTCGCCTCGGCGCTGCACTCTGCCGACCGCTTGGTCGCCGGTGCCCTGCTGGGTGCCCAGGCCACAGCCCTGGTTGATCTGGCGGCCAAGCTGCCCACCACGGCAGCGTCTGTCAGCTCCAGCGTCAGCGCGGTAGCGGTCTCGGCCAGCGCTCGTCACGACGTGCGGGCGCAAGCGCAGGCGCTGGAACAGGTCTATCGCGATGCCAGCCGCATCACCGTCGCCGGCCTGGCAATGACCTTGCCTTTTCTTGCCTGGTTTGCTCAACCGCTTTCGGTGGCCTGGCTGGGCGCAGGCGCCACGCAGGCAGCCATGGCGCCGTTGTTGGTCCTGGCCAGCCTGGGCTTGCACGCACACATGCTGACAGGCCCAGGCAATGCCGTGAGCCGCGGTCGAGGCCACCTGCACGCCGACTTCTACTACCACGGTTTGCGCTTCATCGCCTTGGCGTGTTCGGTCGGTGTCTGGTGGGCGCTTGGCTCACGCTCGGTGCCATCCCTGTTGAGCACCCTGGTCCTGGCACAGGTCGTCGCGGCGCTGCTTTTTTTGCCGTGGAGCCACCGTTCGTTGGGCGGCCGCTGGTCAGTCCTCATCCGCGTCGTGCTGGTGCCCAGCCTGACTGCTCATGCCTTGGCGGCCGCCCTGCACACGCTGTGGAAAGCCGCGCAACCAACCGTCCCCAACGGGCGCATCGAAGCCATCACTTCGCTCCTGGCACCCGGCGCGCTCTGGGCGCTACTGGCCAGCGCCCTGCTGGCGCACTGGCTGGCCACGCCACACGAACGCGACGCGCTGCGCCAGCGTCTGCCCCGTATCCGTCTCTGGAGAAACGCATGAAACTCACACATCCAAAGCGGCGACTGATCGTCCTGCTGTCGCTGATGCTGACCCTCGCCGGCTGCGCCACACAGCCGCCTGCCGAACTTGCCCAGCGCGTGCCGGCCTTCAAGCCGGTCGAAAAGTCCGACCATGTGGTGTTTCCCAGCGCGGTCGAACTCGCCGAGTTGGAGGCACCGGTGGATCCCGTGTTCCGGCTTGGTGCGGGTGATGTGCTGTCGCTGCAAGTCTGGGGGCGCCCCGAACTCAGCGGGCGCCACACCGTCGGTCCCGACGGTGTGATCAGCGTGCCGATCGCTGGCCCGACTGCGGTGGCGCAACTCTCGCGAGAGGAAGCGGCCCAGCGCGTGCGTTCGGGGCTGGCGCGATACTACGAAGACCCCAACGTACTGTTCACGGTGGAGCAGTACGTATCCAACCGCGTCACCGTGCTCGGTCGAGTGCAAAACCCGGGTCTGCTGAGCTTTGACCACCCACCGACCTTGTTGGAAGTACTGGCCAAGGCAGGCTCCCTGCCCGTTATCGACAAACAAGCCACGCTCACGCGCTGCGCGATCTTCCGTGGCCGAGAAAAGATGATCTGGGTCGACCTCAAGCAACTGCTCAACGGCGGCCAGGTGGCCCTGAATCTGCGCATGCGCCCTGGCGACCTGGTCTACATACCCGACTCGTCCGACACCATGGTTTACGTGCTCGGCGCGGTACACCGCCCGGGTGCCTACCGGCTGACGCCCGACATGTCCGTGATGGACGCGCTGGCCACAGCCGGTGGTCCGAACGAGGACGGCAAACCCGCAGAAATCGGTGTCTACCGACCAGCGCGGCAATCGGTGGAGCGCATTTCGCTGCAAAACCTGATGGACGCGCAGCGGCGTGTGAACTTCGCGCTCGAAGAGGGCGACGTGATCTTTGTACCCAAGAGCGGTATCGCCGAGTTCGGCTACATCACGCGTCAGCTGGCGGCTGGCCTCTCGTTGGTGACCTTCGGCCTCTTTGGCTCGAAGTGAATCCCGCACGGAACCCGACACAGTCTTGCCACAACTTTCCTCCGGCGACTGCCTACATTGCCTCACCTCCCGGCGCCAACGCGCAGTTGGCTCTGCAGAAAGAACATCCATGAAATTGCTACATGCGTCCACCCTGCTGCTGGCCGCCCTCGTCGGTGGTTGCATGTAGCAATTTCATGGATGTTCTTTCTGCAGAGCCAACTG
>JBBQSX010000111.1:0-12546 GCA_038213545.1 Burkholderiales bacterium
GTACTCAGGCTGTAGCTCAAAGAAGTCGCCATCGTCCACCGTCTTGACGATGAGTTCCTTCATGTCGTAGGGCTTGTTGGGATTCTCCGGCACCAGGCTGTCCAGGCTCAACTCCATGCGGCTGATCGGGTCGCCGCTCGGGCGCACGGGGGCCTTTTCGCGGTTGGAGAGCGGCAGGTAGTTGTAAAGCCGGCGCAGCATCAGCAACGCCTCGACATCGTTCTCGAACGCCAGATCGGCCACACCGCTCTTGGTGGTGTGGGTGATGGCGCCGCCGAGTTCTTCGGCGGTCACGCTTTCGTGCGTCACCGTCTTCACCACCTCGGGACCGGTGACGAACATGTAGCTCGAATCCTTGACCATGAAAATGAAGTCGGTCATGGCGGGCGAGTACACCGCGCCGCCAGCAGACGGCCCCATGATCATGCTGATCTGCGGCACCACGCCGCTGGCCATCACGTTGCGCTGAAACACGTCGGCGTAACCACCCAGCGAGGCCACACCTTCCTGAATGCGTGCACCGCCCGAATCGTTCAAGCCGATCACCGGTGCGCCGACCTTCATGGCCTGGTCCATCACCTTGCAGATCTTCTCGGCGTGCGCTTCGGAGAGCGCGCCGCCAAACACCGTGAAGTCCTGGCTGAACACGAACACCAGGCGGCCATTGATCATGCCGTAGCCGGTGACCACGCCGTCGCCAGGGATCTTGTTGTCCTGCATGCCGAAGTCGGTGCAACGGTGCTCGACGAACATGTCCCACTCTTCGAAGGTGCCTTCGTCGAGCAGTACCTCCAGGCGCTCACGCGCGCTCAGCTTGCCTTTGGCGTGCTGCGCCGCAATGCGTTTTTCGCCGCCGCCAAGTCGGGCGGCAGCGCGTTTTTCTTCGAGTTGTTCGAGGATGTCCTGCATGGTGTTGTTCTCCAGGGAAAGCTTGGAATCAGTCAAAACGATCGAGCAGCTGGCGCGCTGCGGTGCTCGCCGGCAACGTGCCGGCGAGCACGCGTTGCGTGGCGTCGTCCAGGGCGGCTCGCACTTTCGGGTGCGCACGAAAACGTTGTTTGAGGCCGGCGTCAATGCGTTCCCACATCCAGGCACGGGCCTGCTGATGGCGGCGCATGCCCAGCTGGCCGTTGGCAGTCTGCAGGCTGCGAAAGCGCGACACCTCGGCCCAGAAGGCATCCACACCGCGACCCAGCAGGGCACTGAGCTGAATCACCTGTGGGTGCCACACCGCTTCGTTGTGGTGGGCGTGCTCCGGGTGACCTTGCAGGCCGAGCAGGCGAAGACTCGAGGTGATCTGCGCTCGGGCGCGGGTGGCAGCGTCGGGATCGATATCGGCCTTGTTGATGACCACCAGATCAGCCAGCTCCATCACGCCCTTCTTGATCGCCTGCAAATCGTCTCCCGCGTTGGGCAGCTGCATGAGCACGAACATGTCGGTCATGCCGCTCACCGCGGTCTCGCTCTGGCCCACCCCCACGGTCTCGACGATCACGATGTCGTAGCCAGCCGCTTCGCAGACCAGCATGGCTTCGCGCGTCTTTTCGGCCACGCCACCCAGCGTGCCGCTTGAAGGGCTGGGCCGGATGTAGGCCTGCTCGTGCACGGAGAGTTTTTCCATGCGTGTCTTGTCGCCCAGGATGGAGCCGCCCGAGACCGTGCTGGACGGGTCCACCGTGAGCACCGCCACGCGGTGGCCCGTGTCGATGAGGGATAGGCCCAGCACCTCGATGAAGGTGCTTTTGCCCACACCCGGCACACCGCTGATGCCCAGGCGGAGGGCTTTGCCGGTGTGCGGCAGCAAAGCCGTGAGCAGCTCGTCGCCCTGCGCGCGGTGGTCCGCGCGGGTGGATTCGAGCAGTGTGATGGCCTTGGCGATGGCGCGACGCTGCCCGGCGGGGTCGCCGTGCAACACGCCGTCCAGCAAAACCGGAGGGATCACCCGAGCGCCTTCTTGATCTGCTCCAGCACGTCCTTCGCACTCGCCGGAATCGGTGTGCCCGGGCCGTAGATGCCCTTGACGCCCGCTTCGTAAAGCATCTCGTAGTCCTGGCGCGGAATCACGCCGCCCACGAACACGATGATGTCGTCGGCGCCCTGCTTCTTGAGCTCGGCAATGATGGCCGGCACCAGCGTCTTGTGGCCAGCAGCGAGTGTGGAGACACCCACCGCATGCACGTCGTTTTCAATGGCCTGGCGCGCGCACTCCTCGGGCGTCTGGAACAGCGGCCCCATGTCCACGTCGAAGCCGAGATCGGCAAACGCCGTGGCTACCACCTTGGCGCCGCGGTCGTGGCCATCCTGACCGAGCTTGCTGATCATCACGCGCGGGCGGCGGCCCTGCTCTTCGGCGAACGCGTTGATCTCGGTCTTGAGGGCGTCCCAGCCCTCGGCGGAATCGTAGGCAGCTGCGTACACACCGGTCACCTTTTGCGTATCGGCGCGGTGGCGCCCAAAAACCTTCTCCAACGCGTCACTCACCTCGCCCACGGTGGCACGCAAGCGCATGGCCTGGATCGACAGGTCGAGCAGGTTGCCTTCGCCGCTTTCGGCGGCGGCGGTCAGCGCTTCCAGCGCGGCCTGCACCTTGACCGTGTCACGCGCGGCTTTTATCTTCTTGAGCCGTTCGATCTGTCCGTCGCGCACCGCCACGTTGTCGATGTCGCGCGCCTCGATGGCATCTTCCGTCTTGAGCTTGTACTTGTTGACGCCGACGATCACGTCTTTGCCGGAGTCGATGCGCGCCTGTTTCTCAGCGGCGGCGGCCTCGATCTTGAGCTTGGCCCAGCCACTGTCCACCGCCTTGGTCATGCCGCCCATGGCCTGCACTTCTTCGATGATGGCCCAGGCCTTGTCGGCCATTTCCTGCGTGAGGCTCTCCATCATGTAGCTGCCGGCCCAGGGGTCGACCACGTTGGTGATGTGGGTCTCTTCCTGGATGATCAGCTGCGTGTTGCGCGCGATGCGCGAGCTGAACTCGGTGGGCAGCGCGATGGCTTCGTCGAACGAGTTCGTGTGCAGCGACTGCGTGCCGCCGAACACCGCCGCCATGGCCTCGATGGTGGTGCGCACCACGTTGTTGTAGGGATCCTGCTCGGTGAGTGACCAGCCCGAGGTCTGGCAATGCGTGCGCAGCATCAGGCTCTTGGGGTTCTTCGCGTTGAAGCCTTTCATGATGCGCGTCCACAGCAATCGGGCTGCGCGCATCTTGGCGATCTCCAGGTAGAAGTTCATGCCGATCGCCCAGAAGAAACTCAGGCGCCCGGCGAAGCCGTCCACGTCCATGCCTTTGGCTATGGCGGTCTTCACATACTCTTGGCCATCGGCCAGCGTGAAGGCCAGCTCCAACGCCTGGTTGGCGCCGGCTTCCTGCATGTGATAGCCCGAGATCGAGATCGAGTTGAACCTGGGCATGTGGCCGGCCGTGTACTCGATGATGTCGCCGATGATCTTCATCGACGGCTCGGGTGGATAGATGTAGGTGTTGCGGACCATGAACTCCTTGAGGATGTCGTTCTGGATCGTTCCGCTCAGCTGGTCTTGCGACACGCCCTGCTCTTCGGCAGCCACCACGTAGCCCGCCAGCACCGGCAGCACCGCGCCGTTCATGGTCATGGACACGCTCACCTTGTCCAGCGGGATCTGATCGAAAAGGATCTTCATGTCCTCGACCGAGTCGATGGCCACGCCGGCCTTGCCCACGTCGCCGGTCACGCGCGGGTGGTCGCTGTCGTAGCCGCGGTGTGTGGCCAGGTCGAACGCGACCGACACGCCCTGCCCGCCTGCAGCCAGCGCCTTGCGGTAGAAGGCGTTGCTTTCTTCTGCGGTGGAGAAGCCCGCGTACTGCCGGATCGTCCACGGCCGCACCGCGTACATGGTGGCTTGCGGGCCGCGGATGAAGGGCTCGAAGCCCGGCAAGGTGTTGGTGTGTTCCAGGCATGCCGTGTCTTCGGCGGTGTAGAGCGGCTTGACGCGGATGCCATCGGGTGTGACCCAGTCGAGCGCACCGAGGTCGCCACCGGGCGCCGATTTCTGCGCGGCCTTGGCCCAGGCTTCGAGGGGAACGGGTAGAAATTCGGGCGCTGTATCGGAGGTTGAGGAACTCATGGCGGGCAATCGTTGGAATGACGCGGGATCAGCCGGGATTTTATATCATTCATAATTATTGATGCAGAATATTCCTCGCGACTTACAATCACGCCCATGTCCGCCCTGTCCCTCGCGCCCCGCGCCCTCTACGAAGAAGTAGCCGAACTGCTGCGCCAGCGCATCTTTCAGCGCGAGCTGGAGCCTGGCAGCTGGATTGACGAACTCAAGCTGGCCGAGGAATACGGCATCAGCCGCACGCCCCTGCGTGAGGCGCTCAAGGTGCTGGCCGCTGAAGGCCTGGTGACCATGAAAGTGCGGCGCGGTGCCTACGTGACCGAAGTGTCCGAGAAAGACCTAACCGACGTCTACCACCTGCTCTCGCTGCTGGAATCCGACGCCGCCGGCGTGGTGGCCGAACGCGCGACCGACGAAGAGCTAGCTGAGCTGCAAACCCTGCACGACGCGCTGGAAAGCGCAGTGGGCGAGCGCGACCGCTTCTTCGCACTCAACGAGCATTTCCACATGCGTCTTTTAGAGCTAGCGCGCAACCGCTGGCGCGAACAGATGGTGGCCGACCTGCGCAAGGTCATGAAGCTCAACCGCCACAACTCGCTGCTCAAGACCGGGCGCATCGAAGAGTCGCTGGCCGAACACCGAGACATCGTGGCCGCGCTAGCGCAGCGCAACGCGGCGCTGGCAGTGGAGCGCATGCGCGAGCACTTTCAGAGCGGCCTGGAAGCCGCAGCCTGAGCCTACCGGATCAGGCGTTGAATGTCTCGGTGTGGCCCAGCACCGAGGTGTAGCTGGACGACTTCACCGTGCTGACGAAATACCACTCACCTGTTGCGGCGGTAGTCGTGAATGTCATGAGCAGGAAACCCCTGCGCGACGTGTCGGCGTAGTTCAGCGTGTCGATCACGCCGGTGAAGATGTTCGCGGTGTCGGCCGGCGGAATGGCGGAGAGGTACTCCTCCAGACCCGGAGAACTCACGCCCGGCGTGGCGAACTCTTCGCCCACCTTGGTGCCACCCAGCAAAGTCAGGTCGCTGTGCCAAGCGTTGTGAGTGTCGCCGGCCAGGGTCACGAGCCGCTTCCCCAAGGTCGCGGCCGTGCCCAGCAGCACCTCGCGCGCCACCGGGTACCCGTCCCATGCGTCCAGGTTGTAGCCCAGTTGTGGATTGATCGCCGGATCAAGCAGCGCCTGCTGCGTTGGCGTGCGCGAGCCGGGCGGCGTGCCTTTGGCTGTAAGGTAAGCAGTAATGGCCTGCAGCCCTGCGGCTTGTGCGGCGGGGTCGGTGTTCGACGGGTCAAGCGCCTGCAGGATGGACACCGGGAACGCCATGCGCGCCATCAGCACCTGTTGCCCCAGCACCTGCCAGGTGGCGCTGGACGCCGCCATCTGCTGCTGCAGCCAGGTTTGCTGCGTGGTACCCATCATCTGGCGCGAGGTGGACGACAAGCTGGCGAGCGCAGCCGCCTGCGTGGCGGGGTTCACCAAATCGGGCAACTCTACGGCTTTGTCGCGCCCGAGCAATCGCGTTTCCAGCATGTGCAGCGACAGCAGGTTGCCAAAATTGAAGCTGCGGTAGATCTTGCGCAGGTCGGTCATATCGGGTGTGCGGATGGGCATCCACTCGTGCCAGACCTTCAGGGCTGCGGCCACGCGGTTGGCAAACGCACCCTCCACGCCTTCGGTGTGGTTTTCGGCACCAGTCACATAGGCGTCGTTGGCGATCTCGTGGTCGTCCCACACCGCTATCAGAGGCAGGCTGGCGTGCAGGCGTTTGAGGTCGGGGTCGCTGCGGTACTGGGCGTAGCGGGCGCGGTAGTCGGCAAGCGTCAAGCACTCGTTGGCAGGTGAGCTCACGCGACCCAGCGCCACGGCGTCTTGCGAGGCGTAGCCGTTGGCCGGGTATTCGTAGATGTAGTCACCGAGGTGCACGGCGTATTCGGCGCCCTGGTTCACCGCCTCGCTGTAGGCATGGAAGAAGCCCGCGGGGTAGTTGGCACAGCTGAACACCGCCATCTTCACGCTGCCCGCGCCCGACGCAGGCAAGGTGCGGGTGCGGCCCACGGGCGAGTTGTTGCCGCCTTCGCGGAAGCGGTAAAAGTAGCTCTGTCCGGCGCTCAAGCCCGCGGCGTCCACCTTGGCAGTGAAGCCTGCTGCTGCCGTGGCCTGCACCTGGCCGCTGGAGACCACCTGGGTGAAGCCGGCGTCGCGCGCCACTTCCCAGGTCAGGCTCACCGCTGACTGGCCGTTGGCCGGAGCCGCGTGCGTCCACAAGACCACCCGGTCGGCCAACGGGTCGCCGCTGGCCACACCGAAATCAAAGCGCGCTGGTGGTGTCGCTTCGTCATCACCACCTCCGCACGCGGAGAGCAAACCGCCTGCGGCCACCGCGGCCGATGCCGACACCACACGGATGATGAAACTGCGCCGATTGGAAATCGCCATGGAACACCCCGAAACCCAACCCGAAGCAGATTGGCTGGCGCGAGCTTGACGATCGAATTTGACAGGCCCGTGAATGGCTTTGGTGCGGCTATGCCCAGAACGGGTCGAGCTTGTCGGTGAACGCGGCGAGGTCTTCGAAGTACGGCAAAGCCCCGCCCTCTATGGCATGGAACTGCCAGTTCGACCGCTGTTCCACCGTCGCCTTGCCCTGGTAGTCGGTGAAATCACCGCGGGTGGCCATACTCACCCAAACCGAACTTTTAACGCCCTCGTACAGGGTGTTGATGTCGCGGCTGAAGAGGCCTGCCGAGACGAAGTACAACGGTGCGTGTTTTGCGCCGGGCTGACGCGTGGTGATCAGGTCGTAGCGCCACAGGGCCTCATCGATGCGCTTGGAGCCCCAGGTGCGTTCGAGGAAGTAGCGGATCACGCTCGGGCGTGTGAGATTGCGGTACACACCGTCCACCCAGAAAGGCCAGGCCAGCAGCCGGTAGAGCCAGCCCTGGAACAAGGTGCTGCCAGCCGGGCCGTAGCGCCGCCGGGGCCCACTGAAACCGGTGGGGCTCACCAGCGCCATGCGCCGAACCGTGTTCGGTGCCTCCTGCTGAGCTCGCACCACAAACTCACCGGACAGCGACAGGCCCAGCAAGTCGATCTCTTCAACCCCGTGGGCCTGGCGCATGTGTGCGAGCAGCGCGTGGATCGCATCCGTCATTAGGCGCGGTGTGTAAACACGGTCGCTTCGGTCCGAGAACCCGAAGCCAGGCAGGTCGAGCGCATACACGGCGCGACGGCGTCTGCAGTGCTCGAAGAGTGGCGCCACCTCGGCCGCCGACCCAGACGCGTTGATGCTGTGCACCAGCAGCAAAGGTGGCAGATTCGCTGCCCCCGACTGAGGCCAGGCCCGGTAGGCGCTCACGCGGCCGGCTGGCGTGTCGATCTCGAAACGTTCGGCGTCCAGCGCAGGGGGCAAAACAGACATGAGGGCCTTGGTGGGTGGGATAAGCGTCACGCCACAGGGACTGGCGCGTGCTGATTCTCGGCGGCAATACTGTCCTGCGCCATGGCCCACACCTCGCGGGGCGGCAAGGCCTTCAGGCGGTGGTCGCTCCAGATCTGACGCCAGCGCCTTGCCCCGCGCAGGCCGTGGCGAAGGCCCAGCATGTGGCGCGCAATCGCGTACCAAGGGCAGCCGTCTTCGGCAAAGGCGCGCTCCATGTAGCTCACCATCTGCTCTTCCACCGCTTCGCGCGTGAGCGTGCCGGGGGATGCGCCAAAAAAGGTCTCATCCCACGAGGTGAGCAGCCAGGGGTTGTGATATGCCTCGCGGCCCACCATCACGCCGTCCACCTCCTGCAGGTGCTCGGCGATCTGCGCGTTGGTGGTTATGCCGCCGTTGATGCCGATGGTGAGCTGCGGGAAGTCGCGTTTGAGGCGGTAGGCCAGCTCGTAGCGCAGTGGCGGTACCTCGCGGTTTTCCTTGGGCGAGAGACCGTCCAGCCAGGCATTGCGCGCGTGCACCATGAACACACTGCACCCTGCTTCGCTCACCGTGCCCACGAAGTCGCGCACGAAGTCGTAGCTCTCCACGCGGTCGATGCCGATGCGGTGCTTCACGGTGACCGGAATCGACACCGCGTCCACCATGGCCTTCACACCATTGGCCACCGTCTGCGGCTCGGCCATGAGACAGGCGCCGAAGGCTCCGCGCTGCACACGATCGCTCGGGCAGCCGCAGTTGAGGTTGATCTCGTCATAGCCCCACTCCTCGCCCAGCTTCGCGGCCATGGCCAGCTCGGCCGCGTCGTTGCCACCGAGCTGCAAGGCCACGGGATGTTCTTCGGCGTTGAAGCGCAGATGCCGCTGCACGCTGCCGTGTGCCAGCGCGCCAGTGGTCACCATCTCGGTGTAGAGCAAGGTGTTCTTGGTCAGCAGGCGGTGCAGGTAACGGCAATGCCGGTCGGTCCAGTCCATCATCGGCGCTACAGACAAACGCCATGGCGCAAGCTGTTTATTTGATTCAGTTTTTTCCACTGGCTTCTGGTCTGTTTTTGCCTGTGTGCAGGGTTTAATGCACATGAAGTGCACCGGAAGGCATTGCTCGGGGTGGCATTCGTGCACGATTGGACATACACAGAGTTCACGCGGATGCCCGCATTCTCCTAGCTGCCAAGCAGCAAATGGCGAGCCCAAGTAAGGCGAGCAGGACTGTACCGCGCCGCCACCTTCGGCTCCAAGCGTGAAGCCAAGGACTGGGCCATGGCCGTCGAATCTCAGTTCACCCAGGTAGCCGCCTCTGGCTTCGCCCCCATCCCCAAGGCCGCCACGTTGGCCGACCTGATCGTCAAGTACAGGATAACGGCCTTCGTCCCCATGACCTTAACCTTGTGAGCGCATCGCACGTGCGATACAGTTGAGCAAATGAGAACTGCAGCTCTTCCACCTATCCGCGTCGAACCCGAATTTCGCAGCCGCATTGAGAGCGTATTGGAAAAGGGCGAGACCCTGAGCTCACTCGTTGAGAGCGCCGTGCGCCAAGAGGTCACGCGGCGCGTCACCGTGGCAGAGTTCCACAAGCGTGGTTTCGAGTCCCTGGCTCAAGCGCAGGTGACAGGCATCTACTTCTCCCCTGAAGAGGTGCTGTCGGGCCTTGAATCTCACCTTGCTGCGGCCAAAGCCAAAAGCCTGAACCGACGGTGAGAATCCTGCGCCTGACCCAGGTTGCCATGGATGACCTCGACCGACTTTTCGACTTCATCGTCGATCGCGAACTCAACAGTTCAACCCCCAACTGGGATCTCCCCGAGCAGGCTTTGAGTGCCATTCGACTCGCTCTTGAGATGCTCCCAGGTAATCCGTTTGCGGGCCGCAAGATCAGTACTCCCTTCGTACGGGAGTTGATCATCTCCTTTGGCAAAACGGGCTACGTGGCGCTCTATGAGGTTGGGGCAAATGAGATCACCGTCTCAGCCGTGCGTCATCAGCTCGGGAGCGACTACCACTGACGTTGAGAAGCATCTCAAGGGCAGGTGAGATCAAGCTTCATCGAGCATGTAGGGACCACATCAACTATTTCCGGGCCGCGGTAGTGATGTCGGACCCACACGTCTTTCGGCGCGTCGGGAGTCGAACCTGGCTTTCGGCGATAAAACCCTGGGACCAAGAATTGGAGCTTGTAGCGTAGGCTTTGTCGTCCAGATGTCTCGCAGGATCTCAAGATGCAGGCCCGCTCAACGCTGTGACATTACCCCACTGCGCAGGAGCTGCACCGGATGGTGCGGGACATTGCGCAGACACCGGGCGCGAGTGGTGAGTATTGGCTTGCAGCGGAGGATCCGCCGCCTCCAGGTGTCGCTCCATGCGGTTAAGCTTTTGGAAGGGACAACTCCAAGTGTATGAACCGCCTCCGGATATCGTGAAGGCCGGTTGGGTTCAATCAGACCTCCATGGGGGCCATCGAAAGGCGCCATGGGCTGGTTCGCGGGGGCATGGGACGGTCTTCAGTCATCGGTTGGAATCGCTCACGGGCAAGGCCCGAGACTGTACCGAGCCGTCCGTTACCTCACAGTCTCCCCAGCAACTTGGCCACGCTGACGGTCACCTTCACATCGCCCGGTGCCAGGCTGGCCTTGACTTCAAAGGCGGGGTCCGCCGTGTCGCGCAACGCAGGCTCGCCCAGCGGCAGACCCTGTCGGCCAACGATGGCGAACACCGATGGCGCATTGGCCTTGGCGCCGCGACGGGCCACCACCGCCAACTCCCCGCTGGCCAGCCGCACATAGCTGCCTGGCGGGTAGAAACCGATGTTTTTGACGAACAGGGCGCCCATGGGGTCGGGCCGCTGATCGGGCCCCAGGTAGAGCTCGCGTGCGACCTGCTGCGACAGCAGCGCGCCTCGGCTCTTGCGCGGGCTGATACAGGCCACGTACACATCGGCCATCTGCAACAGGCGGTGAGCGTCGTCACCGACACGCGTGCCGGCGGGGTAGCCCTGGCCGTCGGGGCGTTCATGGTGCTCCTCCACCAGCTGCAGCCACTGGGCTCCCACCACACCGAGGCGGCGCAGCACCTCGGCGCTGCGCTGCGGGTGCTCGCGCACAGTCTTGCGCTGTGCCTCGGACAATGGGCCGTCCTGGCGCGCCATGTCATCGTGCGCGCGTGACATGGCGATGTTCATCGTAAAGGCCGCGCGCTGCAGCGGCTGTTGATCGGCCTCGGACAACCCGGTCGACGGCGCGACCAGCGCACACAGCCCAGCCACGAGCAAGGCGTGAGTGGTGCTGTAGTGCATGCGCGAGTCAAACAGCAGCTGGACCAACACCATGAAGCTCTCGTCAGGGTGCTCCCGCCAGAGCTTGCTGGCCCTCGCCTCCAGGCGCTCAAGGCGCTCCATGAACGACGTGGCCTCCGCTCCCTGGTGCAGCAATGTGGACAGGGCCGCGTGAATGTCTGGCCAGGCTTCGGTGGGAACCAGTTCGTCGCGGGCGTCTTTCCTCTCCTGCACCGGCACCATGGCATCGAGCCCGGCAATTCGGCTGAGCGATTCGTTGCCTCGCACCATGCGGTCCAGCGCAGCGGTGTAGCTGTAGCTCCAGGCCTGCCAGTCGGCCGCCAGCACCATGGGCGTGTGCAACATGAGCAGCCCCCGGTGTTGCTCGGAGGTGATGTGCTCACCCTTGCGCAGCAGCAGCACGCCCTTGGGGTCCCAGATGTTCACGGGCACCGGCTGATGGAGCGCCAGGGATTCCAGGGGCAAGGGTTTGTACATGCTGGCAATGTATCCGCAGTCAGACAAAAGCAATCACCGGAAAACCGCCTGTAAACGGCCACAAAAAACCCCGCTACAGCGGGGTTGGTCGTCGACACGGGGCAGGCTCAGCCCATGTGCAGGCCGCCGTTGACCGAGAAGTCGGCGCCGGTGGCGTAGCCCCCTTCTTCCGACGCCAGCCAGGCGATGATGGAGGCGATCTCGCTCGGCTTGCCCAGTCGTTTGACCGGCACCGTGGCCACAATCTTCTCCAGCACGTCGGGGCGAATGGCGTTGACCATGTCGGTGCCGATGTAACCTGGGCTCACGGTGTTGACCGTCACGCCTTTTGTCGCCATCTCCTGCGCCAGCGCCATGGAGAAGCCGTGCATGCCGGCCTTGGCCGCCGAGTAGTTGGTCTGGCCAGCCTGGCCTTTCTCGCCGTTGACCGACGAGATGTTGATGATGCGGCCCCAGCCTTTTTCCACCATGTCGCCGACCACCTGTTTGGTCACGTTGAACATGGAGTCAAGGTTGGTGTTCATGACGGCGGCCCAATCTTCCCGGCTCATCTTGAGAAACATGCGGTCCTTGGTGATGCCGGCGTTGTTGACCAGCACGTCGATGCTGCCATGCTCGGCCTTGGTCTTGGCGAAAGCCTCAACCGTTGAGTCCCAGTCGCCCACATTGCCAACCGAGGCGTAAAACGTGAAGCCCAGCGCCGCTTGCTCGTCGATCCACTTCTTGAAATCGCGTGTGGGCCCGCAGCCGGCGATGACCTTGAAGCCCTCTTTGTGCAGGCGCTGGCAGATGGCCGTTCCGATGCCACCCATGCCACCGGTGACGTACGCTACTTTTTGACTCATTGGGGTTCTCCTCTGGTGTGTTTGTGTTGGCTTTGGAATCTACCGGCAAATCAGCGTTCGACCGCGAGGGAAACCCCCATGCCGCCACCGATACACAAGGCCGCCACGCCCTTTTTTGCGTCCCGGCGGACCATTTCGTGCAGCAGCGTCACGAGGATGCGGCAACCGGACGCACCGATGGGGTGACCGATGGCGATCGCGCCGCCGTTCACGTTCACACGCGCGGGGTCGATGTCCAGCGCCTTGTTCACCGCGCAGGCTTGCGCAGCAAACGCCTCGTTGAGTTCGAACAGGTCCACATCGGCGGCTTTCCAGCCGGCGCGTGCCAGGGCTTTCTGCGAAGCGGGCACCGGGCCCATGCCCATGGTGGCCGGGTCGAGGCCGCTGGT
>JBBQSX010000112.1:0-12368 GCA_038213545.1 Burkholderiales bacterium
CGCCACCGACGTTGCCGCCCGCGGCATCGACGTGCCCACCATCACCCACGTCTTCAACTTCGGCCTGCCGATGAAGGCCGAGGACTACACGCACCGCATTGGCCGCACCGGCCGTGCCGGCCGCGATGGCCTGGCCATCACGTTCGCCGAGCTGCGCGACCGCCGCAAGATCTTCGATATCGAGGCTTACACGCGCCAGCGCATCAACGTGGAAACCGTGACCGGCCTTGAGCCACGCCAGCGCGCTCCGCAAAACGAAGCCTTTGGCCGTGGTGGCCGCCCGGCTGGCCGTTCGAACGACCGCTTCGGTGGCAACGACCGCTTTGCCGGCAGCAACGACCGCCGTGGCCCAGCGCCGCGTTTCGAAGCCCGCAACGAAGCACCCCGCGTCGACCACAGCCGTCCTGGCACGCGCTTTGACCCGCGTTTCGAAGGCCGAGCCGAGCCACAGCGCCCGGAAGGCCGCTTCGACAACCGCGGTGAAAACCGTTTCGGTGATCGCGGCGAGAACCGTGGCGAAGCCGGTGGCTACCGCCCCGACACCCGCCCCGCTGCTGGCCGCAACTTTGCCGACCGCGCGCCTGCGCGCCCCGGCTTCGGCCCCAAGCCCGGTGGCTTCAACAGCTTCGGCCGCAGCGACAAGCCCATGGGTGACCGTGGTGATCGCGGAGCAGACCGTGGTGGATTCAGCGACCGTGGCAACGCCGAGCGCGGCGCCATGCGCGGTGAATTCGCACCGCGCCGTCCTGAAGGCGCACCGTCGCGCCCCATGGCTCGTCGCAGCCCGCGCTGATCCTGCTCAGGCCTCAACGGCCTGACGCCAAAAGCCAGACCTCCGGGTCTGGTTTTTTTTCGTCTGGTCACAGCCACAACGGCAAAGCCCCCAGCCACGCAACACGGCGCCACACGAATCAGAATCCTCCGATGACGTATCGGGTGGTCTGGTTCAAGCGCGACCTGCGGGTGTGGGATCACGCGCCGCTGGCCGAGGCCGCGCGCCTGGGGCCGGTGCTGTGCCTCTACGTGCTGGAGCCCGCGCTGTGGCACCAGCCCGATGCCGCTCGGCAGCACCTCGGCTTTGTGCAGGAGAGCCTGAAAGACCTGCAAGCCGAGCTCAAGCGCATCGGTGGTCGGCTGCAACTCGCGGTGGGAGACGCGGTGGACGTGCTGGAACGTCTGCACAAAGCAGCCCCTTTTCTCGAACTGCTCTCGCACGAAGAAACCGGCAATGCGGCCAGCTACGAGCGCGACCGCCGCGCGAAACAGTGGTGTGCTGAACGCGCCGTGCCGTGGCGGGAATTCCGCCAGTTCGGCGTGGTGCGTGGCCTGCGCGAACGCAAGCACTGGGTTCGGCAATGGGAGCAGCACACGCACGCCGACCGGGCGGCTGTGCCCGCGTTGCAGGCGGCCGATCTGCCGCGCTTCACCGACCCCTGGCCGAGTGCAGACGAACTCGGCCTCGAAGCACACGAACCACCCGAGCGACAGCGCGGCGGGCGCGCCAATGGCTTTGAGGTCTTGCAGAGTTTCCTGAACGAGCGTAGCGCCAGCTACCGGGGCGGCATCTCCTCGCCGCTCTCGGCGCCCAGCGCATGCTCGCGCCTCTCGCCGTATCTCACCTGGGGCTGCCTCAGCCTGCGCGAGGTGGTGCAGGCCACGCGCACTCGGCTTGAGGACGAAAACTTGCCGGGCCGCCAGCGCCAGGGGCTCGACGGTTTCATGAGCCGGCTTCACTGGCACTGCCACTTCATTCAGAAGCTGGAGACCGAGCCCGCCATAGAACACCACAACATGCATCCCGGCTACGAGGGCCTGCGCGAACACGACCACAACCCGGCGCACTTGCAGGCGCTCATGGATGGGCGCAGCGGCTGGCCGCTGGTGGACGCCTGTGTGGCCATGCTGCGAGAGACCGGGTGGATCAACTTCCGCATGCGCGCCATGCTGGTGTCGGTGGCAGCGTATCCGCTGTGGCTGCACTGGCGCCCGGTGGGCGAGTGGCTGGCGCGCCAGTTTCTCGACTATGAGCCCGGCATCCACTGGAGCCAGCTGCAGATGCAGAGCGGCACCACGGGCATCAACACCACCCGCGTGTACAACCCGATCAAACAGGCGCAGGACCACGACCCGGATGGCCACTTTGTGCGCCGCTGGCTCCCCGCCATGCAGCGCGTGCCCGACGCGTGGCTCTTCCAGCCCTGGCTCATGCCGCCCGGGCTGCAGGCGCGCTGCGGTGTGGTGGTGGGCAAGGACATCGCGGCGCCGCTGGTGGACCTCGAACTGGCCACGCGCGCAGCCAAGGAGCGTGTGTACGCGCTGCGCACCGATCCGGCCGTGGCGGCGGTTCAGTCCGCCATCGTCAAGCGCCACGGCTCGCGCAACCGCAGCGCTGAAAACATCACCAAGCCGCGCGCAGTGCGAGCATCCGCCCAGGCGACACTGGACTTCTGATGACCGAACCTACCCCTCGCCGCATCCTGTTGGTGTGCATGGCCAACCGCGTGCGCAGTCCGTTGGCCCAGGGTTTCCTGCGTGCTGAATTGGACTCGGCCGGGCTGACCCATGTGCAGGTCGATTCGGCTGGCACCAACGTCTGGCCGGGCAACGAAGCGCCCGAACGCGAGGCTGTCTTTGAAGCGGCGCGCTCGGGCATCCGCATCGAGCACCTGCGCTCGCGCGAACTCACGGGTAACGACTTTGACAGCCACGACCAGGTGCTCGCCATGGACTGGGACAGCCACGCCCTGGCCGAGGCCATGGCGCCCGCAGAACATCGGCACAAGATCGGCCACCTGGCTCTGCACGCACGGCGCGAAAAGATCACCGTCATTCCCGACCCGACGGCCACTGGCTATGCCCGCACGCTCGCCTGCATTCAGGATGCTTGCGAAGGCTGGGTGGTGAACCACCTGGTGCGCCGACCCAAGCGCTGACAGGTGGATGGCTTCAGCGCGGCGCGCCCGCCGCGAGCCAGGCCCGCCAGCCGCCGAAGCGCGTGATGTCGGTGGCGCCCGCAATACCCAGGCCTTCGCAGATGAACCCGGGCACCTCGCTGCCATCGGCCAGCTTCACCTTGCCGATGCCCAGCGGTGCCGGGATGCCGGCCACGAAGCTGCCGAGGTGCGCGGCGGGCACTTCCCACACCTCCAGCGCAATGGCCGAGCCGCCCTCAGTCACGCGCACCATGCCGGGCCGCTGCACCGGGCCGCCGGCCAGGGCGTGCAGTTGGTATTCAGGCGCTGAGTGCGGACTGCCGATGAGTCGCGCGCCGCGCGAGGTGAGCTGGTGGTTCAGCGGCAGGCCAGACAGATGCGCGCCGCACACGGCCACCCTCACCGTGCCGCTGCCGGCCGCACCCACCTCGCCCGAGGGCAGGCCAGTGCAGGGCGGTGTGCTGGCCAGCGGTGCGGGCGTGGCGCCGAGCGTGCAAGCCTCGGCGCGGTGGAAGCGGTCGGCCAGGCGCAGCAACGGAATGTCCTTGAACGCGGGTGCGGCCAGGGTCACGCCCCAAGGCAGGGACTGCGCCGGGCCGTCGGCCAGAAAGCCCGAGGGCACAGCCACCGCGCTGTAGTCCAGCAGGTTCATGAAGTTGGTGTAGCGGCCCAGGTTCGAGTTGAGCTGGATCGGATCGGCCTGCATGTCGGCGATGCGGTAGATGGTGCCGGCGGTGGGCGTGAGCAGGCAGTCGATGGTGTTCCACACGGCGTCGCACACGCGCTTGAGGGCCTTGAGGCGGTAGCTCGCGGCAAAGGCCTGCGCGCCGGTGACGCTGCGGCCACCTTCGATGATGGTACGCACCGGGGGAAACACAGCCTCGGGCTGTGCGTTGATGAAGGCCTGGATGGCCACATAACGCTCGGCCACCCACGGGCCGTCGTACAGCAAGCGCGCGGCTTCCAGAAACGGCGTGAGGTCGACCTCGACCGGCGTGCCGCCCAAGGTCTTGAGACGTTTCACCGACGTGTCGAACAGCTCGGCGGCGGCGCTGTTGCCGAAGAACTCGAGGTCTTGCGCGCGCGGCACACCGAATCGGAACTCGCCCGCAGAGAAGTCGACACCGAAGGGCTGTGCGGGTCGGCTGTAGGCGTCGGTTGCGTCGAACGCTGCCGCAGCGCCCAGCACGGCTTGCGCGTCGGCGGCGGTGAGCGCAAAGATGCTCACCGTGTCCAGCGAACGGCAGGCTGGCACCACGCCCGTGCCCGAGAGCAGGCCCAGCGTGGGTTTGAGGCCCACGAGGTTGTTGAACGAGGCCGGCACGCGGCCCGAGCCGGCGGTGTCGGTGCCCAGCGAAAACGTCGCATACCCCTTGGCCACGGACACGGCCGAGCCCGAGCTGGAGCCGCCCGAGATGAAGTCGGGGTCGAACGCGTTCTGGCAGGCGCCATAGGGCGAACGTGTGCCGTTGAGACCGGTGGCGAACTGGTCGAGGTTGGCCTTGCCCACGGGCACCGCACCGGCGGCCAGAAGCTGCTGGATGAGGAAGGCGTTCTCCGTGGGCGTGTAGGCAAACTCGGGGCAGCCAGCGGTGGTGGGCACGCCGGCCAGATCGATGTTGTCCTTCATCACGAAGGGCACGCCGAAGAGCGGCAGGCTGGCCGGGTCCACGCCGTCGAGCTTGGCGATGAAGGGCGCCACCTCGGCGTCGGAAAGCACATGGATGAAGGCGTGGTGTGTGTCGGCGCGGCAGCGCGCCAGCGCCTCGGCGATCAACTCGCGCACGGTGGTGCCGCTGCGGTAGGCGGCTTGCAGGCTGGCGAGGTCAAAAGGCAGTTGGCTCAGTGACATGGAAACACTCCGTGGTTGTTCGGGACTCAGACGGCTTCGTCGATCAGCACCAGCACGTTCTGCCCGGCCGACACCGCACCACCCTGGGCGCACATGAGGCTGTGCACCGTGGCGTTGGCCGGTGCAAGCAAGTTGAATTCCATCTTCATGGACTCGATCACCAGCAGCACGTCACCGGCCTGCACCTGCTGGCCCACGCTCACCGCCACTTTCCACACGTTGCCCGGCACGCTGGTGGCCAGCACACGCCCACCTTCGGGCAGGTCAACCTCGTCGGCCACGCCAGCGCTGGCGGCCGCGTCGTCGCTGGTGAAGTCGTTTTGTCCGGCCGCCACCCAGCGTTCGCGCTCGGCTTCAAACGCGGCCTGTTGTGTGGCCTTGAAGGTGGCGATGCTGGCTTCGTTCTCGGCCAGGAAACTTCGGTACTCTTTGAGGCTGAAGCTGCCATCTTCGGTTCGCAGTGCATAGCCGCCGTGCGGAAAGTTCGCACGGATGGTTTTGAGTTCGTCTTCGCTCACCGCTTCGAACTTGATCTGGTCGAAGAAGCGCAGCAGCCACGGCTGCTCGAAGTCGGAGCCCGGCGTGCCGTGGCGCCAGCGGTTCCACATCTGCAGCGTGCGCCCCACGAACTGGTAACCGCCCGGGCCTTCCATGCCGTAGACGCAAAGGTAGGCGCCGCCGATGCCCACCGCGTTCTCGGGTGTCCAGGTGCGCGCGGGGTTGTACTTGGTGGTCACGAGGCGGTGGCGCGGGTCCAGCGGCGTGGCCACCGGCGCACCCAGGTACACGTCGCCCAGACCCAACACGAGGTAGCGCGCGTCAAACACGATCTTGAACACGTCTTCGATGCTGTCGAGTCCGTTGATGCGGCGGATGAACTCGATGTTGCTCGGGCACCAGGGCGCGTCCGGCCGCACCGACTGCATGTATTTTTCGATCGCCAGCTTGGTCTGCGGGTCGTCCCAGCTCAGCGGCAGCACCACCGTGCGCGAAGGCACCACCATCTCGTCCACCGGGGGCAGTGCGTCGTCCACCGCGCCGATGATCCGCAGCAATTGACTGCGTGGCAGCAGTGCTGGGTCAAAGTGCACCTGCAGGGAGCGGATGCCCGGGGTGAGGTCGATCACACCGTTGAGTTGTTGGGCTTTCAGCCCGTGCAGCAAGGCCTGCACGCGCATGCGCAGTTCGAGGTCCAGCGTGAGCGGGCCGAACTCGATGAGCACATAGCGGTCGCCGGCCTGGCGGATCACGCGGCGCGGGCGGTCGCCCTCTGCGGCGCGGTCGTCGAGGATGGGGGTGAGTTGGTGGGCGAGGGCTTCGACAGGCTCAGCCCGAACGGAGGCGGGCTTGCTCAGAACGGAAGAAAAATCCCGTTCGCCCTGAGCTTGTCGAAGGGCTGTATTCCGATCATCCTGAGCCTGTCGAAGGGCCTGAGCCTGCCGAAGGGTATCCAAGCCCATCACGTGTTCGTATGACACCCGGTGAAAGCGCACCGTGTCACCCGGCCGCAGCTGCCCGACCTTCCACAGCTCGTCGTGCAACACCACCGCCGGGCACACGAAGCCGCTCAGGCTGGGGCCGTCGGGTCCGAGGATCACCGGCATGTCGCCGGTGAAATCGATCGCGCCGATGGCGTAGGCGTTGTCGTGGATGTTCGACGGGTGCAGGCCCGCCTCGCCACCGTCGGTGCGCGCCCATTGCGGCTTGGGGCCGATGAGGCGCACGCCGGTGCGGCTGCTGTTGTGGTGGATCTTCCAGTCGGTGCCGAAGAACATGGTGATGTCGTCGGGCGTGAAGAAGTCGGGGGCCCCGTGCGGGCCGTAGAGGACGTTGATGTCCCAGTGGTGGGTGTAGGCGGGGGCTTCGACAGGCTCAGCCCGAACGGGTAGTGGCTCAGCCCGAACGGAGGTGGGCTCTGCCAGAGCGCCAAACCTCTCCGTTCTCCCTGAGCCTGTCGAAGGGCTCATCAGCCCGGTGAACTGGGCGGGAGCGGCACCCAGGTGCAGCACATCCCCCGTGCGCAAATGCCGCCCCGCGTGTCCGCCAAACTGCCCCAGCGTGAAGGTGCTGCGGCTGCCCTGGTACAGCGGCACGTCGAGCCCACCCGCCACCGCCAGCGCCAGGCGCACACCGTGTTCGCAACGGCCCACTGTCAGCGTGCCGCCCGCAGGCACTTCAATGGCCTGCCACATTGGCACGGCCTCACCGTTCAAGGTGAGCTTGGCCGGCGCACCGGTCACGGCCACCACCGTGGCGGTGTTGAAGCGCAGCGTGGGCCCGGCCAGGGTGATCTCCAATGCGGCCGCATCGGCGGCGTTGCCCACCAGCGCGTTGGCTGCGCGGTGCGCGTGCATGTCCATGGGGCCGCTGGGTGGCACACCCACGTCCCAATAGCCCTGGCGGCCCGGCCAGTCCTGCACGCTGGTCTGCACACCGGGCTCCAGCACATCGATGGTGGCCGGCTGGTAGGCGAAGGTGGAGAGGAAACGCGTGACCTGTTGGCCGGTGCGAAACACAGGGTCGCGCACCACCTGGCGCAGGTAGCTCAGGTTGGTCTCGATGCCGGCCAGGCGCGTGGCGTCGAGCGCGTCTTCCATTTTCTTCAGCGCTTCTTCGCGCTTGTCGGCCGTGACGATCAGCTTGGCCAACATGGGGTCGTACCAGGCGGGCACCTCGGTGCCGCACTCCACCCAGCTGTCCACGCGGGCATCGGCAGGAAACACCACTTCGGTGAGCAGGCCGGCGCTCGGCTGGAAGTTCTTTGCCGGGTCTTCGGCGTACAGCCGCACCTGAATCGACGCCCCCTTGGGCGAGGGCTGAAGCGTGTGCAGCGGCGGCAGGTCGCCGGCGGCGAGCTGCAGCATCCACGCCACCAGGTCCACCCCACACACCTGCTCGGTCACGCCGTGTTCCACCTGCAGGCGCGTGTTCACTTCGAGGAAGTAGAACGCGCCGGTGGACGCGTCGTAGACGAACTCCACCGTGCCGGCGGAGCGGTAGTTCACCGCTTGCGCCAGCCGCACTGCTGTGGCGTGCAGCTCGCTGCGCTGGGCGTCGCTCAGGCCCGGTGCGGGTGTTTCTTCAATCACCTTCTGGTTGCGCCGCTGCACCGAACAGTCGCGCTCGCCCAGTGCGATCACACCGCCAACGCCATCGCCGAACACCTGCACCTCGATGTGCCGCGCCTGCTCCACGTATTTTTCGATGAACAGGCCCGCGTCCTTGAAGTTGGCCTGCGCCATGCGGCCCACCGATTCGAATGCATCGGTGAGTTCGGCCGCGGTCCACACCAGCCGCATGCCGATGCCGCCACCGCCCGCTGTGCTCTTGAGCATCACCGGGAAACCCACGCGTGTGGCTTCGCTCTGCGCCTGTGCGATGTCGGTCAACAGACCCGAGCCCGGCAGCAGGGGCACGCCACGCTGCTCGGCCAGATCGCGGGCCGTGTGCTTGAGGCCGAAGGCACGCATCTGATCCGGCGCGGGACCGATGAAGGCGATGCCCGCCACTTCACACGCTTCGGCAAACGCCGGATTCTCGGAGAGGAAACCGTAGCCGGGGTGGATGGCCTGCGCGCCGCAGTCTTTGGCAATCTGCAGGATGCGGTCTGCGCGCAGGTAGCTCTCGGCCGCGGGGGCCGGGCCGAGCAGGTACGCCTCGTCGGCCTCGCGGACATGGCGGGCCTGCGCGTCGGCCTCGGAGTACACGGCCACGCTCTGCACGCCCAGCGCCTTGAGCGTGCGGATGATGCGGCAGGCGATGGCGCCGCGGTTGGCAATCAGGACTTTGGTGAACACAAGAACTCCGGTGCAGGCCGTCCTGCCAATGCTGAGAAGTCAGTCAGGTCGTCCTGCTGGTTGTTTGATGAAGCCGTGCGCGCGCCGGGGACTCGTTCAGCACACACCGAGGAACCGGCTTTGCCGGGCCTCAGGTGTGGTCCCCCCGTGGGGGGAAGACGCGAAGCGGCGCAGGGGGGACTCACTGTTCATCCCACACCAGCAACTGGATGGGCGTGGGGTTGTAGGCGTTGCACGGGTTGTTCAGCTGCGGGCAGTTGCTGATCAGCACCCACACGTCCATCTCGGCGCGCATTTCCACGTACTTGCCCGGGCCGGACACGCCGTCTTCAAAACTCAGCGCGCCATCGGCTGTGACCGGCACGTTCATGAAGAAGTTGATGTTGGGAACGAGGTCGCGTTTGCCCAGCCCCACGTCGGCGTGTTGCAGGGCGATCAGGTAGTTGTCGCGGCAGCTGTGCATGAACTTCTTCTGCAGCGCGTAACGCACCGTGTTGCTCTCGGCCGCGCAGGCGCCGCCCAGCGTGTCGTGCCGGCCGCAGGTGTCGGCCACGATGGTGAGCATGGCGCGTCCGTCGTTGCTGCGGATCACCGAGCCCGTGGTGAGGTAGATGCCGCCCTGGCGCTGCATGGTGTTGGTGGCGCTGTAGTGCTCGGCCGGGTCGTGGCGGTTGTAGAACAGCACGTCGGCGGCCTGGTTGCCCTCCAGGTCGACGATGCGCAGCGTCTGCCCGCGCTTGACTTCAAACAGGATGGGCTCGCCCGGCGGGTGGCGCTGGTCCATCACGGCGTGGGCCGGATCCAGTTGGCTCTCCAGGATGCGGATGTCGGTGGCTTCGGTGTTCATCGTGTTGTCCTCACAGGTACAGCATGTCGGTGTTGTGCAGGGCGCGCGCGTTCTCCGGGCGGAATGCGCGGCACACGTCATTGGCGGGCGCGGCGCCGCAGCGCCAGGCCAGCAAGCCCACCTTTTTGGGCGAGTAGTTGGGCGCGGTGTCCAGCCCGTGCGGCGCGGTGCTCATGGCCAGGATCACGTCCATGTCGAAGCGCAGTTCCACAAAGTCACCAGCCTTGGCGTGTTCGGGCACAAAGGCAAAGCGGCCCTGCGCGTCCACACCCACCTTGCTGAACAGGTTCACCGGCGCGATCAGGTCGCGCTTGGTGAGGCCGTATTTGCCGATCTCGATCAACAGGCCGTCTTTGCCCGAACGGTGCATGGCGTTGCGCGCATGCTCGTAGCGCTTCTCTCCGTATTTCTCCAGCATGAGTTCAGCGTCCAGCAGGGCGCCGAACGGGTCGTGCCAGCCCAGGCTGTCGGCCGTGAAGCTGGCCATGCTGCGGCCCATGTCGCTCATGAGCACATGGCCTTGTGTGTAGTGCGCCGTGTGCTGCGCCTTCACGCTGTCGGGCATGTTGTAGCGCTCCAGCTTCTCCAAGGCGCTGTAGAGCACCAGGCTCACGTTGGCCCCGGCCTCCAGCGCCACAAAGCGCATGGCGCTGCCGCGCGGCATGCGCCAGCTCCAGTGGCTGCCGCCGGGCACCACCTCGCTCCACATGGCTTTGGTGGTGTCCACGCCTTGCAGTGCAGCGGCGGGGAAGCGTTGCCACAGCGCGGGTGCGTCCACTGGCGCGGCCTGCGGCGGGTTCGCTGGAACCACGGTCAACGGGTCTGCAATGTCTTGTGGGTTCATGGGAGTCTCCTGTTGATTGAAATTCGATTGGGCTGAGCCAATGCCCGTTCGGGCTGAGCTTGTCGAAGCCTTTCCACCGGTGTTGGCGAGCCCTTCGACAAGCTCAGGGCGAACGGGGGTTGGCTCAGGGCGAACGGTGATTGGCTCAGCCCGAACGGTGATTGGCTCAGGGAGAACGGTGATTGGCTTGGCTCGAACGGTGATTCGTTCGGGGCGACTGGAGATGGGTTCAGGGCAATCACAGCTTGCATGGTTCAGTTCTCCGCACCCACGCCAGAGAGGCGCTGCAGTTGCTCCAGATCGGTCTTCATGCCCGAGGTCTCGCGGATACGCTCGAGGATGTCGCGCTTGAGGCGCACGAACCCGGGCTCGTGCTTGAGGTCTTGCACGCGCTGGTCGCCAAAAGGCACGTCGTACACGGTGTCGATGCGTCCGGGTCGAGGCGCCATCAGCACCACCCGGCCACCGAGGTACAGCGCTTCCTCCACGTCGTGCGTCACGAAGACGATGGTGGTCTTCTCCAGTTTGTGCACATAGCGGATCAGGTCGTGCATCACCTCGCGGGTCTGCGCGTCGAGAGCGCCGAACGGCTCGTCCATCAACAACACATCGGGGCGGCCCATGAGCGCGCGCGCTATCGCCACCCGCTGTTGCATGCCGCCCGAGAGCTGGTTGGGCCAGGCGTTGGCCACGGGCTGAAGGCCCATCAGGCGCAGCAGCGCGTCGGCCCGGCCCGAGGCGGCTTCCACATCGGCCGAGCTGCTGCCGTCGGTGTGGGCCTTGAGCCGGCGGCAGAACTTGATGTTCTCCATCACCGTCATCCACGGGTACAGGCTGTAGTGCTGGAAGACCATGGCGCGGTCGATGCCCGGGCCGTCCACTGCGTTGCCGTCCACCAGCAGGTCGCCACTGGTTTGGGTTTCCAGCCCACCGATGGTGCGCAGCAGGGTGGACTTGCCGCAGCCCGATGCCCCCACGAAGGTGACGAACTCGTTTTCGGCAATGTCGAGGTTGATGCCTTCCAGCGCGTTGATGGGCGCGCCATCAAACCGCTTGCTGAGGCTGCGGATGGCGATCTTGGGCAGGGGAATGTGGGCGGTGCTCATGGCTTCAGCCTTTCAGGTACAGCCAGGGGAAGGCACGGCGATGCCCCCAGCGAAAGAGCTGGTCGGTGACCAGGCCGATGAGGCCGATGACGATGATCCCGGCGAAGATGGTGTCGGTCTGCAGGAAGCGCTGGGCGCGCAAGATGGCATAGCCCAGGCCCGAGTTGGCGGCCACCAGCTCGGCCACCACCAGGTACGTCCAGGCCCAGCCCATGGTGACGCGCATGGTGTCCATGAGCGCGGGCTTGGCGCTCGGCAAGATCACTTTTTCAATCAGCTCGCTGCGGCTGGCGCCCATGGTCTGCGCCGCCTCCACCTGTGCAGACGGCACACGGCGCACGTCTTCGGCCACCATCAGCACCATCTGGAAAAAGGTGCCGATGAAGATGATGGCGATCTTGGAACCCTCACCGATGCCCACCCACAGCATCACCAGCGGGATGAAGGCCACCGCCGGCATGTAGCGGATGAAATCGGTCAGCGGCTCCAGCAGCGCCTGCACCGAGCGGAACGAACCGATCAACAAACCCAGCGGCAGCGCAATCACTGCCGAGAGCACAAAACCCGCCACCACGCGGTAGGTGCTGATGCCCATGTCTTCGATCAGGCCCGTTTCGGTGGCCCAGGTCCAGGTCTTGGCCAGCACCTGCAGCGGCGCGGGCATGAACACCGGATCGATCCCACCCCAGATACCGACCGCCGCCCAAAGCACCAAAGGGGTGAACAAACCGGTGAGCGCAAGCACCCAATAGGTGCGCCGCGAGATGCTGGCGCGCACGGTGAAGAGCTGGGAGCGTTTCCTGGGCCGTTTTGGTGCACCAGCAGCGCGCGGCGCCGTGGCGGGGGATGCAAGGGGCAAGGACATGCGGGGCTCCTGAGCGGGGGACAAAAGGCGGAGAGGCATGGGCTTTGCAGCGCAAGCGTCTCCCGGGCTTTTGTCCCTCCGTGGAACCACGCGATGGTGGCCGACTGCTCTCGGACCAGACAGC
>JBBQSX010000113.1:0-12063 GCA_038213545.1 Burkholderiales bacterium
TAAACGCCGTGGAACAGCTTGCCCATGCCGACTGGCCAGGTGAAGGGAACGACGGTCATGCCGAGCTCCTGCTCGATTTCGTCCATCAGGCTCATCGGGTCCTGCACCTCGCGGTCCATCTTGTTGACGAAAGTCAGGATCGGCGTGCCGCGTGCGCGGCAGACCTGCAGCAGGCGGCGCGTTTGCGGCTCGACGCCGTTGGCCGCATCGATCACCATCAGCGCCGCATCGACGGCGGTCAGCACGCGGTAGGTGTCTTCCGAGAAATCCTGGTGGCCCGGGGTGTCGAGCAGGTTGATCACGCAGTCGCGGTACTCCATCTGCATCACCGAGCTGGCGACCGAGATACCGCGCTGCTTTTCAATCTCCATCCAGTCGCTGGTGGCATGGCGCGCGGCCTTGCGCGCCTTCACGCTGCCCGCGATGTTGATGGCGCCCGAGAACAGCAGCAGCTTCTCGGTGAGGGTGGTTTTGCCCGCGTCGGGGTGAGAAATGATGGCGAAGGTGCGGCGGCGACGCACCTGTTGGGAAAGTTCGGACATATCGCCTGATTATCTCTGTGCAGAGAGCGGCTCCGGAGCTCGGGACCCAACCCAGAGATGCCGTGGAACCGGCTTTGCCGGGCCACAGGCATCGTCCCCCTCGGGGGAAGCCGCGTCAGCGGCGCAGGGGGGGTGACAATACCTGCCATGCACCCCAAAGCCCTCCTGGACGAAAGCGCCATCCTGATCGAACAGGTTTTCAAGTTCGAGCACCCCACCGACGCCGTCGTCGCCCGCCATTTCCGCGAGAACCGCTCGCTGGGTTCCCGCGAACGCGCCACCCTCTCCGACACCGTCTACACGATCTTGCGCGAACGCCTCAAGCTCGAATGGCTCGCCCGCTCGGGCAGTGGCTCCAAATGGCGCCGGCTGGCGATCCTGGCTTTCCCCGGCGACCGCGACTTCATCAAAAGCGCATTGACCGAACCCGAAAAAACCTGGCTCGACCACTGCGACGCCGTCAAAGACGCCGACCTGATGGCGCAGCACCGCCACAACCTGCCCGACTGGCTCGCCACCGCTTTGCGCGAGCAGGTGGGCACCGAGTTTGACGCGTTGGTGGACAGCCTGAACCAACCCGCACCACTGGACCTGCGAGTGAACGTGCTCAAGGCCAAGCGCGAGGCGGTATTGGCTTCGTTGCAGAAAGCCGGCTTGATTGGCGTTGCCACGCCGTATTCGCCCCTGGGCATTCGCCTGCAGGGCAAACCCTCGCTGGCCAAGCTGCCTGCGTTCACCGAGGGCGAGGTCGAGGTGCAGGACGAGGGCTCCCAGCTGCTCGCCCTGCTGCTGGATGCCAAGCGCGGCGAAATGGTGGTGGATTTTTGCGCCGGTGCCGGTGGCAAGACCCTGGCCATTGGCGCCGCCATGCGCAACAGCGGCCGGCTCTACGCGTTTGATACCTCTGGCCACCGGCTCGATGCGCTCAAGCCGCGTCTGGCGCGCAGTGGCCTCTCGAACGTGCATCCGGTCGCGATTGCCCACGAGCGCGACGACCGCATCAAGCGCCTGGCCGGCAAGATCGACCGTGTGCTGGTCGACGCGCCGTGTTCGGGTCTGGGCACGCTGCGGCGCAGCCCGGACCTGAAATGGCGCCAGAACCCCCAGACCGTGGCTGCTCAGGCCGAGCTTCAGCTCGCCATCCTCAACAGCGCGGTTCGGCTCCTCAAGCCGGGTGGGCGTCTGGTGTACGCGACTTGCAGTTTGCTGAAGCAGGAAAACGAGGACGTTTGTGCGGCCTTCGAGGCGGCACATGCCGACTTTGAAGCCCTGCCCGTGTCCAGCTTGCTCGACACCGCGCAAGTCAAAAACCCTGCTTCGCTGTGCCATGGTGACGAAGGGCGCTGGCTGCGGCTCTGGCCGCATCGGCATGCTACGGATGGCTTCTTTGCAGCCGTCTGGCGGAAAAAGCCTTGAAAAGCTGTCAATTCACATGATCTGAGGCAGTAGTTTCCACATTCGGGGCTGGATACCGGTTGGTGTTTGGCACCCCCGCCCTTAAAATCGTGGGCGTTGTTGCTCCGGGTGCTCTGGAGCCCACTCGGTATCCATCCGCCGCCTTGAGCGGTCTATTGGGAAATCAATGTCTTCTTCCGAATTCGGTATCTTTTCATCCCTCTGGGACGCCCTCATCCAGTTCCTTGCCCACGGCCTGACCGGCGCGACCTGGTGGCAAACGATGCTTGTGGCCCTGGTGTTCACCCACATCACCATCGCCAGCGTCACCATCTACCTGCACCGCCATCAAGCCCACCGCTCGCTGGATCTGCACCCGATCGCTTCGCACTTCTTCCGCTTCTGGCTCTGGATGACCACAGGCATGGTCACCAAGGAATGGACCGCCATCCACCGCAAGCACCACGCCAAGTGCGAACACGAAGGCGACCCGCACAGTCCGGTGGTATTCGGCATCAAGAAGGTGTTTTTTGAAGGCAGCGAGTTGTACCGCTCCGAAGCCAAGAACCAGGAAACACTGGACCGCTACGGGCATAACACCCCCAACGACTGGATCGAGCGCGTGGTCTACACCGGCCACTCGCGCTTGGGTGTGAGCCTCATGATGATCATCAACGTGGCGCTGTTTGGTGTCTTGGGTGTGACGGTCTGGGCTATCCAGATGATCTGGATTCCGATCACAGCCGCCGGCATCATCAACGGCATCGGTCATTGGTGGGGCTATCGCAACTTTGAAGCTACCGACGCCAGCACCAACGTGTCGCCGTGGGGCATCATCATCGGCGGCGAAGAGTTGCACAACAACCACCACACCTACCCCACCTCGGCCAAGCTGTCGGTCAAGCCATACGAATTCGACATCGGCTGGATGTACATCAGCATGCTGCGATCGGTGGGCTTGGCGTCGGTCAAGAAGCTGCCTCCCAAAATGGCGTTTGGCGACGTGAAGCCGGTAGCTGACGAAAAGACGCTGGAGGCGATCATCGCCAACCGCTACGAAGTGATGGCCGGTTATGCGCGCGAGATGCGTGCGGCTTGCAAGCGTGAAATTGAAGCGCTGCAGCACCGTCGTGGCGATGCCACTGTGCTTCACTCTGCCCGTCAGTGGTTGCACCGCGACGAAGACAAGGTACCCGCCAGCGTCAAGCCCCAGTTGGCCCAGGTGCGCGCCGAGCACCCCGTGCTCGACAAGATGGTGACCATGCGCGAGGAACTGCGCGCCCTGTGGTCCAGCACCACCGCCACGCGCGAGCAATTGGCCACCGATCTGCAGGCCTGGTGTCGCCGCGCTGAAGAGAGTGGCATCGCTGCCTTGCGCGATTTCTCCATTCGCCTGCGTTCTGCCCACGCCTGAACGTGGTCACTCCAGAGAAAACCACCCCGTGGGGTGGTTTTTTCATGCGCAACTGGGTCTTACAACGCTGTTGGCCCAAGGTCTGTAACAGTCGTCGAACGGGTATTTGGACGACGATTTCGGGCGAATTTGGTCGCTTCACAGAAGTATCTTCCCCCTGTGAACCTGCCCCACATGAAACAAACCCCCTCAGCCTTGAAGTGGCTCGCCGAGAAGCGCGCGCGCCTGGCCAACGACCTCGAGCAGACGCGCAAGATTGCACTTGAGCTGACGCAGAAAGCGGACACGCTGGAGTCGGACCTGGCCGCGCTCGACCGGTCGCTGCGGCTCTACGACGCAAGGATTGACCCGAACAGCATCGAGTCGGTGAATGGATGGAAGGGCAGCTACGGCAAGCGCGGCGCCCTGCGCGATGCGGTCCTTGAAGTGCTCGAGGAGTACTCACCCGAGTGGATGACCACCAGCAACATCGCAGCTCTCATCTGCGCGAAGTTCGGCCTGTACTTCCTCACCGGCGCACAGCGCAAGCACTGGTACACGGGCAGTTTTCGGGGCACGCTCAAGCGGCTAGAGGGGGATGGGCTCGTCGAGCACGAGCGCAGCTCGGAGCTGGACGGCACAGAGACCGCCCGCTGGCGCCTGAAGGACGAGTCAAGCGGAACCCTTGCGGACCTGGCGCGCAGCGCTACCAGGGCATCTGCCGCGGCCGCGTAGGCTCGCGCGGGCCCTTCGCCGGCCCGCTGGCACGCGCCGGCTTGTTGCCAGTGGCCAGAATCTCGTACTTGCGGTGATGCCCGTGCGTGAAGCCTCGCCAGAAGTGCGACTCCCCGACGTTGAGCGCGTGGTGCAGCGCCAGGTCGGCGGCCTTGCCCGGGGCGAACCTGCGGTAGTCCTCGCGGAACGCGGTCTCCACCGCGTAGTCGTGCAGGTACTTGGGCTCGATGTTCATGTAGACGCCCTTCTCAGAGCGGTCCTGGCGCGCGCTGAAGCTCTCGGCGTTGTTGGAGTGCTCGCCATCCGGGCCGACCAGCGTCTCGCTGTGGTTGACCTGCAGGTGCAGCTGAAACTTCTTGCCCAGTTTGTTGAACGCAGTACCCGTGTCCGTGGAAAGCACCGACTCCGGCACCGCGACATACCGCTTGGCCAGCGCCTCCATCACCTCGGGGGTCTCGGCGATGCCGACGCCCACGCGTGTGATGGACGAGCCGCTGCCTGCAGAGGTGTGGCGCTTGCGCAGGGTGACCACCACTCGCCTGGTTGGCGGGAAGACGTTGCCGTGCTCGGGATGAAGAACGCCGCCGGCGGCCAGCGCCTCAGCCTTGTCCTGCTTGCGCTTCTTCGTCTTCGCGGCACTCGTGAGCAGCGCCAGTTCTTCATCTTCGGCGATGGCCTCCGCAGACCGGTAGTTCAGCGGCTTGCCGCGCTTCTCGCTGGCGCGCCGGCCCGAGGCATGCGCCCCGTCCATCTCCACGATGCCGCTGATGAGGCCGGTGTTGAAGCCACGCACCAGGCCCTCGCGCAGCTTGCTGACCAGGGTAAAGGCCGTGTTGTAGCCGCCGAGTTTGAGCATGCGGCGAAGCTCGAGCGCGGGTTGCCCCGCGGCGCCACACGCCCACAGGTGCAGGGCCGCCAGGAGCTTCTGCAGCGGGATGCGGCGGTTGGCGAACACGGTCTGCGACGTGACGCTGAAGCGCTTGCCACAGGCCTTGCACTTCCAGCGCATCTCCTTCGCGCTCCAGTAGTGGTCGGCGCAGGTGTTGCAGTGCGCGCAGACCACATCCACATAGCTGCCCCAGCGGACATTGGCCAGGTGGCGGATGCAGCGCAAGTCGCTCCACCGGCTGAACTCTTCCACCGAGCGGTCCACTGCCTTCGACGACATGTGCCAGCGGGTCGTCGCCGAGCTGCTGCGTTGTACCGGGTCCCAGCGTTTGCGAACGTGCTCAGCGCCAGTGCGAGCGGGGCGGTCTGCGGGTGTGGCGAGCGTCATACGGCCTTCCTCAGGAACGACACGTAGTCGGCTTCGGTGATGGACGTGCCGCTGATGTTGGGCACCAGGAAGGGCGAGACACCTTTGCTGAGCATCCACCGGTACAAGCCCGTGCGCGCCGGCTCGCGCACCGTGTCCACGGACACCACAACCTGCCCGTCTTGCTCGTAAGGGATGGGCATGTAGAGCTGGGGCCGGGGCGGCATCGAGGCGCGGCCGTGGCTGGTCCAGGCATAGGCCCGCGCCAGCAGGTCCCAGGGCATCAGCACGTCGGGTGTGTGGGCGAACACGACGCTGGTTTGCTCTCCGAGGATGTCGTCCTCGAAGGTGGCCGCGTAGCGGCACCGGCGGCGCGTCATGCGGATGTGGGCGGTGCCCACCGTGGAGCGGCCTTGCTCCAGGCCGTCGGGCCAATGCTGCACGATGGCGGTGAGGTTCTGGGCGAACGCGCCGCGACGCGTGAAGTCCAGGGCAGGGAAGGCCTCCTCTCGGTGGATGCACAGGGCCAAGGTACGCATGACCAGGTCCCACACGCTCGCGGTCCACCGTGGGTAGCCGTTGAGCTGTACCGGGGGGAACTCGCCGACGCCGGCCACGCGCAGGACTGCTTTGTAGTCGGCGTGGATGTCCAGCGTCTCGTAGCCGATGTCCAGGCGCCCGAGCTGGTTGAACGGGCTCGCCTTGTCCGGGGTCCCGTTGTGCAGGAAGACCTTCAGCATGGGAGCACCTTCACTTCCCAAGTCTGGCCCAGCTGCAGGCCGTCGAGCATCTCGAAGCCGCGCACGCGCAGGCGACCACCTTCGGCGTGGATGACGGTCGCGTCGAGGAGTGGCGGGAGCAGTGGCTCGGGCGCGCCCTCCAGGTCGCAGTGCAGGTTGGCCACGAAGCAGCTGCGGCCCAGTTCGGAGCTGCGCATCTCCTGGAGCGAGAAGGCGCCGGTGTACCGCCGGCGCGTGCGGTGCATGGCGCGCGGCACGGCGCGACCCTTTTCGCTGAGAAGTTTGACCTCGACTTTCATGGTGCTGCTCTGGTTGCCTAAAACCCGTCTAGGCCCAGGAGTGGCCAGGTTTTATGCATAAACGGAATTCCATTTATTGAGGGCGAACCTAAAGTCGCTGGGTACGATGCGTCTAAACGGAAAACCATGTACGCACCCCTGTGAACGCGCGCCAGTTTTACGAGGCCCGCGCCAAGTCCCTCATCAAGAGCCTTCGGGAGGAGAAAGACATCTCCTACAAGGAGCTCGCCCGCCGGCTGGAAGCCCAGGGCGTGTCCATCGACGTCCAGGTGCTCATCAACCGGGTCAATCAGGGCAAGTTCAGCTTTGCCTTTGCGCTGCAGCTGCTCGCTGCCATGGGTGCGGAGCATGTGGAGGTTCCTCGCATGCAGCCGGTCACCGGTCGAACCGGCGAAACACGCCCACCACGACGCCCAGGACCTCCAGGGACGACGTCGCCCGAATGACGGTGAACTCCGGATTGGCGGGCTGCAGCTGCCAGCCGCCGTGCTTCACGTCCGAGAACAGGCGCTTCACCGTGAGTTCGTTGTCGACCACTGCCACCACGATGTCGCCTTCTTTGGTGGGCGTGTTGCGCTCGACCACGAGCATGTCGTTGTTCAAGATGCCGGCGTCGCGCATGGAGTCGCCCTTTGCGCGGCAGAACACCGTGCGCTCCGGGTGTCGCACCAGGAAGTCTTCTACCCCGACCAGCTCCTCACCGGCGTCCTGGCTCTCAGGCTGAGGGAGCCCCGCGCGCACGGTGCCCAGTACCGGGAGGGCAAAGAACTTCTTCGTGGGCGCGATGCGGCCGTCCACCCGCTCCAGGTAGCCCTGGTCGACCAGACGCCCCAGCACCTTGAAGACGCCCCCGGAGGAGGCCAGGCCGAGCACGTCGGCCAGCTTGGCCATGGAGGGGAACGACTTGTTGGCCTTCCAGTGGGTGCGCAGGCTGTTGAGGTGTTTGTCGGGGGTCACAGAATACTCGCCTAAGTGAATGAATGTTCACTATTTTGTCGGGACAAGCTCTCCCCGTCAAGCTGGTTTCAGAGCCAGTTTCAGCATGGCAGTTCGTCAAGCCGTCTCAATCTGGAGAGCTGTTGCCTACACGGGTCATCCATGGAGATGCCCCAATGTTCACCGCCACAAACACCACCACCCCCTCCCACATCGAAGCGCCAATTGATGCTCTTGAAAAGAACCCTGTTCGGCTCAAGGGCGTGTATGAAGGACGCGCTGTTGAAGCCACCATCTTGCACGGAGACGCCCTGCAGCTGCTGCGAGAACTGAAGAGCAACAGCGTGCACCTGATTGCTACGGACCCGCCGTACTTCATTGACGGCATGGGCTCTGATTGGAACAAGACGAAGCTTGACGCGCGCACCAAAAAGGCAGGTGTAGTTGGCGGGCTTCCTGTGGGTATGAAGTTCGACCCGCAGCAGGGTCTGCAGTTTCAGAAGTTCATGTATCTCGTGGCGCTCGAAGCTATGCGAGTCCTTAAGCCGGGGGGCTTTTTCATCTCGTTCTCGCAAGCCCGCTTGTATCACCGCATGGCAGTGGCAGTCGAGGACGCGAAGTTCGAAGTTCGCGACATGCTTGCATGGAAGTATGAAGGTCAAGCGAAGGCCTTCTCGCTCGACCACTTCATCCGGAATCGCAAAGACCTCAATGCCGCCCAGAAGCGGGAGCTCATTGCGGAGCTCAGCGGTCTTAAGACGCCGCAGCTCAAGCCACAACTTGAGCCCATGGTTCTCGGACAAAAGCCACGTGACGGGACATTTGTCAACAACTGGGTTACCCACCAAGCAGGTCTTGTGGACGTTACTCAAAGTCTGGACGGAAAATTCCCAGGAAATTTGATGGAGGTGGCGAAGCCGCGGCGTCGAGAGAAAGGGGCGGACAACGAACACCTGACTGTCAAGCCGCTTGCTCTGATGGAGCACTTGGTTCGCCTCTTCTCACGACCGGGACAAACGGTGGTGGACCCCTTCCTTGGAAGTGGAACCACCGGCGTGGCTGCTGTAGCAAATGGTCGCCATTTCATCGGCTCCGAAATTGAGGATGCGTACCACCGAGTGGCGTGTCAGCGTATCGCAGGAGCCCTTCATGCTTGATGCGAAGGCCCTTCAATCCACGTATGACAAACTCGCGGCCGAGCATGACGTAAACCTCGCCGACTTTGGTGTCACGCTTCCCCCGTTAAAGAAACGAAACGGCGAGTACAACAACGCCGCACTTCAGCTGGTCTACCTCTACGAGAACATGGGGCAGCCGTGTAGCAGGGACGACATCAGTCGATTCGTTCAAAAATTCTCACCGACTGCCTCGGGGGACCAACAACCAAGGCAACTCAAGTACAAAGGCTGGGATATCCGGCTCGGGGGGAAGTCCGGGGACAAGCACAACGGAGAGCGCGTGCCGAATGGCTCTAACGTGTTGGCGTGTGTTGACCATGCGAGCAGGTCGTTTATTCAAAACGGCCTGAAACGAACAGGTCGACTCAATGCGCGAACTTGGAAGGAAGTTCTGGACGCATATTGTGGCAAGTGCGCAATGTGCAATCGAAAATGCGATGTTCTGGAGAAAGGCCACATGGACCCTTCAAAAGGGAGTGAGGTAGGAAACCTCCTGCCGGTTTGTGGCACCTGTAACAACTGGGCGAGCGACCGAGTAGTTGTAGGGCACGACGGTCGAATCACCGCCTTGGCGTCCGCGACATTGGTTCTTGAGTCGTCGGACAAAGTCCAACTCGAAATTTACCTGAAGCTCAAGCGAAAGTTTAAGGTTTAGCCATGCCGCAGGATATCGTGGCGGCTACCTCCGGCAAAGAGCCCGACGCCAACGCTGTTGCTGACGTCAGGCGCTATCCGTCAGGAAAGAAGCATCGGTTTCCAGCCTGCCGGTCGTGCTCGTGTAAGTGAAGTTAACCCCGCGGACGCGGGGTTTTCCTTTTCAGCTCGCCCTTAGGGCAACGGTGCGATGCGACCGCCGTACCTGTCCTCAAGCATCCACTGCCGGCCGTTGTCCTTCGACCGGTTGTTGATGTTGCCGAGCAGATGGTCCTGCACCCACTCAGACTTGGGGAAGGCGACTTCCTTGACTTTGCCGGTCTTGTCATTCATGAAGCGGTCCCGGTCAGCGTACTGCTTCAGGTGGGCCGTGTCGCTGAAGAAGCGTGCCCGGGTGTTCGGGTGCTTCGCGTAGAACTCCTGCGCCATCTTGATGAGAGTGCCCTGGCGGACATCCTTCGGGACCACGACAACGTGGAAGCGCCACTCCTCACCGGGAAAGAGCATAGGCGTAATCGAGTACTCGCCCCAGACCGTAGCCTTGACGCCTGCCAGTGTGATGGGCCCCTTCGCTGGTGGCGCGGCGTTGGCCAGAGACGCGCCGAGCAGGGGAAGGGTCAGGGCTGCGAGGCACAGCAGTCGGCGGAGTGGGGTGAGAGGGGTCATTGAAGGCGAGCTCCAGGAATTGTTGGGGGCACTTCAGCAGGTGGAGTTGTCAGGGCTGCGCCCGGGGCCGGGGCAAGCCGCGCTGAGAGCTCCAAGGTGTCTTCCTCTGAAAGCACGGGAAAAAGCCCAGGGGCAATGTTGAAAGTGACCGTCACCTTAGACCTACCGTGGGGTAGGTGCGTCACGTGCTTTCGACAGGGTTGAAGCACCGTCCAAAAGGCAGCGAGTCCCACGTCTTGGGTGTACAGCACTGGCTCTAGGTCTTCAAATAAGCCATGTGCATTGAACAGCAGCTCAAGAAAGAACAAGTCTGCGAGTGCGTTGTACGCGTCTTCATTGGTGTAGTTGGCCCTGGGCTTTATGACCGCTCGACCTGGCGTTGTTGCCTTTTGTTTTGTCGGTGTCGGCTCGTCATAAACACAGCTCAACAGGGCCAGCACGGGCAGGCAGTCTATGCGTACCCCCTCTTCGCGAGCGACGGCTAGTACTGCTTCCTCGACCTTGCGCCGCTCGGAAAGCTGGGCGCGATTGACGACCAGGGGGGCCGCTCGACGAAGTAGCCGTGTCGCCTTTGCATGGTATTCCGCATCTTCAAGCAGGAGCCGGTACAGGCCTGCTTGATGGCTCCGGTCAAAAGTCTGGATGTTGGCACCTGAAAGCAGGCGGCTCAGGGCCTTCGTCGCGCGTCCGAGTTCTGCACGGATTTCGAAGGGGGTCGGGCGTTTTTTCTTTGAGCCTTCGAGCGCGAAGAGGATTGGGCTTACTTGTTCGGTATCAAGCCCGAGGTGTTCGGTCAGCCAGTGTGGGGGAGCCGATTCGGGAGCATTCGCCTGAAGCTTTTCTAATGCGATGACAACATTTCGGTCGAGCCATGCGATTCGCTTGTGCGCCCACGGCATAGGCAGCCACCCACCCTCGACAAGGCCAAAGGCAAGGATAGGCCCGTTGCAAGCCATCTGTGTACGGAGAGTCAGCGGTCCGTCTTGGGCTAGTCCCGTAGAGGCGACGGGAGCCTTGGCATTTCGAATGACAACGTCGAAGGAGGGGGCCGCTGGGTCGACAGCGCGAAGCAACTGGCCGAAGTCAAGGGGTTGAACGTCGAAGCGCTTTGCCTCGAAAGGCTCGAAGTCGATTTCGCGACCGTCATTCTCGACAAACTTAAGGATGGGCATCCCCTGTATAGGAAGATGCGGAAGAGAGTGTGGGCCTGACGAAGGGGTGTCAGAGGCCGGGTCGAGGAGGTCCAAGGGTAGTTCGATTCGAGCCTGTTCAGCGCAACGAGGCGATGCGCTTGCCGGGAGAGTTTTCGAGGACTGCCGCGGCACACATCGCTGACGTCAATTTGCTCATTCGAGGACCCTCTCAGTGGAACTGAACTGGAGGATACCAAGGCCGGAGGTGTGCCGATTCATATGCTCAATGCAAAGGCGCGCATTCGATAACACGCCGGTGCCCCCTGCACAAAGGGCCCGGTGCAGGTATAAAAGCGTTATGCAACAACTCATCCGCGGGGCAGTGGCGCATCAAAACGACTTGTTTTTCACTACGGAGGAGCCCCCTGCGCCGGCGCTGACACGGGTGCTGCCGCTGGGCAAGTACAAGGGGCAGTCGTTTGACGTGTTGCTGACGGACACGGCCTACGCCCTCTGGATGTTGTCGTCGATGTACGCCAAGCTGGAGCAAAAGCATCCAGCGCTGTTTGCCTTCCTCATCTCGCGGTTCGGGCCCCCCGACCAGACCCCCGTTCACAACGCCCTGCAGGCCAGGTTCTTGGACGAGAGGTTTTGCTTGCAGGTTGGGTTGGCCAGCACCCCGCGTCTGCGCGAAGTCGCGGCAGTCCTGGCCTCACACACAGTCGACTTGGAGTCCTACTGGACGAAGAACGTCCTCGAGTGCCTGGAGCCTTGCCTGGTCTTGTCTCCTTACGACTCTAACGAAAAAGCCTTGAACCGAGGCCTGAAGCGAATGGATGCGTTGAGGACGGCGCTGCAGAAAGAGTGGAACTTGCTCCGACTCTTCGGCGCCGACCGGGACCTACCTGCTGGAGCCAAATGCGTGCCGCTTCGCCTCGTGGACCTCGAAATCGAGCCCGAGGGCGCTGACGTGAGCTACCGGATGGCCCTTGGCTTCGAGTTGCTGGCAAAGCGAAGCGACCCCGCGCCAGGTCTCGACCGGCGGGAGTACGGGGTGCTTGCGAGGGAGTCGGCGATGCGCAGCTTCCGTATTGAAGTCAAGCCAGTGGTGGGGGACGACTACCCTGCGGTACTCAG
>JBBQSX010000114.1:0-12027 GCA_038213545.1 Burkholderiales bacterium
CGACCTATCGCTTACAAGGCGATTGCTCTACAAACTGAGCTAAAGCGGCCAGTGAAAGGTGCGAGTTTACTTGACGCGTTTGAGCTGCGGCCGACCGGAAACACGACCCGGCCCGTCGGTGGGCGAGTCTGGCGGCTCATCACCACCACCCGGATTGACGTCGCCCAGAACGTCACTCTTCACTGAATGCAACGGACTGCGAGAGGCGACTTCCGAAACGCTGTCCACAGACCCGCCTGAGTCGTGCAGGCCATCCGAAACAGCGTCCAGTTTGACCGCAGCCAAAGTGGCAGGAGCGGGCGCCGGAAACGCCATGCCCTGACCGTTCTCACGCGCATAGATGGCAACCACGTGGCTGATCGGTACCACTATCTCGCGGGCCACACCACCGAAGCGCGCCTTGAACTCGATGAAGTCGTTGCCCAACTTCATCGAACTGGTGGCGTCCACGCCGACATTGAGCACGATCTCGCCGTTCTTCACAAACTCCATGGGCACCTGCACCGAAGCATCAACCTGCACCGCGATGTATGGCGAGAACCCGTTGTCCGAGCACCATTCGTGCAAGGCACGGATCAGGTACGGGCGGGTAGAGGGAATGTCCGTGTCAGAAGGGCTCATGAAGAATCGCCGCAAAAGAATAAGACCTGGTCATCACCGGGTCCACCCTTACTTACGCATCACTTTCTCGGAGGGCGTCAGCGCTTCGATGTAGGCCGGCCGCGAGAAGATGCGCTCGGCGTACTTGAGCAGAGGAGCAGCGTTCTTGCTCAGTTCGATGCCATAAAAGTCAAGGCGCCACAACAACGGGGCGATGGCAACATCAAGCATCGAGAAGTTCTCGCCCAGCATGAACTTGTTCTTGAGGAACACCGGGGCCAACTGCGTAAGACGATCGCGGATGTGCGCGCGGGCCTTTTCGAGCGCTTTCTCATTGCCTTTGGTTGCACGCGACTCAAGCATGGACACGTGTGTGAACAGCTCTTTTTCGAAGTTCAACAAAAACAGACGAACACGGGCACGGTCCACGGGATCCCCGGGCATCAGTTGAGGGTGGGGAAAGCGCTCGTCAATGTACTCGTTGATGATGTTCGACTCGTACAGGATGAGATCTCGCTCAACCAGAATGGGAACCTGTCCATAGGGGTTCATCACGCTGATGTCTTCGGGCTTGTTGTAGAGGTCGACATCCCGAATCTCGAAGTCCATGCCCTTTTCAAACAGGACGAAGCGGCAGCGGTGGGAATACGGGCAGGTGGTGCCCGAGTACAAGACCATCATGAGGGTGTCTCCTTAAAGCAAAAAACAGTGGTTTGCTTTCGTGTCATACGGACACAGCAAACCACTGCGGTACAGACAGAACGGCGGTCCACACCGCCGACCTTGTCGGATGGGATTATTTGATGTCTTTCCAGAATGCGGCATTCAGACGCCAGGCCACCACAGTGAAGGCAGCGAGGAACAACATCACCCACACGCCGATGCGCACCCGGCTGTTCTGCGCCGGCTCGGCCATCCACTGCAGGTAGGCCACCAGATCACCCACGTTGTTGTCGTACTCGGCTGCGCTCATCGTGCCAGGCTTGACTGTCGTCCAACCCTTCACTCGGTCCACTTCATGACCGTGGCTCATCACCTTCTCGTACACCGGACTCTGCTCTCCCTGCAACTCCCACAGCGGGTTTGGCATGCCGATGTTGGGGAATGCCAAGTTGTTCCAGCCGGTGGGCTTGGTGTCATCGCGATAGTAGGTGCGAAGCATGGTGTAGACATAGTCCGCACCGGTTCCTGCCTTGCTCGAACGCGACCGGGCGATCAAGGTCAGGTCGGGCGGGTTCACGCCGAACCATTGTTTGGCCTGCTTCGGATCCAGGGATGCCTTCATCGTGTCACCGATCTTGTCGGTGGTGAACGTGAGGTTCTCGGCGATCTGCTTGTCGTTCAGCCCAATGTCGCGCAAGCGGTTGTACCGCATGAACGCAGCGGAGTGGCAGCTGAGGCAGTAGTTCACAAACAGCTTGGCGCCGTTTTGGAGAGCAGCCATGTCGTTGGTGCGCTGAGGCGCCTTGTCCAGAGGAATGCTGCCGCCGGCGGCCATGACTGCGCCGGACAGACCCAACGCCAGCGCGAGGCCCAAGAGGATTTTTTTCATTTGCTTGACTCTCTGAATTGGCTCTTCGGTGTTCAGTGGGGCTGGAAGGTGACGCGGTCGGGCACGGGTTTGAACTCCCCCAGCCGGCTCCACCAGGGCATCAACAGGAAGAAGCCAAAGTAGAACAAGGTGCCAACCTGGGACACACGCTCGCCGATGGGCGACGGAGGCAACACACCCAGATAGCCCAGGATCAGGAAGTTGATGACGAACACGCCGTACAGGTACTTGTTCCAAGTCGGGCGGTAGCGGATCGACTTCACAGGGCTGTGGTCCAACCAAGGAAGGAAGAACAGGATGATGACAGCGCCACCCATGGCAACCACACCCCAGAACTTGGCGTCAATGGCGAGCATGAGGGCCACCAACACGACAGCACCGATCACGATGCCGGCCTTGACGGCTGCAGCCACCTTGGCCTTGAGCGCTCCGAGCACAGCAGCGACGACAACGATGGCCACCAGAGCGAACATCATCTCGCTGGTGATCGCTCGCAACATCGAATAGAAAGGCGTGAAGTACCAGACCGGCGCGATGTGCAGCGGCGTGACCAGCGGATCGGCCGGGATGAAGTTGTTGTACTCGAGGAAGTAGCCGCCGAGCTCGGGAGCAAAGAAAATGATCGCCGAGAAAATCATGAGGAACACCGACACGCCGAGCACGTCGTGCACGGTGTAGTAAGGGTGGAACGGAATGCCGTCCAAGGGAATGCCCTTGGCATCTTTCTTTGCCTTGATTTCCACGCCGTCGGGGTTGTTGGAGCCCACCTCGTGCAGCGCAATGATGTGCGCAACCACAAGACCCAGCAGCACCAGCGGCACTGCAATGACGTGGAAGCTGAAGAAGCGGTTCAGTGTGGCGTCACCCACCACGAAGTCACCGCGAATCAGCAGGGCAAGGTCGGGCCCGATGAAAGGAATGGCTGCAAACAGGTTCACGATCACCTGCGCGCCCCAGTAGGACATCTGACCCCACGGCAGCAGGTAGCCCATGAAAGCCTCGGCCATCAGGCACAGGAAGATGGCGCAACCGAACACCCATACCAGCTCCCGTGGCTTGCGGTAGCTTCCGTAAATGAGGCCGCGGAACATGTGCATGTAAACCACCACGAAGAATGCCGATGCGCCGGTGGAGTGCATGTAGCGGATCAGCCAGCCCCAGGGCACGTCGCGCATGATGTATTCAACCGATGCAAACGCCAGCGCTGCGTCCGGCTTGTAGTGCATCACCAGGAAGATTCCGGTAACGATCTGAATCACGAGCACGAGCAGTGCAAGTGAGCCGAAGAAGTACCAGAAGTTGAAGTTCTTCGGAGCGTAATACTCGGCCAGATGCTCGTTGTAGAGCTTGGAGAGTGGGAACCGGTTGTCTACCCAATTCAGCGCCTTCTCGGCGATCGGGGCGTTGGGGGAAACTTCTTTGAATTCAGCCATGGGTTGCCTCTGTGTGGCGTTGTCTGATGTCGCTGAGAACCGCTGAGGCTCAGGCCTTCTTCTCTTCACCGACCAGCAGTCGGGTGTCGGACATGTAGTAGTGCGGGGGCACTTCCAGGTTATCGGGCGCTGGCTTGTTTTTGAACACGCGGCCCGCCAGGTCAAAGGTGGAGCCGTGGCAGGCGCACAGGAAACCCCCGTGCCAATCGTCGGGAAGCGAAGGCTGGGGACCAGGTGTGAGTCTGTCGCCCGGCGAGCAACCCAGGTGCGTACAGATGCCGACGGTCACCAGAATCTCGGGTTTGATTGAGCGATGGTGGTTCCTGGCGTATTCGGGCGTAGGCACCGCCTTGCGGGCAGATTCGGGATCAGCCAATTGGCCACCGATCTTTTCGAGCTCGGCCAATTGTTCGGGGGTACGGCGCATGATCCAGACGGGCTTGCCACGCCACTCCACCACGATCTTCTCTCCGGGAAGGATGCCCGAAACGTCCACCTCCACGGCAGCACCAGCGGCCTTGGCACGCTCGGAAGGCTGGAAAGTGCTCACAAAGGGCACAGCAACTGCTGCGGCACCCGCGCCACCCATGGCGCAAGAGGTGATCAGCCATGTGCGGCGGCTGCTGTTGACAGGCGTTTGGGCGGTAGCTTCACTCATGGAACTCTTTCAATGAGACTTCGGGACAGTGCATCAGGGACAACCCGCGATTGTACTGGAGCACATACAAGCCGCCTTGCATTGCCGGGGCTCCCGACAGGGCTGATGGGGCTTTGTCGCAGGGCCGAAGGGTTTCTCTCTGAACCTTCGATTCGCGCAGGCGTCAACCCTTGTGTGAGAATGGATTTTGTCCACCCCGCTGTGAGGGCGATGGGCACGGGCAACAACCATCCAGCCGAGGGGAAACAACATGAGTGTGATGCAGGAATTCAAGGAATTTGCCGTCAAGGGCAATGTCATCGACCTGGCCGTGGGCGTGATCATCGGAGGTGCGTTCGGCAAGATCGTCGCCTCGATGGTTGACGACATCATCATGCCGCTGGTGGGATCGATCTTCGGCAACCTCGACTTCACCAACCTCTACTTGGCACTGGGCAAGGTCCCCGAAGGCACGGCGCCCACGCTGGCAGCACTCAAAGCTGCCGGCGTGCCCACGCTGGCGTATGGCAATTTCATCACCGTCGCCATCAATTTCACCATCTTGGCGTTCATCATCTTCATGATGGTCAAGCAGATCAACCGTCTCAAGCGCGAGACTCCAGCATCTCCACCAGCGCCCGTGGCCACGCCTGAAGACGTGGTGCTCCTGCGCGAGATTCGCGACAGTCTCAGGAAGTAACCGTTGCCGCCAGGGCCGCGTCAATTGCGGCCAGCAGGCTGCTGGGGCTCGCAAGCCCAGAGCCAGCGATATCGAACGCTGTGCCGTGGTCGGGGCTGGTGCGCACGAAAGGCAGACCCAGCGTGGTGTTCACGCCGTGGTCCAGGCCGAGCAACTTGACCGGAATCAGCCCTTGGTCGTGGTACATGGCCACGACAACGTCAAAGCTTCCCTGCCGGGCCCGCATGAACACAGTGTCTGGTGCGTGCGGGCCGCTGGCCTCAATGCCTTGCTGTCGCGCGAGTTCGATCGCCGGGGCAATGACATCCCGGTCTTCCCATCCAAACAAACCGCCCTCCCCCGCGTGCGGGTTCAGCCCCGCCACCGCGATGCGCGGTCGCTCCATGCCAATGCGCTGAAAGTGCCCGTGTGTGATGCGGATCGTCCGCAACACCTGCTCGGTAGTCACAGCGTCCAACGCCTGCCTGAGCGAGACGTGGATACTCACCAGCACCGTGCTGAGACCCGGGCAAGTCAGCATCATGCGCACCGGCACGTCAGCGACTGCGACATCCAGATACGCAGCACTCAGTTCCTGGAGCAACTCGGTGTGCCCAGGATGCTCGACGCCTGCCTGCGCCAGCGCCTCTTTGTGGATCGGCGCAGTCACCACGGCGCGCGCGCGGCCCTGCAGCGCAGCCCGCGCCGCCCACGCAATGCAATCGGCAGCTGCGCGGCCGGCGTGCGCACTGATGCGCCCCACCGCCACTGGCTGGCTCAGGCGGCAGGCCTGCACCACCGCGAAACAACCTGGTGGCACGTCCGCCAGATCGTCAATGTCTGTCACCTCGGCCAGCATCAACGGCTTCGACCTTGCGCTCAACCGCTGCGCTGCCCGTTGCAACGTTGCCACGTCGCCAACCACCACCATCTGCCGCTGCAGCTCAGGCCGCTCACAGAAGGCCTTGACGATGATTTCAGGACCGATACCGGCGGGATCTCCCATGGTCATGACCACGGGCAACGTGTGAGTTGGATGATGCAAGGCGAACGGGCTCATGGGATCAGGCCGGGTTGTCGATGTCGATGAACACATGCTCCAGTCCAAGCTGGGCCGCGACGTGCGCGCCCACCGCTGGTGCGCCGTAACGCTCGGACGCATGGTGACCACATGCGATGTAAGCCACGCCACATTCCCGGGCGTAGTGGGCCTGCGGCTCGGAAATTTCACCCGTGATGAACACGTCGGCCCCGGCTGCAATGGCCGACTCGAAATAGCCCTGCGCCCCACCCGTGCACAACGCCACGTGCCGCACCGGCCGATCGGGCTCGGCCACCAACGTGACGGCTCGACCGAGCTGTTGCGACACATGCTCGGCCAGCTCGGCGGCCGACGTCGACGGCCTGTGCCCCATGAAGCCCAAGGATTGCTCGCCAAAACGCCCGCGTGCATCGGTGTATAGCGCCACCCCCAACCGATGCGCCAACTGCGCGTTGTTGCCCAGCTCGGCATGGGCATCCAGTGGCAGGTGGTAGGCCAACAGGTTGATGTCATTAGCCAGCAGGCGAGACAGGCGTTGCTTCATCCAACCCGTCACACAGCCGTCTTGGCCGCGCCAGAACAAGCCGTGGTGCACCAGGATGGCGTCGGCGCCTTCGGCGATGGCGGCGTCGATCAGCGCGCGATTGGCCGTCACGCCGCTCACCAGTTTGCGCACCTCGGGCCGGCCCTCTACCTGCAATCCATTGGGCCCATAGTCCTTGAAAAGCGCGGGTTGCAACAACTGTTCCAGCGCGCGCGTGAGGGCCTCGCGGGACACCGCAGGCGATGAAGATCTGACTGTGGGCATGGGACTTTCGGTTTTGCTGGTAACCACAACGGCGGTCCATTCTGACACCGCGCTTGCGCCATGCCTGGTGGGCTTGAACGCCGCCTGCCAGATCCCATTTGCAGGACAATGGGCACCGTCTCAAACCCCTAATCAGCTCCCCCATGAAACGACTCTGGCTCCTGTTTGCCCAAACCGTCACCGTGCTGGTGGCGGCCCTGTTCGTGGTGGCCACGTTGCAGCCGCAGTGGCTCGGGCGCTCCGCGTCCGTGGCCTCAGTCGTACCGGTGCTGGAAGCGCCCTCACTGGGTACAGCACCCGCCGCAGTCGACGGTGTATCGAGCTTTCGGAGCGCCGCACGGGCTGCCTCGCCTGCCGTGGTGAGCATCAACACCAGCAAGGCCGCGGTCAGTGGCGCCCAGAACGCAGACCCCTGGTTTCGCTTCTTTTTTGGTGATCAGGCCCAGAGCCAGCCGCAAACCGGCCTGGGCTCGGGCGTGATCGTGAGCCCGGCAGGCTATGTGCTGACCAACAACCACGTGATTGAAGAGGCTGACGAAATCGAGGTCATCCTCAACGACGGTCGCAAGAGCGCAGCCAAGGTGATCGGCACCGATCCCGAAACGGATCTCGCGATCCTGAAAATCGAGCTCACCGACTTGCCAGTGATCACGCTGGGGAACTCCGACGCGCTGGAGATCGGCGACCAGGTGCTGGCGATTGGAAACCCGTTCGGCGTCGGACAGACCGTAACCAGTGGCATCGTGAGTGCGCTGGGCCGCACGCAACTGGGCATCAACACGTTTGAGAACTTCATCCAGACCGACGCGGCCATCAACCCGGGCAATTCAGGCGGAGCGCTGGTGGACGTGAGCGGGCACCTGATGGGCATCAACACGGCCATCTATTCGCGCTCGGGCGGGTCCATGGGCATCGGCTTTGCCATACCCACCTCCACAGCGCGCAACGTGTTGGACGCCATCGTGCGCGATGGTCAGGTCACGCGCGGCTGGATCGGTGTCGAGCCGCAGGACCTCACACCAGAACTTGCGGAAAGCTTTGGCCTCGCACCTGGCGCGGGTGTGGTTATCACGGGTGTGCTGCAGAACGGCCCGGCTGCGCAAGCCGGCATTCGCCCCGGTGATGTGATCACCGCAGTGGGCGGCAAAACCGTGACCAACGTGCCGCAGCTGCTGTCTGCTGTGGCCGCGCTGCAACCGGGTACCTCATCGCCAATGGACGTGACGCGCCGCGACGGCAAGGTTCAGCTGCAGGTCACGCCAGGCAAACGAAACATCTCACGCCAGGCAGCGGCACGCTGAACAGTCAGGACGCCGATTCCTTCTCAGCGGTCTCGGCGTCCGTGGGAGCCGCGGCTTTGATGAACCATTGCGCACCCCAGATACCGATCTCATAGAGGATGCACATGGGCACGGCGAGAGCCAGTTGCGAGATCACGTCGGGTGGCGTGACCACCGCGGCGATGACGAACGCCACCACGATGAAGTAGCCGCGAAACTCCTTGAGCTTGGCCACCGTCACCAGGTTCATCTTCACCAGCAACACCACCACGATGGGCACCTGGAAGGCCAGGCCGAAAGCGAGGTAGAGCGAGAGGATGGCTTCCACGTACGATGCGATGTCGGGTGTGGCTGCCACGCTGGCCGGGGTGAACTTCTGGATGAAGCCGAACATCTTGTCCAGCACGAAGAATTGCACGAAAGCAATGCCCACGTAGGCCAACAAACTGCCAAGCACGATCAGCGGAATGGCAAAACGTTTCTCGTGGCTGTAGAGGCCTGGCGCTACAAAGGCCCACACCTGGTACATCCACCATGGCAGCGACAGCAACAGCGCCGCCATGGCCAGCACCTTGATGGGCACAAAAAACGGTGAGAACACGCCCACCGCGATCAGCTTGGCGTCGGGCGGCATATGGGCCCGGATCGGCACGGCAATCAGGTCGATCAAGCCGCTCGGACCGGGCCAGAATGCCAGCAAGGCCATGCAGATCGCAAGACCAATGACACCGTAGAGCAGGCGATCCCGCAGCTCCATGAGGTGCTGCACGAACGGTTGTTCTGAACCGGCGAGTTCGTCGGTGGATTTTTCGGTGTCGGACATCAGCGGGGGGCAGAAGAGGAACGGGGCCGGAAACGGGCCACGCGGGCCGCGCCGGATTGGGTACGTGTGCGCACTCCGGTGCGGGCCTTGTACCACTGGGGCATGGCTTTCTGCTTCAGCCGCCAGTTCTTTTTGGGGTGTTTGTAGACCGGGGGCTCGAGTGACCCGAGTGTGTCGTTCGAGCCGTAGGTCGAATTGCTGCCGCCATCCAGTCCAGCGGTGGCGTCGGACCACGATTTCTCGAAATCGGTGGCGCCGCTTTGAACCGACTGTTCGACGTCGCGCGCGGCACTTGTCACCGAGTCCTTCATTTTCTTGAGCTCTTCGAGCTCCATGGAGCGGCTGACCTCGGACTTCACATCGGCCACATAACGCTGCGCCTTGCCCAGCAGGGCACCCACGGTGCGCGCCACACGCGGCAACTTCTCGGGACCGATGACGATCAACGCCACAGCCCCGATAAGGGCGAGTTTGGAAATGCCCAAATCAATCATGTGTAGGCCATCCTGCGGGCGGTTCGGGCTCGGGGAGAGCCTGGGGGGTGGGCGCTCAGGCGGCGAGTGGTGTCACCGCAGCGCTCGGGAAAGATCAGCTTTTCTGCTTGGCTTCGACGTCGATGGCATTTTTGTCGGCGCGGGTTTCCTGGGTCACCTGACCGGCCTGGGCCGACGCGGTATCGGCCGGGTTTTGGCCGCCTTCCTTGATACCGTCCTTGAAGCCCTTGACTGCGCCGCCCAGATCAGAGCCGATGTTCTTGAGCTTCTTGGTACCGAACACCATCACCACGATGAGCAGCACGATGAGCCAATGCCAGATAGAAAACGAACCCATGGTTTACTCCAGATATTGAGGTGTTGCGCAGTGCGCTGTGGGTGGGATTCTAAGCCCGTGCAGTAGTTCAAGCCTGCTGAGCAGGCAATTCCAACTCCACCATCATGGACCACGGCGCCACAGGAGAAGCCATCACCCGCGCAACCAAGGCCTGGGGCCGCCCATCACGTGCACATGCAGATGGTGAACCTCCTGGCCGCCCTCGGCGCCGGTGTTGCACACCATGCGGAAACCACCCTCGGGATACGGGTTGCAGCCTTGCTCCGCAGCGAGCTTGGGCGCCAGTACCATCAAACGGCCCATCAGCCGCTCGTGCTCGGGCCCGAGCTGCGCCATGGAGGCAATGTGCAGCTTGGGCACCAGCAAAAAATGCACGGGCGCCCAAGGATGAATATCGTGAAAGGCGAAGAGGTCTTCGTCCTCGTACACCTTCTTTGAAGGAATCTGGCCGGCAATGATCTTGCAGAAGATGCAGTTCGGGTCGTGTGCGGTCATATGGGATGCAAACAAAGGTTCAATCGGGCATGGCCTGGCTGGCGTTCATGCGCACCATGCCCTTGACGATACGGTAGAGGAACCAGATGGAAATGACGCCCCAGGCGATCCAGCCTGGCAGCACGAAGAGCAGCCACAGCGGCAAAGTCACGAGGTAGAGCACGGCGGCCCAGATCACGGTCCGGATGCGCCATGAAAAATGACTGGCCTGCCAGGTGCCTTCGGCATCGCTTTTTTTCACCAGGTCGATGACCAGCGCCACGATCAGCAAAGCCACACCAGGCTGGGTGGCGGGCAACACCGCACCCACAGCCACAACGAGGTGCAGGACATAGCTCACCCAGCCAATGGTTTTGAGGGACTGGGCCCGTTCGCTGTCAACCGGTTCAACGTCAATGATGTCGCTCATGGCAATGTCCTCTCAATGGGCGTCAGGCTCGGTACCGGCTTCGCGCGCCAGCACCTTGCGCATGGCTTTCTCTTCGAGGCCGCTCAAGCCTTCGCGGCGCACCAGTTCGGCCACCACGTCGGCCGGGCCGAGCTTGTAATGAGCCAGTGCGATCATGCAATGGAACCAGAGATCGGCTGTCTCGTTCACCAACTTCTGCGGGTCGCCTCCATGGTCCAGATCCTTGGCGGCCATCACCGTTTCGGTGGCCTCTTCGCCGATCTTCTTGAGGAAACTGTCAGGGCCTTTGTGCAGCAGCCGGGCCACGTAGCTCTTCTCGGGGTCGCCGCCGTTGGTCGGCTTGCGGCTTTCGATCACAGCGGCCAGACGCGCCAGGTCATCGGTGGAGTTCATCGTTGGCTCACTTGTAGATCGATTCGGGGTCTTTGAGCACCGGTTCGACGGCATGCCATCGGTCAGCGGCAAGGCTCTGAAAGAAACAACTGTGACGCCCCGTGTGGCAGGCAATGCCGGGCGCATGGCCGAGCTGGGTGACCTTGAGAAGGACCACGTCATTGTCACAGTCCATGCGAATATCGTGCACGGTCTGCACGTGGCCCGACTCTTCGCCCTTGAACCACAGCTTGTTGCGCGAACGGCTGAAGTACACCGCCCGCCCAAGCTCGGCGGTTTTCTGAAGTGCCTCGCGGTTCATCCACGCGAACATGAGCACATCGCCCGTGGCTGCCTCCTGCGCGATCACGGGCACCAGGCCCTGCGCGTCCCATTTCACATCATCCAACCAGTTCATCGGGTGAATCTACCATGGGCATTTGCACGATCGTGCGTCGGCGCAGGCAAAGCGGCTAGGATGGGACCGGTTCTGACAAGACCGATGCCCACCGACCTCTTGCCAATGCGCCACCCGCGCCCAGGAACCCCCATGAAAATCCGCACCTTGCTCCTCATCCTGTTCATCTTGCTGGTTGCTGGGTTCGTCGCGCTCAACTTCGCACAGATTCTGCAACCCACCGCGCTCAGTTTCGGCGTCACTGAAGTTCAGGCGCCGTTGGGCCTCGTGCTGCTGGGCATGCTGGTCCTGGTGCTGGTGGTGTTTCTGGCCGCGCTGGTGTACCAGCAGACGACGCACATGATGGAGGTGCGCCGCATCACCCGCGAAGCCTCCGAGCAACGCACGCTGGCCGACAAGGCGGAGGCCTCGCGATTCACCGAGCTGCGCACTTTTCTGCAAACCGAGATGCAAGCCACCGCCGCGCGCGAAATCGACCTGGCCGAGAAGCTGCACCTGAAAGTGGACCGCCTTCAAGCCGCCATGACCGAAGTGATCGAGCAAAACGGCAACAGCCTGAGCGCCAGCATGGGCGAACTGGAAGACCGTCTGGAGCGGCAATACCAGCTGCGCACTGACCGGACCTGAGCGGGTCAGAGCCGGACCGGG
>JBBQSX010000115.1:0-11768 GCA_038213545.1 Burkholderiales bacterium
CGCCCACATGCCGGTGGGCCGCCCGCCACTCTCGCAGGCCGCGCGCATTGCCGGCGGCATGGCGCTCATGGGCGCGCCCATCATGCTGGTGCTGTTCTTGTTGTTCCCGCGCCTGTCGCCACTGTGGGGTGTGCCGGGGCAAGACGAAGCCGGGCGCAGCGGCCTCTCGGGCTCCATGAAAGTGGGGCAAATCGCCGAGCTGGTGCTCGACGACAGCATTGCGTTCCGCGTCCGCTTTGAAGGCCGGCCACCACCGCAGGCTCAACTGTATTTCCGCGGCCCGGTGCTCAGCAGCTTTGACGGCAGCGAATGGCGCGCGCTGCGCTCGGGCTTTCCACTGACCATGGCGCTGGCGGCCGACCTTCAGGTGTCGGGCCCGCCCGTGCGCTACGAAGTGACCATGGAGCCCAACCGCCGGCCCTGGCTGTTCGTGATGGAGTCCACCCCGCAGGCGCCCGAGGTGCCCGACAACGCGGTGCGCATGAGCAACGAGCTGCAGTGGTTCACCCAGCGCCCGCTCAACACGCTGGTGCGCTACAGCGCCGAGAGTTACCCCACGTTCCGCCACGGCCCGCTCACGCAGGTGGTGGGCCTGCAAGACCAGATTGAATTGCCCGGCGGCTTCAACCCGCGCACGCTCGCGCTCGCGCAGGAGCTGCGGCGCGAGCACGGCGCCGGCCCCGAGGCCAACCCCAAGCTCATCGACGCGGCCATGAACCGCCTGCGCACCGGTGGCTACACCTACACGCTGGAACCTGGCGTGTTCGGTGCCAACACCGCCGACGAGTTCTGGTTCGACAAACGTCAGGGCTTCTGCGAACACATTGCGAGCAGCTTCGTGATCCTCATGCGCGCGCTCGACATCCCCGCGCGCATTGTCACCGGCTACCAGGGCGGCGAACTCAACGGCGTGGACGGCTACTGGACCGTGCGCCAGCGCGACGCCCACGCCTGGACCGAGGTCTGGCTGCAAGGCCAGGGTTGGGTGCGCGTGGACCCCACGTCTGCCGTCGCACCCGGACGCGTGGGCTCGTTCGAGCGCCTGCGTCCACCGCAAGGGGTGCTGGCTGGCGCCATCGGTAACCTCAACCCCAACATCGCCGCCCAGCTGCGCGCCGCCTGGGAAGCTGTGAACAACAGCTGGAACCAGTGGGTGCTCAATTACACCCAGGGCCGCCAGCTCGACCTGCTCAAGAACCTCGGCTTCAAGTCCCCCAGCTGGACCGACCTGGCCTATGTGCTGATTGGCGTGGTGGTGTTCGTGAGCCTGATCGGCGCCGCGTGGACGCTGTGGGAGCGCCAGCAACACGACCCCTGGCTGCGCCTGCTGCAGCGCGCCCGCGCCCGGCTGCACAAGCTGGGCTTGGAGAGCGCAGACCACACGCCCCCGCGCGAGCTGGCGCAACGCGTGCAACAACGCTGGGGCCACGCAGCTGCGGCCGCACCACTTGCACAATGGCTGCTCCAGCTCGAAGCCCAGCGCTATGCGCGACCCGGCGCCAGCAACGCCACCCTGGCCAGCCTGCAGCGCGAATTTCAGCGCCTGGCCTGGCCCAAAAGCCCTGACACCTGAATCCAACCGACATTGATCTCCGACCCGCAAGGCACCCATTGTTTTCTGCGACCCGCCTCCTCTGCACCCTCGCCGCCACCCTGCTGGTAGCCGCTCCGGCCCTGCCCCAGTCACCCGCCAAGACCCGGCCCAACAACACAGCCAAAGCCGCACCCGTTTTCACCTACGATCAGAGCGAAGCCGCCATGGCCTTCGCCACCGACCTGGCTGTGCGCCGCAACCTCGACCCCGCCTGGGTGCGACAGCAGATCGGCCAGGCCCAGCGCCTGCCCATCGTCGTGCGCCTCATGCAGCCCGCACCCAGCGGCACACCCAAAAACTGGGCCGCCTACCGTGCCCGCTTCATCGAGCCCATTCGCCTGCGGGCCGGCCAACGCTTCTGGGAAGACAACCGCGAAACACTCGCCCGCGCCGAGATCGAATACGGCGTACCCGCCAGCCTCATCGTGGGCGTGATCGGTGTGGAAACCCTCTACGGCCAGCACACCGGCAACTACCGCGTGATCGACGCGCTCAGCACACTGGCCTTTGACTTCCCCACCAGCCACCCGCGCGCCAGCGCGCGCACCGAGTTCTTCAAAAGTGAACTCGAACAGTTTTTGAGCCTCACCGAACGCACGGGCACCGACCCCCTGAGCCCGCGCGGCAGCTACGCCGGCGCCATGGGCTGGCCGCAGTTCATGCCCAGCAGCTGGGTGAAATACGCCATCGACTTCGACGGCGACGGCAAGGTGGACCTGTTCAACAGCCAGGCCGATGTGATCGGCTCCGTGGCCAACTACTTCAAGGCCTTCGGCTGGCAATCCGGCATGCCCACCCACTACCCGGTGAGCTTCGACACCAGCAAGCTCGACCTGGACACCCTGCTCGCCCCCGACATCCTGCCCAGCTTCAGCGTGGAGAGCTTCACCGCCAAAGGTGCCGTCATCGAAGGCCCCGCCCTGCAACACCCCGGCAAGCTCGCCCTGGTGCTGCTGGAAAACGCCGGCGCCCCACCCACCTATGTGGCCGGCACGGATAACTTCTACGTGGTCACGCGCTACAACTGGAGCAGCTACTACGCGCTGGCGGTGATCGAGCTGGGGGAAGCGGTGCGGGCGTTGCTGCCCAGCCGCTGACGTTGGGATCAAGCAAAAGCCATGAATCCCCTGAACCCCAAGAAACTGTTGTTGACCAAATGGACGGCGGTGACGCCTGTGGCGAGACAAAAGCACTTTCTGGTCAGCCGGGTGATCCAACCCGACTTGCCCACCGACCCCATTGAGTTGGTGGAGATTGAAGCCGTGTTCTCCAATGCCACGCAAATCATCCCGTGGCGTGCACTGCAGGATGAGGGCATCTGGAGACAAGGCTGGGTTTGCGCGTCTCGATGACACTCGGTCCGCATGGCTGCGGACGCCATCGCTTCAGAAGTGACCGGATCTGGCGGAGACGTCAGAACCAATTCAGCCCCTGTTGAGCCTCTCAACGAACACGCCGAATGGTGATTCGCGCCACCGGATTGCGTCAATCTCGCGCCGCCGCGGTGAAATCACCAACGCAGTGCATGCCGGCGCTGATGTGTACAAAGCCCTCCTCTCCACCCGCTGGAGCAGCACCGCCACCGCTCCCGTTGCACTCTGCAAAAAATGGCCCCGCAATGGACGCGCACAGCTCGTAGTTGCGTTCACTGCCTGAGTCGTGGGCGGGCACAGTGACAGCCAAGGTTTCGCCCAACCGAGGCAACGCGACGCCATTGACCGCAAAAAAGTGTCGTTGGTGGGGATCAACATGGCGGCCACGCTGATGCGATCTGCGCCAGTGCCACCTCGAGTACGCCCTTGTTGGCGCGCGGAGCAGCCGTCAGCGGCGCTACGTTGCCTTCTTCAGCAAGCGTGGAATTCGCTGCTCCCAGTTCTGCAGCGCTTTCCACTTGGGCGCTTGGGCGTACCGCTGCAGCTTCAGCAGCTCCGCCGTCTGCGCCACCACCGCAGGCTGCCAAAGTCAGTGACGCAGCACCTGTGGCCGCCATGACCACGCTTCTGTGAAAGAACAGTTTTCTCACCGGTCATCTCCTTGCATCAGGCCGATTGCCCGATGTCATTGAAGACGTTCGCACGCAAGAAGTCCTCAGAGTGCGGTGACACGGTCGGGATGGCCTGGGGAACTTGCGTCGATGGCGGGCGCTGCGTTGAACCGTCCCGAAGGCGTTCGTCTGCACCGGGCAAACAGCCTACGGAAATCATGAGAAGTCCGTGAAGGATTGGTGAGGAATTGCCGAGGCCGGCTGGGCAGACTCACGAACCATGAACACCACACGAACCCCCGCAGAATCCGCCAACACCGTTGGCAAGACGCGCCGACATCTGCTCGCGGCAGTGCTCGCCAGTGTTGCCCTGGCAATACCCATGGCAGCGCTGGCGGCGGGACCCGTGAACGTCGACGCCCAAGGTGTGGCGGTGCATGGGTACGACCCGGTGGCCTATTTCCTGGTGGGCAAACCTGTGAAGGGGTCACCCGAATTCAGCGCTGCATGGAGGGGAGCCACCTACTGGTTTTCCAACGCCGCTCACTTGAAAACCTTCCAGGCCGACCCGGCACGCTACGAACCGCAATACGGCGGCTACTGTGCTTACGGCGTGGCGCAAGGTGTCAAGCCCGACATCGACCCAGATGCGTTCGCCGTGGTGGATGGGAAGCTGTTCCTCAATTTGAGCCCTGGTGTTCAAAAGCGCTGGCAGGCCGACATACCCGGTCACATCCAGAAGGCGACGCGAAACTGGCCAACCTTGAAGGACCAGTGAATTCGCGCCCCTCACGCCCACCCGCTCCTGTTGCCCTCCCCTTTCCTGCTTCCGTTTCCCTGGTTTTCCCGTTGTTTCCACCCTTTCAAGGACTTCACCATGAGCTCTCTCGCCTCCAACCTTTCGCGCGCGTTGGCCACCGCCGTTGTCACAGCCTCTGCCCTGGCCGGTTGCGCCAGCGGCGGTTGTGGTGCACGTTGCCGCACGGCAGCAACCTGCGCCAGCAAAAAATGCGCTGCCTGCGCAGCAAAGAAATGCGCCGCCTGCGCGGCCAAAAAGTGCGCTGCCTGCAAGGCGAAGAAGTGCGCTGCCTGCGCAGCCAAAAAATAAGTAAGCTTGGGGTGGCCCGGCGCGACCAAGTGCAATGCGCCTTCCCATCAAACGGCTGTCTTTGGCTGAACTGAACGACACGCTTTGTGCAGCGCGGCTCAGCCTGGACGGGTTTTCCCACGCGACCGCCCAATCCGGATCGCTGATCCAGAGCTGGGTGGGCGGCGCGCCGGTTCTGGCCATGGACCACTACCCGCCCTCCGACGTGAGAGATCACCGGCAGGGCTTTCAATTTTTCTACCACTGCCACCGAGCGGATGGCCTCGAGCATGGGCATGTGCATCTGTTCGCGCATGCCACGCGCTCGGGCCGCCACAGACGCGGGGCGGGCAGCGGACCACGGACCGATCCTTCGCACCTCATCGCCATTGGCCTTGACGCGAAAGGCCTGCCGGTTTCCCTGTTCACAGTGAACCGCTGGGTCACCGGTGGCCATTGGCTGGACGCACAGACGGCTCTGGGCTGGCTGCACCGGCTCGAGTTGCGCGACGTACCGGTGCACGCCAGCTCTTGCCAGTGGCTGACTGGCTTCCTTCACATGTACCGTCCCATCGTGGCCCGCCTGCTGCACCAGCGGGAGCGGTGGCTCAGTCGCCAGCCCGATTCCGTGCAAGCGATGGACAACACGCGCGCAGAGGTGATCAGCAGCGCGCGCATCGACTGGGCGGCCGATTTGCAAAGACTGGAAGAGGAATGGCATTTCAGGAGCCAGCAAACCAAATGACGCATCCAGGCACCAGCCCCGGCGCCACGCCAGGAATCAAAGCGCTTTCTGCGCCTGGACACCCGGGATCCTCATCACGCCGGATTTTGGTGGTGGAGGACGAGCGCGATATTGCCGAGCTGATTGCGTTGCACCTGTCGGAGCTGCCCGCCCAGGTGACCTTGGCCAGCGACGGACTCAGCGGCCGCGATCTGGCCATGCTCCACCATTGGGATGCCATCGTGCTGGACATCCGTTTGCCTGGCCTCAACGGTCTGGACCTGTGCCGGGAGCTGCGGGCAAGACTGTCGCCGGTGCCGATCTTGATGCTCACCGCGCGCAGCGCCGAACTGGACCGGGTGCTGGGACTGGAATTGGGTGCCGACGACTACCTCACCAAACCGTTCAGCGTGATCGAACTGCAGGCCCGCGTCAAAGCCTTGCTGCGGCGTTCAGCCATCACGCTGGATGCTCACAACGCAGCCACCGCGCAAAAGCCTTCGGTGTTCGTTCGAGGCAGCCTGAAGGTGGACCGGATGCAGCGCCGCGTCTGGTTGTCCACCGTTGAGGTTGCGCTGGCCCCTCGAGAGTTCGATCTGCTCTGGCATTTTGTCCAGCACCCCGGCCGCGTGTTCACCCGCACCGAGCTGCTGGACGAGGTCTGGGGCTACAGCCACGACGGCTACGAACACACCGTCAACAGCCACATCAACCGCCTGCGCACCAAGCTCGGGGACGACCGGGTTGACGCAGGTTTCATCCACACGGTCTGGGGTGTGGGCTACCGGTTCGAGGCGAGCACATGAATCCTGCGCAGCGACCCGGTACCGTGCCGGTCTGGCGCCGCCTGCATGTGCGTGCCGCTTTGCTTGCGGCTCCCTTGCTCCTGCTGCTGGGTGCCGGCATGTACCTTTTGCTCCAGCACTACAGCGCACAGAATGCGCTGGAAGCCGGACAACGCATGAACCTGGGACTGGCTCAGTATGTGGTGGACCACCAGGAGCCCGGCTTGCTGGATGCCCAGGGAAAGCCCAGCAGCGCGCGTGTGCGCGAGCTGGCCATGCACGTCATGAAAATCAACCCCGCGGTGGAGGTGTATTTCCTGGACGCTCAGGGGCGGGTGCAGGCCCATGCGCTGGAGGGGCTCAAGGGGCTGGATCCGGTGGGCACCCAGATTGATCTCGCACCCGTTCGCCAATTGCTGGCACCCGTGGCCGGCGCGAGCCTGCGTCTGCCACTGCTGGGCACCGACCCGCTCCAGCCGAACCGACCCAACACCTTCTCGGTGGCGCCGTTGATGTCCAGCGGGGGCAAGATCGACTGCTACCTCTACATCGTCCTCAATGGACGGCTGGTGCAAAGCAGGCCCGCCAGCCTGGACAACTCCCGCACCTTGTTGGCCATGGCCATGGCAGCGGCGGCCTCATCGCTGCTGGCTGCCGTGGTGCTGTGGCTGGCCTGGCGCCACCTCACACGGCCACTGCGGCAGCTCACCGACGAACTGAGTGCTTTCCGGGGGGACGGAATCGCCATGCACAACGGCATGAACGGTGACGAAATCGCTGTGCTGCGCAGCTCGGTGCGCGACATGCAGAACCGCATCGCACGGCAGTTTCAGGACCTGGACGACAGCGATCGCCAGCGGCGCGAACTGGTGAGCAACATTTCGCACGACCTGCGAACCCCACTCTCCAGCATCAGGGGCTACGTGGAGACCGTGATGCTGCGTGGCGATGCCATTGACGCCCATACCCGCTCCACCCACCTGCGCACCGCACTGCGCCATGTGGACCTGCTGGGCAAACGCGTGAGCGATTTGTTCGAACTCTCCAAGCTCGACGCCGGGCGCATGATGCCGCAGACCGAGGTGTTTTGCCTGGCCGAGTTGCTGCAAGACGTCGTGCAGAACTACCAGCTCGACGCCCAGCAGCGCGGCATCACCCTGCATCTGTCCACCGGGAGCCAGTCCAAGGCCAGAGTGCTGGCCGACATCGCCATGATTGAGCGGGTGCTGCAAAACCTGATTGACAACGCGTTGCGCCACACCGGGACGGGCGGCACGGTTGAGCTGGCCATCGAGAACCATGGTGCGTTCATGAACATCAGTGTCAGCGACACCGGGCAAGGCATCCGCAGCGAACACCTGCCGCACATTTTTGAACGCTACTGGCGCGCGCCCGAAGTGGACGACCTTCGCGCCGGGGCGAGCTCGGGGCTGGGCCTGGCCATCGTCAAGCGCATCCTGGAGCTGCATGGCAGCGTGGTCCAGGTTCACTCGGAGCACCTGCGCGGTACGCGGTTTGGTTTTGAGTTGCCTCAAGCCACCTGAACGCGCACTCGAACAGGAAGTTGCCGTGATCGTTCAGCAGCCCACAAAGCGTCCGGCCATTCTTGTTGCCGACATGACGCGCTGCGTCAGGCTTGCCCCGCGCTGGGACGCCTCTGGTCAATGGCGTGAGATGGAGGAAGCCCTGCCCTCGTCTGGTGGCGCATGGGCCACCCTGGCGGACGAACGCCGAACGTGCTGCTGTCCCCCTGGCTGACGGGATCGGTCTGGACAATGGGCCTCTTCTTGCAGGCCGGAAAAGGCTGCGCGCGGCCCTGATTTCCGCCTTGAGCCCGCGCAGCGAGCGCATGGCGCTCCCTGGCCGGGGCGATTGATATATTTCAGGCCCGTCCCAGCAGGAGGCCCCATGGCCCGTCTCTTCTCCAACCGTGATCGGTCCTTTGATCTCGGTGTGTTGCCAACCGAACTGCTGACGCGTGCCGTGGTTCAACCGGTCACAGGTGTGCGCCAACCGGAAGATGCAACCCGGCCGGGTGCTGATGCGGTGCTGGGGGCGCTGCCCGAATACCGGGCGCTCTTTGACAAGCACCTGGATGGCGTGATCGCGCCCGCTCGTGCGCCGGTGCCCGACGACCTCGTCACACGCTCCCGCAACCTCAAGGCCTCGGCCTATTTCCTGGAAGCCACCTTGGCCGGCATCTGCGAACTTCAGCCGCAAGACTGGCTGCAGGCAGAACACCCAGCGCACACCCACGCCTTTGTGTGGCTGATGGAGTTCAGCCGGGAACCCAAGCCGGGTGAGCCCGGCGCGCAATGGATCCGAGGCACCAACGCCGAGCGCACCGACCTGCGTTGTACCGAGGTGGCGGTGGTGATGGCCGGCTACATCCGCACGCTGGGCTGGTCGGCACGCGGGCACGTGGCCGGCCAGACGCAGGTCGACCTGAGCACACTGGCCCAGCGTGCGGGCGTGGCCAAGGCGGTGAATGGTGAGCTGGCCATGCCTTTTTCAAAGCGCGGTTTTCGTGTGGGCGTCGTGACCACCGACTATCCGCTGGCCATCGACCTGCCCATTGCACCCGATGCCTCGTTGGACTGGCCAGACGCTGAAACCTACATGGGTGCACCGGGCACCCGGCCCGGGTTTGAAGACGATGAGCTCGCCAAGCGCCCGGTGCACATGGGCCGCTACGCGATGGAACGTATCCGCCGTGTCGACGAGCCCACCACGCTGGTGCTGCGCGAAGAAATCACCCGCGTGCCCAAAAGAGCCGACCTGTTCACCCGCGCGCTGGCCGGCGACCTCGGCGAAAAAGCCAGGACCGAGCGCACCCGCTTTGCCGTCAAGCACCCATTGGCCTTTGCCATGACGCCCCTGATCCGCGCCCTGGTCCCGATGCAGGGCACGCGCGAACCCCTGCGGCCAACCGGTCTGGGTGGCGATCTGTCGGACCCGCAGCGCAATGCCGACGCCATCAAGGCCTTGGCCCACGTGATGGGCGCGGACCTGGTGGGCATCTGCGAGGCCGAGCCCTGGATGTACTACTCGCACGACGAAGTCGAGGGAAAGCCGATCGAGCCCTACCACCGCTACGCCGTCGTGATGCTCATGGACCAGGGATTCGAAACCATGGAAGGCGCTTCGGGTGATGACTGGATTTCGGGCGCGCAGTCGATGCGGGCCTACCTGCGCGGCGCCACCATGGCCGGGGTAATGGCGGCCCATGTGCGGCGCATGGGGTATTCGGCACGCGCGCATTCCAATGCCCACTCTGAGCTGTTGCACCTGCCGGCCGTGCTGATGGCGGGCCTGGGCGAGCTCTCGCGCATCGGCGAGCTGATCCTCAACCCCTTCATCGGCCCGCGCTCGAAGTCGGTGCTGTTCACCACCGACCTGCCGCTGGCTGTGGACAAACCGATCGACTTCGGTCTGCAGGCCATGTGCAACCTGTGCAAGAAGTGCGCGCGCGAGTGCCCTTGCAACGCCATCCCCTTCGGCCCCAAGGTGATGTTCAATGGCTACGAAATCTGGAAACCCGACGTGGAGAAGTGCGGCAAGTACCGGCTGACCAACATGAAGGGATCGGCCTGCGGCCGTTGCATGAAGACCTGCCCGTACAACCGCGAAGTTCTGGTGGAGTCCGAGCGTTTGCTGTGGCTGTCCATCGATGTGCCGGCCTCGCGCCGCCAGCTCATCGAACACGACGACAGCAGCGGCGGCGGCCAGCGCAACGCGGTCAAGCGCTGGTGGTTCGATCTGGAGATCGTGGACGGTGTGGCGGTGACGCCGCCGGGTGGTGTGAACGAGCGCGATCTCGATCCGTCGCGCACCGACAAGCTGGCCAAGGTGCAAAAGCTGGCGTTCTATCCGCCTGCGCTGCAGCCCGCCGGCGGCACCACATTGCAGACGGTGGTGCCTTTGAACCGACCGGCTGGTTTGGGGGCATACGCAGCGGCCGAGTCACCCATTGCAGCGCGCCGGCGTCGTGGCGCGTCAGAGAAGTGAGATCAGGGAGCAAATTGGTTTGTGTTTCATTGAGGCGCAACCCCCGATCAAGAGCGATCCCGGACATCGAACCCTGCAGGCCAAAACGGCAGTGAGCGTCTTCCCCGCCGGATCCGGCGACTCGGTCTGCGTTTGCCTTCCTGCACAAGGGGTAAAGTGCGGTGCAGGTCATTGGAGCCGTGAGCATGAGGCCACGCTGACCCTTGCACCCCATGCCAGAAACCACCTTCCACATCCCCACCATGCGCACGCAGGACGACGCCGACGCCGTGATGTTCGAACTGCAAGACCTGCCCTGTGTGAACCAGGCCGAGGTGCACCTGGCCGAGCAGACCGCCTGGATCAGCCACACCGCCATGATCGCGCCAGAAGACCTTGCTGCCGCGCTGGCCGAGGCCGGTTACGAAGTCCAGGTGCAAGGCGCCTGATGGCCCGCTTCAACCTGCAGGGCGTGCGGCGCAAGATTGTTTACATCAGCCTCTATGAACTGATCGCCATCGTCATCGCCAGCACCGGTCTGGCCGCCGGTGCAGGCGCCAGCCTGGAGCGCGCCGGGGCGGTTGCTGTGGCTTCATCGGTGATCGCCGTGGTGTGGAACCTGGTCTACAACATCTTGTTCGAGCGCTGGGAAGCGCGCCAGAGTGTGCGTGGTCGCAGCGTCCTGCGCCGCGTGGCCCATGCCATCGGCTTCGAGCTGGGTTTTCTCGTCATGCTGGTGCCGTTGTTCGCCTGGTGGTTCGGCATCGGACTGCAGCGTGCGTTGGTGCTGGAAGTAGGCCTGGCGTTGTTCTTTCTGGTCTACACCTTCGCCTTCAACTGGGCGTTCGACAAGACCTTTGGGTTGCCCGCGGCTGCGCAGTGAACGCCGTTGGCCCAGCGGCTGCCATGCGGCTGACGCTCAGCGCTGCCACAGCAGCGTGCCCGGCTTGAACTGGCTCCACGCAAACCAGAACGACTGCTGCGCAGTCAGCTCCTGGCCGCCGACAAAGGCGCGCAGCCCGCCAGCTTCGTTGCGCACCTCCACCCCGCCCAGCCCCACCGGCTCGCCGGCCGCCAGCGCCAGCTGCGCCGCGGCGCGCGGAAAGGCCAGCGCCTGGCCCCGCGGCCCGGTCACGCCCAGCACCACCTCATGGACCGGTAGCCGCGGGTCCACGTCGCCCACCGGGAAAATTGGCCCCTGCGCATCGCGCCCGCCCAGCGGTTGCAAGGGGTAGCTGCGGCCGATGCCGCCGTCCTGCGCCAGCAGCGTGGTCTTGGGGTGGGCAGCCCGCCAAGCGCCCCAGGTCGTCACCACCACCGTCGTCTGTTCCAGTGTCAGCCCGGCCTTGCGCATCGGGCCGGAGAGTGCCTTGCCCGTGAATGTGTCGATGACCGACCCGCTGCGCAGGTCGTACATCAGCTTGTTGGAGCGCGAGAGCAGGCCTGAGGTGCGCAGCAGCGGCGCAAAGCCCGGCACCCGGTCGGTGAAGTAGGCCTGGGCCGACAGGCACAGCGTGCAATACGGAATGCCCAGCTGCCGCCCGCCCAGCGTGTCGTTCACCATCTCGTGAATCTCCATCATGTGCTTGGGGTAGGCCCGCGCCTGG
>JBBQSX010000116.1:0-11589 GCA_038213545.1 Burkholderiales bacterium
GACCCACAGGCCCGCCACCTGATGTGGGAGCGCCTGCAGATGCTGCTGCAGCAGGGCAAAAGCATCTTGCTCACCACGCACTTCATGGACGAGGCCGAGCGTCTGTGCTCTCGCCTGCTGGTGCTGGACCACGGCCGCAAGATCGCCGAAGGCCGCCCGCGCGAGCTCATTGCGCAGCATCTGGAGCCCGATGTGGTGGAGGTGTACGGGCAAGGCGCGCTCGCCATGGCCCAGGCCGACGAACACGCTGCTGTGCGCGCATTGGCAGCGCGGGTGGAGGTGAGCGGCGAGACGGTGTTTTTCTACACCGCGCAAGCCATGCCCTTGCTGGCCGCGCTGGGCGCGCATCCGCAACTGCGCACGCTGCACCGGCCGGCGAACCTGGAGGACTTGTTCCTCAAGCTCACCGGCAGACAGATACGGGAAGACGGATGAAGGCGAAGGCTTCGACAAGCTCAGCCCGAACGGAACCCTTGGCGCACTCACCGATGAACACCACCACCCTTCCCCGACCCCCCTCGCATTGGGCGCCTCCCCGCATGTCGATGAGATGGTGGCCCGTCTTCCTGCGCAACCTGCTGGTCTGGAAGAAGCTCGCCATCCCCAGCCTGGTGGGCAACATCGCCGAGCCACTGATGTGGCTGGTGGCCTTTGGCTACGGCATGGGCGCGCTGGTCGGGCAGGTCTCCGTCAACACGCCGCAAGGCAGCGTGGCCGTGCCCTACATCCTGTTTCTCGCCAGCGGCAGCATCTGCATGAGCGCCATGAACGCGGCCAGCTTCGAGGCGCTGTACTCGGCCTTCTCGCGCATGCACGTGCAGAAAACCTGGGACGGCATCATGAACGCGCCGATGAGCCTGGACGATGTGGTGCTTGCGGAAATGCTGTGGGCGGGCTTCAAGGCCCTGTTCTCAGTCACCGCCATCATGGGCGTGATGCTCGCGCTGGGCATCAGCCATTCGCCCAAACTGCTGCTGGCCTGGCCGGTGCTGCTGGGGGTGGGCATCACGTTCTCGTGCATCGCCCTGGTGTTCAATGCCCTGGCCCAGGGCTACGACTTTTTCACCTACTACTTCACGCTGTTCCTGACGCCCATGATGTTCCTGTCGGGCGTCTTCTTCCCGCGGGAACAACTGCCGGTGGTGGTGCGCCACATCTCCGACTGGCTGCCGCTGACCAACGCGGTGGAACTGGTTCGGCCTTTGTTCATGGACCAATGGCCTGCGCAACCCTGGCTGCATGCGGGCGTGCTGCTGGTCTACACCGTGGCAGCGTTCTGGCTGGCCCTCGCGCTCACGCGCAAAAGGTTCGCCAAATAGCCTTCAATGAACTGTCTGGAGTGCAGGTTGTGCGTCCATGTACAACTCGGCGCCGGAGTCCATGAACTCTTCGGCTTCGATCACGGCGTCGAAGTCGCGGGCAGCGTCAAAGATCTTGGGGATCAGGGGCTTGTCCAGCGGGCGGCAAACGCGCTGACGCAGGCCGCGCAGGTTGGCGCTGGTTTCCATGGCGTGGATCACGGCTTCCGGGTCGAGCATGAGGACAAAGGGGTTGAGGCGGCTGGACGGTGTGGACATGGTGGGCTCCTTGGGGAAATACGGTGGTGTTTCAATTCGGGTGTCGATGAAACAAACTGTATCGGGGGCCCCACGGGGCGTTAAGTCGGCGCAGCCCCATTCCGCCTGTAAGAACTTGCCTGACACGGCGTCCGGGACACCTACACGCCCGGCGTGAACAAATTCACGGTGCTGTGCATCACGGCCCCGTTCGCAAGGCCTCCACACTCGCGCGCACCACGGCCTGCACGCTGCCGCTCTCCTTGTACTGGTTGCGCAGGTAGGTGGCGTGGTTGCCCACGCGCCCGGCGGTGCGTTCGATCTCGTCGAGCGCGGCCATCGAGTTGAGCGCCTGCCCGTGCGGCTCAATCTTGCGCAGCGTGGCCAGGATGTCTTCCCGAATGCTGATCTGCTCGCGCGTCTTGGGGTTGACCATCATCCCGTCCAGCCCGAAGCGGCAAGCCTGGAACCGGTTGTAGGTATAGACGAGGTAGTCGTCTTCTACGGGCGGCAGCTCGGTGCGCTCCAGCAGGTGGCGGCAGAGCGCCTGCAGATAACACGCCAGGCCGGCTGCGCGCTCCACCGTGAGCGGCGTGTCGCACACACGCAGTTCGATCGTGCCGTACTCGGGCTTGGGCCGGATGTCCCAGTAGAAGTCCTTCATGGACTTGACCACGCCGGTGCTCTCCATCTTGGTGAAGTACACGTTGGCGAACTCGTCCCAGCTCAGCGTGAACGGCGCGCGCCCGCTGAGCGGAAACGCGAACACGGAGTTCAGGCGCGCAGAGTCGAACAGCGTGTCCACACCCTGCGAAAAAGGCGACGAAGCCGACAGCGCAATGAAGTGCGGCACGTAGCGGTTGAGCGAGTGCAGCAGGAACAGCGCCTCGTCAGCGTTGGAGCAACCAATGTGCACGTGCTGTCCGAACACGGTGAACTGCTTGGCCAGGTAGCCGTAGAGGCCCGAGAGTTCCTGAAAGCGTGGCTTGGAGAAAATGCGCTGCTCGAACCAGCGCTGGAACGGGTGCGTGCCGCCGCCAGCGATCTCGATGTTGAGCCGGTCACCGGCGTGCACCAGCGTGTCGCGGATCTGCTGCAGCTGGGCCAGAAGCGGGCCGTGTTCGCGCTGGATGTCGGTGGCAATCTCGATCATGCTTTGTGTCATCTCGGGCGTCACCACGCCGGGGAAAGGCTTGCGCCGCAGCAGCTCGAGCAGATCGTTGGCGCTGCTGGAGAGGTCAAGGTCGTAGGTATTGACGAGCTGCAGTTCGAGCTCCACACCCATGGTCAGCGAGTCGGATGATTTGAAGGTTTCCAACGGCATGGCTTATTCCTTGGTGACGTGGGTTTCGTGGGCGGTCATCAACGCACGCTGCGTGACCACCGGCCCCAACAGTTCCTGCACCAGCATCATTCCGGCCATGGCCGAGAGGACCGCCACCGCTGGCGCAAAGCCGTAGAGGCGGGTCTGCTCCAGCAGCAGAATGGCAAAGGCCGACATGGGCGTGAGCGCCAGGCCGGTGAGCAGGCCCTTGCGTTCGGTGATGCCCGACAGGCGCGCGGCCACCAGGTTGCAGCCGACCTTGGAGGCCGTGCGCACCGCGATCAACAGCAAGCCCATGAGCATGCCGGCACCCACGTCGGCCCAGTCCAGCAGAGATGCGATGTAGACAAACAGGAACACCGAGAGCAGATCACCGGCGGTCCCGAAGTCGCGCTGTGCATTGGTGAGGTGCACGCGCCGCTCGCGCGCCACGATGCCGAACGAGAGGGCGGCCAGCAGCGGCGAGAGCTTGAGGCCGTAAGCGGCGGTGGTGAGCAGCAGCACAGCCAGGGCAAACACCACCGTGACGCCACGCTCGTGCGTGTTGCGCTGTCTCAGCAGCCACGGCACGGCCACCCCCAGCAACGCGCCGATGGCCACCGAGGTGGTGACCACATACATGCTGCCAAAGGCGGCCAGCACCAGGTCGCCCGATGTGCTGAGGTACCAGTAACCCACCACCAGTTTGAGCGCGACCACCGACAAGAAACAATTGATGGCGCAGAGGTGCAGCACACGCTCGGTCACCTGCCCCGCGCTGCGCAGTTCGTTGGCCACCCGCACCACACCCGCGGGTGAGGCCGAGATAGAGAGCGCCGCGATGATCAGGCGCTGGTCCACCGGCAACTCGAACCAGCCACTGACCCAGTAGATGGCGACGAAGGTGACGATGGACTCGACCACGCCGAGCGCCAGCATCCAGGGGTTGTGCCGGAACCAGCGCAGGTTGATGCGGTAGCCGAGCTCGAACAGCACCAGCGAGAGCGCCACGTTGGCCAAAAATGGCAGGCCAGGCACATCGGTCGTGAGGCCGGGCAGGTTGATCAGGCCGCCAACCAGGCCCACCGCCACATAACTGGTGACGCGCGGAATGTGCCAGCGCTCAAACAGCAGCTCGGCCAGGAACCAGGCCAGCAGCAGCACCAGTGGCCAGGCGATGGACTGCAGCAGAAAAGCAAAATCGGTGACCATGGGCAGGCTCTCCAGGATGGGGTCTGTGGGATGGCGCTCCCGGGTGCAACGCACCTGGGAACCACCGGGCAAACCGGCATCAGCGTGGCGCTGACTTGTACACCGGAAAAATGGCAAACAGGTGACCCCGGGGGTCTCCGCGAACAATCAAGACGTCACAGGGGACGCACCTGACAAGATCTGATCGACAGCAAAACGCGTTTTGAGTTCCGGCAGGCCCAGCTCATCAAGCACCTGCGTCAACCGCTGCCGGGCCCGCTCGCGGGCCCCATGTCGATCGTCGGTCATTCTACGGGCCAGGATCAGCTCGTTCTTCATGGAGTGCTCCCACCCCACGAGCTCGGTCACCGTGACGCTGTAACCACTCGCTTCGAGTTGCAGGCAACGCAGCACGTTGGTGATCTGGCTGCCGAATTCGCGCGTGTGCAGCGGGTGCCGCCAGAGTTCGGCGAGCGGCGAGCGCGACAGGCTCAGCGCCTTGTGCTGGCGCAGCACACCGGCCACCTCGGCCTGGCAGCACGGTACCAGCACCATGTGGCTGGCGTGTTTGGCCAGGCCAAACGCGATCGCATCGTCGGTGGCGGTGTCGCAGGCGTGCAGCGCGGTCACCACGTCGATGCGCACGGGCAGGCCAGGGTGCGTCAGCGCTTCCTGCACCGTGGTGGCCAGAAAGTCCATGCGCTCGAAGCCCAGCTTGTTCGCCAGCGCACGCGACTTCTCCACCAGCTCGGCCCGGGTTTCCACGCCCACCACACGGCCCACGGCTTTGGACTTGAAGAACAGGTCGTACAGGATGAAGCCGAGGTACGACTTGCCCGCGCCATGGTCGGCCAGCGTCACGTCGCCGCGCGCGGCCAGCACCTCGGCCAGCAGCGGCTCGATGAACTGCACCAGGTGGTAGACCTGCTTGAGTTTGCGGCGCGTGTCCTGGTTGAGCTTGCCCTCGCGGGTGAGGATGTGCAGCTCCTGCAGCAGGGCCACCGACTGGCCTTCACGCAGCTCCGGCAGTTGCTCTTGCAGCGTGGGGACCGGGCGGGGTGAAGTTTTCGGTTTGGCCATGGCCGAATGATAGGTGTGCAAGGCCGATGGACATGCGTGCAACGGTGACAATGGCCCATGACCTCCGACCACCCCAGCACCCACCCCTACAGCGCCCTGACCCCCGACGTGGTGCAGGACGCGCTGGCCAGCATTGGCCTGTGGGGCGACGGGCGCATGGCCGCACTCAACAGCTTCGAGAACCGCGTCTACCAGATCCACCTCGAATCTCCCGTGGACGGCCACGCACAAGTGGTCGCCAAGTTCTACCGGCCCCGGCGCTGGACCGATGCTCAGATTGCCGAAGAACACGCTTTTGCCGAAGAGCTGGTGGCTGCCGAAATACCCGCTGTGCCACCGCTGCGCGTGCAGGGCGAGACGATGCACCACTTCGGCGGCTTCAGCTTTGCGGTGAGCCCGCGGCGCGGCGGGCGGCGGCCCGAACTCGACAACTTCGAGGTGCTGGAATGGATCGGCCGCTTTCTCGCGCGCATCCACAGCGTGGGGGCGCGCCAGCCTTTCAAGGTGCGTCCGGCGCTGGACGCTGCAAGCTTCGCCCACGAACCGCGCGACTGGCTGATGGAACACGCCACCGTGGCGCCTGAGGTTCGAACCGCGTGGTCCGCCGCGCTGGCAGAGGCCCTGGCACTGATCGAAGCCCATCCCGTGCTGAGGGCCGGCGCACCGCTGGACGAAGACAGCATCCACCGCATCCGCCTGCACGGCGACTGCCACCCGGGCAACATCTTGTGGACGCCCGAGGGCCAGCCCGATGCCGGGCCGCATTTTGTGGACCTGGACGACGCCCGCACCGGCCCGGCGGTGCAAGACCTCTGGATGCTGCTCAGCGGCGACCGCCGCCAGCAGACACAACAGCTCGGCGCGCTGGTCGACGGCTACGAACAGTTCCGCGCGTTCGACCGGCGCGAGCTCGCGCTGATCGAGCCGCTGCGCACGCTGCGACTCATCCACTACAGCGCCTGGGTCGCGCGGCGCTGGGACGACCCGGCCTTCCCGATCAACTTCCCATGGTTCGGCAGCCGCGACTACTGGCAGGGGCAGGTCGACATGCTGGTGGAGCAGATCGAAGAGATGCAGGCCGCGCCTCTGATGGCTTGAAACGCCTCGCAGGGGTGTCGGATTGTTTGACAGTGCCAACTTTGGCCCCGTCAGCAGGCCCTGCAGAGGCTGCAGGCTGGTGCGAACCCGCGTGAGATCGGTCACGGAACATCGACCCGCACGGCGCTGAAAACACACTTCGCGCGGCGTCTGGCAAAAAGCCCGCCGGGCTGGCGCGGTTCGTGCGTTTGGTTGCTTCGCTTGCACACAACAACCCAAAGTCATTCGATGAAACTCTCGCACTTCGCTTCTGCACTGGCCCTCACCCTCGGCACTTTGACCCAAGTCCACGCTGCCCCATTGGTGCTGGGCGACAAGGTGAACATCGACAACAAGGTCGGTACGGTCTTCACGCCTGCAACGGACAACGGACTCTTCACCAACGTGAGCTTCAAGCTCAACAACAGCACCAGCAACGCCTCGGCCGGCCTGTTCGTGCTCGACTACAAACACGTGCCTCCCACAGTGGGCACCAGCTGGACGCAGTTCCTGAGCTTCTGCCTCGAGCCTGATGTTTTCCTGTACTCAAACAGCGGGTTCGACAACCCCTACACCGTCAAGTCGATCGACGATGCCGGTTACGGCGCCGTGCGCAATGCCATCAGCGAACTCTGGGGCCGCCACTTCGCATCGGTCACCAGCGATGTCACGGCCGCCGCGTTTCAGGTGGTCTTGTGGGAACTGGCGTTCGGTGAGACCGACAGAAATCTGGACACCGGAGCCTTCCAGCTGGTCACGGCCGGTGACGTGAAAACCAAGGCTCAGGAATGGCTCAAAAGCCTGAACGGCAAAGGCCCGATGGCCAAAGGCCTGGTGGTTCTGAAAGACAACGACGGCACCACCATCGACAACCAGGATCTGCTGACCCAAGGCCCCATCAACGACGTGCCGGAGCCCGCCATGCTGGCCCTGCTCGGCATCGGTCTGGCCGGTGTGGGCATGGCCCGCCGCCGTCGCCAGGCAGCAGCGTCCGCCTGAAGCGCTCGGCGCCCGACCAGAACCCGCCCAACCCGGCGGGTTTTTTCATGGCGGGCCAGCTTAGGGTTCCGCAGACCTGCATGCAAAGCCCCCACAACGGGGGCTGTCTTTGCCTATTTAAATTGCACGCAATTAAATTGCTCGAAATAATACTGGCATGACTTCTCGTCCACTCCCCTCCGCCGAGCAAGCCCTGCATCTCGATCACCAGTTGTGCTTTGCGCTGTACTCGGCCTCGCTGGCCATGACCAAGCTCTACAAGCCCCTGCTCGACGAGATCGGCCTGACCTACCCGCAATACCTGGCGATGCTGGTGCTGTGGGAACACGACGGCGTGGCCGTCTCGGAACTCGGTGAGCGCCTGCACCTCGACTCGGGCACCCTCACCCCGCTGCTGAAAAGGCTTGAGGCTGCAGAACTCGTGACCCGCCTGCGTGACGTGCAGGACGAACGGCGCGTGCTGATCCGCCTCACCGCCGCCGGCCGCAAACTCAAGACACGCGCTGCGCGCATCCCCGGTTGTGTGCTGCAAGCCACCCAGTGCGACGTGGCCGAAGTGCTCGCTCTCACCCGTCAGGTGCAGGCCCTGCGCAACCGACTCACCGCCTGATTTCGCCACCCTTTTCACCCATCTTTTTCACCAACCGCTTGTTGCAAGCATTCAACCAGGAACCTTCATGCCCACTTTTCTCGACAAAGTCGTCTACACCGCCCGCGCCCACACCACCGGTGGCCGCGAAGGCGCATCGCGCTCCGACGACGGCATGCTCGACGTCAAGCTCTCCCCACCCAAAGCCATGGGCGGTTCGGGCGCAGCCACCAACCCCGAGCAGCTGTTTGCCGCTGGCTATTCCGCCTGTTTCATGGGCGCCATGAAACACGTGGCCGGCATGAAAAAAGTGGCGGTGCCGGCCGACGCGTCGATCGACGCCGAGGTGGACATTGGCCCGATCCCGGCCGGCTTCGGCATTGCTGCGCGACTGAACGTGAGCCTGCCCGGCATGGACCGCGCTGTGGCCCAAGACCTGGTGGACACCGCGCACCACGTGTGCCCGTACTCCAACGCCACGCGCGGCAACATCAACGTGACGATCACGCTGGTCTGAGCCTCGGCCAGCACAGCAAAAAGCCCGTCTGGCGCGAGCCGGACGGGCTTTTTTTGCTGTGATCCGTTGACGTTCAACGGTGCTCACGGTCTGGATCGTAGATGGTGGTGCTGGTGCCCACACCCACACCCACCCGTGCGTTGCTGTTGCCGATCGGGGTGCTGGTGCCCACACCGGCACCGGCGCTGACTGCGCCGCGCTGGTTCACCCCCACCCCCACGCCCACCGGGCCCACGCCGGTGCTGATACCGGCATTCACACCGCCTGTGCCCACCCCCACGCCAATGGAAAACGGACCGATCGGGATGCCCACCCCCACGCCCGCCGAGCAGCCGCCGAGCAGCACGCCCGTGCAAAGCAAAGCGGTCAGGCATCGAATGTGCGAAAGCGGCTTGTGGGTTGAGCGAATGAAGAGGTTCATGGTTTCTCCGACAGGTTCAGGGCAAAGCGTACGTCAAGCGCGACCTGAATGAGCGCATTCCCGCGCGGTGGTTCCGGCCTTCCGGCCAGACGGTCTCAGACCGGATCCTTGCCCAGACGCTCCATGGCATCTGCCAGCCAATCTGCGCGCAACGCATCCGGCTCTGCCGTTCGCACCAACCAGCCGCCTTGCGCGGGCGACACACGGGCCCGACCGTCCTGCCACAGCAGCCAGGCCAGCCAGGCGCACTGCGGCGGGGTGGGCGTCTGGCCGGCGGGCGACACCAGCAAGGCAGTGAACACCGCCGCATCAGCCACCAGGACGCCGTCGCCACTCACTTCACCGCCCACCGAGCGCGCAAGCGCCTGCAAGGCAATGGCGGGCTCCACGCCTGAACCCAACGCCCGGACCGCATCGCGCAAGAGCGATCCGATCGCTGCACCTCGCAAGGCTTCGGCCTGCAACAGATCGGCATGGTCCCAGCGGTTCCAGTCCACCTGCGGCTCCGCACCGCCCACCGCACGCGCAGCCTCGGCGAAGCGGTGAAGGGCCTGGTCGTGTGCACCCACGTGCACCGCGGAGCCCACCATCAGCAACGTGGCCAACCGGTTGGCGAGCAGGCGGCTTTGTTGGGCCAGCAACTTGTCGCGCATCAGGCCGTCGCGCTCGCTGCGCAGTGCCGCCAGTTCGAGCGCGTTCTTCAGGTCGACGCGCAGGCTCTCCAGCTCCCAGGGCTTGTTGATGTAGCGGTAGATCTCGCCGGTGTTGATGGCTTCGATCGCCTCACCCAATTCGGAATAGGCGGTGGTCAACATGCGCACGATGCCTGGGTAGTACTCGCGTGCGTGGCGCAGCAGCTCATTGCCGCGTTCACCGGGCATGCGTTGGTCGCACACCAGCACGGCCACATCGGCGCCGTGGGCCAGCAGCACGGCGCGGCCTTCTTCCACCGAGCTGGCGGTGAGCACGGGTGCCAGCGGGCTGACGAGGCGTTCAAAATACTTCAAGGCCATGGCCTCATCGTCCACATACAGGATTTTTGTCGGTGTCATCGGGTCTCCTCGACCGGTATGCCGTCAGACGACGGTGGGAAATAGAGGGTGACGGTGGTGCCCTGGCCCTGGATGGAATGCACGGCGATCTCGCCGCCCAGGGACGTCATCACGCGCTGGCAAAACAGCAGCCCCATGCCGCTGCCGCCGCTCGCGGCGCGCGTGGTCACGGGCTCCCGGGTGAGACGCTGCAGCACCTCGGGCGCGATCCCCGGACCATTGTCGATCACGCTCACCGCCGGCTGCGGGCTCAATCCCGGCACCATCGCCACACGCTGCAACGCAATGCGCACCACGGGTTGCGCGGGTGGCTCGGCACGCAAGGCCATGAGCGCATTCTTGACCAGCGTGCACAGCACAAGGTAGAGCAGATCGCGCCGGCCGGGCAGCGTGAAATCAGGCTCCAGTTCGACCGACAGCCAGCCGGATTCGCCAGCGTCGAAGGGATACTCGTCCTGCACCGCCCGCACGAGTTCGCTGGCGAGCAGGCTGGCAGAGGTGTCGCCCATGCTGGCGTCGCGCGCGGTCTGCACGAAAGTGGACACCAGCGACTGCGCGTACTCGGCGCGCCGCTGCGCCGCTTCAATCATGAACAGCACATCGCCTGGCTTCTGCTGGGCAATTTGGGCCATGCCGCTGCTGCTGTCCGGTTGGTCGCGGTGGTTCTCGCGCATGGCCGAGAGGTAGCCGCGCACAGTGGCCAGGGGTGATGTGACCTCGTGCGCCAGAAAACCCAGTGTCTCGCGCAGGGCCGACTCGCGCCGCGCGACCAGTGACTGCTCTCGCGTGCGACGCAGGCTGGACTCGAGTGCCTCGCGCAGGGCTTGCCGTGTCAGGGCATCGTCCAGCGGCTTCTCCAGGATCTTCTCGACATGGCCCTGGTTGACAGCCGACATGGCCACGTCCTTGTCGGCGTAGGCCGACACCAGCAACCGCGCCACATGGGGGTAGAGCCGCCGCACCTCGCCCAGCAGTTCCACGCCGTCGCGACCCGGCATGGCGTAGTCGGTGAGCAGCACCGCCACCTCGTGGCTGCGCGTGCCCAACAGAGCCAGGGCGTCGTCCACGCTGGCAGCCGTCAACACGGTGAACTCGTTGCCGTAGAGGCGGGCAAACCATTTGCAGGCCTGGGGCTCATCGTCCACCATCAGGATCGCGTGCGGACCCCGCAGGCCCCGCGCTGCACCGGTGTCGTCTTTGTTCATGCGGGCCTCGGCAAATCAAAGGTGAATTCGGTCCACGCGCCCAGCTCACTGTCCACCGAGAGGATGCCGCCATGGCGTTGCACGATGCCGTAGCTCACGCTCAAGCCGAGCCCGAGTCCGGCGCCCACATCGCGCGTGGTGAAGAAGGGCTCGAACACCCGCCCCAGGTTCTCGGGTGCGATGCCGGTCCCGTTGTCGCGCACCGAGACCCACAAGCGCTGCTCTCTCACCACCATGGTCACGGCGATGCGCGGCTTTTCGCGTTGGGCGGCCTGCAGGGCGTGCGCGGCGTTGCTCAGCAGGTTGATCAGCACGCCGATGATGGCGGGCTCGTCACCCCGCACGTGGGTGTCTTGCGGCAGATCCACCGGCACGTCGATACCACGAAGCTCGTAACCCGCCAGTCGCAGCGCCGAGCGCAGGGCGTTGCCCAGCAGAAACGGCCGCTGCGCGTCCTGCCCCTGCTTTTGATAGGCAAAGGTCTTGAGGTCGGAGACGATGTTCTGGATGCGCTGCATGCCCTCGCGCGCATCACCCAGGCTCTCCTTGAGCATCTCGTCCGCTTTGGCCGCAGGCAAGCTGAGCCCCATGTTGATGGC
>JBBQSX010000117.1:0-11546 GCA_038213545.1 Burkholderiales bacterium
ACCTCGTAAGCGATGTTTTTTTCCTTTGCTTCTTGCTCGTTGATCCCGACGCGAGCCACCTCGGGGTCGATGAAGGTGGCCCATGGAATCACCGAGTAATCGGCCTTGAATTTCTTGAAGTCACCAAACAGCGCGTTGACCGCCGCGTACCAGGCCTGGTGCGAGGCCACATGGGTGAATTGGTACGGGCCGGCCACGTCGCCAGCGGCAAAGATGTTGGGGTACAGCGTTTCCAGGTACTCGTTGGTTTCCACCACGCGGTTGGTCGGAATGCCGATGTCTTCCAGGCCGTAGCCGGTGAGGCGCGCGCTGCGGCCCACGGCGCACAGCAGCTCATCAAATTCGATGCGCTGCTCGGCGCCGGCGTGTTCGACGACGAGAACGCCACCCGTGCGTGGATAGCCTTCGACAGGCTCAGGCCGAACGGGATTTTTCTCCACGCGCAAGGCCTTGTGGCCGGTGCGCACATCCACACCGTCTTTCACGAGCGCCTGGCGCGCCAGCTCGCTCACTTCTTCGTCTTCGCGCGCCATCACGCGCGGCCCCATTTCCACCTGCGTTACCTGCGATCCCAGGCGCGCGAAGCTCTGGGCGAGCTCACACCCAATGGGGCCGCCGCCCAGCACCACCAGGCGTTTTGGCACCTCGTCGAGCTGGCCAAACTTGTCCCACATCGTGTCGCTGGTCACGTAGCCGCTGTCCTCCAGCCCGGGCAGGGGCGGTACAAAGGGGCGTGCGCCAGCGGCAATCACGATGCTTCGGGTGGTGAGGGTCTGCTTGCTGCCGTCGTTCAGCGCGATCTCCACCGTCCACGGATTCACCAGTTTGGCGTAGCCCTGCAACACTTCCACGCCCAGCCCTGTGTAGCGCTCCACGCTGTCGTGCGGCTCGATGGCGCGCACGATGTCCTGGATACGCTGCATCACCGCCTTGAAGCTGAAGGTGGGCGGCGTGCTGTGCAGGCCATACGTTTCGCCGTGGCGCATCTGGTGGGCCAGCTTGGCGCTCTTGATGAGCGCCTTGCTCGGCACGCAGCCGTAGTTCAGGCAGTCGCCACCCATCTTGTGCGCCTCGACCAAGGTCACCTTGGCCTTCACCACCGCCGCGATGTAGGCCGACACCAGACCGCCAGCGCCAGCGCCGATCACGATGAGGTTGCGATCAAACCGCGCCGGCTTGACGCTGGCCCAGCGTGCATACACCTTGCGCGTCTGCACCAGGCCCACGATCCATTTCGCGATCAAGGGAAAAACGCCCAGCAACACAAACGAGCCCAGCAGCGCCGGGCTCAGGATGCCCTGGAGTGAGTCGATCTGCGCCAGCTGTGTGCCCGCGTTCACATACACCAGCGTGCCGGCCAGCATGCCGATCTGGCTCACCGCATAGAAGGTCAGCGCCTTCATCTTGGTGAGGCCCATCACCAGGTTGATGACGAAGAACGGCACCACCGGGATCAGCCGCAGCGTGAAGAGGTAGAACGCACCGTCTTTCTCGATGCCGCGGTTGATCTCGGCCAGGCGGTTGCCGAACTTCGACTCGATGCTCTCGCGCAGCACGAAGCGCGACACCAGAAAGGCCAGCGTGGCGCCGATGCACGAGGCGAACGACACGAGCAAGGTGCCCCACCACAGGCCGAAGATGGCGCCGCCGGCCAGCGTGATGATGGTGGCCCCGGGGATGGACAGGGCGGTGGCCGCCACGTAGATGGCGAAGTACACCAGCGACACCTTGATCGGCTCGGTGGCGTAGAGCGTCTCGAAGCTGGCCTGGCTCTGTTTGAGGTAGTCCAGGCTGAGGAAACGGCCCAGATCGAACAGGAAATAGGCCGTGATACCCAGGGCGACCACAGCCAGCAGAAAGATTTTTCGAAAGCTCACGACAATTCCTGTGTGGGTTTGCAACCTGTCGGTCGCCGGGGCCACTGCATTCTTACACTTTCGCTCCTTTCAACGCCGCCTTCATCCCCGTCTTCCCCGAGGTATCCCGGCTTGCCGACTTCCAACGATCTCATTCAGCGCCTGCGCTCGGCCCTGCAGGCGGCAGGCCACGCGTCCGCCGACCAGCCCCTGGTGTCCCTGCCCGACAAGGGCCTGGCGCACGACCACGTGCGCCTGCAAGGCACCGGCTGGCTCGCGCGCATCCCGAAGCAAAGCCAGTTGGGGCTGACCGCGCTGGACAACCTGCACTACCAGCGCGCCTGCTTCGAGCGCGCAGCGGCCAGTGGTCACACGCCGGCGCTGCACGGGGTGCTGCCGCCCTCCGAGCAGCTGCCACGCGGTGCGCTGCTCGTGCAGGCCATTGAAGGCCGCCCAGCCCGCCTGCCACACGACCTGCCCGCGCTGGCCGCAGCACTCGCGGCCATCCACGCGCTGCCATTGCCCGAGGCGGCGGCGCGCGCACCCCTGCTGAACGCCGCCGATCCGTTGCAGGCGCTGGTGCACGAGATCGACGCGCAGGCCATGTACCTGGGCGCGGCTGGGCTGCCTGCTGCGGTGCTGTCGGCCATCGAGGGTGAGCGTGAACAGCTTCAAACCGGTGTGAGCGCAAGCGACCGGCCTGCACGCTGCCTCATTGCCTTCGACACCCACCCCGGCAACTTCATCGTGCAGCCCGATGGCCGGGCGGTGCTGGTCGACCTGGAGAAGTGCCGCTATGCCTTCCCGGGTCTGGACCTCGCACACGCAACGCTCTACACCTCAACCACCTGGGATGTGGACATGCAGGCGGTGCTTTCTGTGGATGAGGTGGTGGCGTTTTACGCGGTCTGGTCCCAGGCCGTGGGGCCGCTGGCCGCCGGCGCGCAGGCGTGGCATGTGCCGTTGCGCCGCGCCATGTGGCTGTGGTCCGTTACCTGGTGCGCCAAATGGCGCGCCCTGTCGGTTGAATCAGCGAGGTTCGGCGCCGATGGCGAAGACTGGTCGAGCGAGCGCAGCGACGCGGCGCTGGTGGCACATGTGCGCAACCGCGTGGACCACTACCTGAGCGCCGAGGTGGTGGCCGATGTGCTCGATGGCTTCGATCTGCTGGAGCGAGGGCTGCGCGCATGAAGCTGGCCATCGTCGTGCCGGTGCTCAACGAAGCCGCCACGCTGGCCGAAAAGCTGCAGGCGCTGGCGCCGCTGCGAGCACGCGGCGCCGAACTGCTGGTCGTGGATGGCGGCAGCAGCGACGCCACGGTGGGCATGGCACAACCGCTGGCTGATCGTGTGCTGCACGGTCCGCGAGGCCGCGCGTCACAACTCAACGCAGGCGCTGCCGCCGCGAGCGCCGACATGCTGCTGTTCCTGCACGCCGACACGCGCCTGCCCACGGATGCAGACCGGCTGATCGAGCAGGCCCTTCGGAGCGGCCACCGCTGGGGCCGGTTCGACGTGCGCATCGAAGGCCGACACCCGCTGCTGCCCCTGGTGGCCTGGTTCATGAACCACCGCTCGCGCCTCACCGGCATGGCCACCGGCGACCAGGCCATGTTCGTGCAACGGCGGCTGTTTGAATCGGTGGGCGGTTTCGCGGCGATTCCGTTGATGGAAGACATTGATCTGAGCCAGCGCCTCAAGGCGATCGAAGCGCCGGTCTGCCTGCGCGAGCGCGTGACCACCTCGGGCCGCCGCTGGGACCAGCACGGCTTCTGGCGCACCGTGCTGCTCATGTGGCGGCTGCGCGCCGCGCATGCGCTGGGCACGGATGCGCACACGCTCGCTTTGCGTTACGGCTACAAACCCCGCGCTCCGGCGGCCGTGGCCATCTTCGCCAAGGCCCCCGTGGCAGGGCTGGCCAAGACACGGCTGATTCCCCTGCTGGGTGCTGCCGGCGCCGCCCGGGCGCAGCGTGGCTTTGCCCTGCAGACGATGGGGACGGTGCGCGCGGCGGGCACGGGCAACTCGACGCTGTGGTGCACGCCCGATACCCAGCACCGGTTCTTTCGCGCGCTGTCGCAGCGCCGCGGTGTGAACACGATGGCCCAGCCCGTCGGCGACCTCGGACAGCGCATGGCCGAGGCCATGGAACGACACTTTGCAAGCACGCCCCAAACGCCCCTGCTCATCGTCGGCACCGACTGCCCGGTGCTCACGCCCGCGCACCTGCAGCAAGCCGCCGACGCCCTGCAGAACGCCGACGTGGTGTTGATCCCGGCGGAAGATGGCGGCTATGTGCTCATCGGCTTGCGCAAGCCCGTACCCGAGGTGTTCAACGGCGTGGCTTGGAGCACGCCACAGGTGCTGTTCCAGACGCGCGAGCGTCTGCGCTCGGCAGGGTCCAACTGGCGCGAACTGTCCACGCTGTGGGACGTTGACGAGCCTGCAGACTGGCTGCGTTGGTGTTCGATGCCGCGGGCGCAAGGCAACGGTGACCGATAGACCCGACGCGGGCGGGTGTGTGCGATCTGGTCAAAAATCAACGCTGCGCCCGGGGTACCCCGGCGCTCTCCATTCGACAGGGCTTTCTTTTGAATCAACTTATCAGACTCGTGTACGCCAGCCGATCCGTCGCGCCTTCCAATGTCCCCCACCTGGGTCTCGACCCTGGCGTTGCGCGAATTCTGGCGAAGTCGCGCAAGAACAATGCCCAGCTCGGGGTCGTGGGTGGTCTGCTGTTTGGCGAAGGCTACTTTTTGCAATGCCTCGAAGGCGACGCGCGGACTGTGCAAACCCTCTACAGCAAGATTGAGAACGACACACGCCACCGCGATGTGACAGTGTTGCTGCAATCGTCGATCAGCCAGCGCACCTTCGGGGCTTGGTCCATGAAATACGTGCCGGGTGAAGCGCGCCTACAAACACTGTTGAGGCAATGGGGCCTGTCGCAGTTCGACCCTTACCAGCTGTCCACGGTGCAGATCGACGAAGCCGTGCGCTTCATGCGCGAGTCAGACGACGCGCAGGACACCGTGCCCAGCGAACTGCAGGTATTGACCGCTGAGCCCGATCCGGCGCTGCAAACACCACAGCGCGGGCCACGGCGAGACGCTGCCCCGCGCCAGCCCCGAAAAGTCCAGCCGGCCGCAGCGCCGGGCAACAAGGCTTTTGTGGCGGTGGTGGCGGGCGTCGCGCTGGTTTGTCTGGCGGCCCTCGGATACTTGCTGCTCAGGTAGCAACCGTCCTTCGCCGGCGCGCATCCACAAGGCGGGTCGGGGGATCATTTGACGCGGGTCATGGCAGTTGAAGGCCACAACGCGTATGTTGGGTCATGACCCACGAACACGCCACTGGCACAGACTTGCGCCACGCTGCATCGAATCCCCATGGCCACAGCGGGAACCATGTTCTGCGAGCGTTGCAAAGCCAGGATACAGGTCTTGCCCCCGCCCAGGCTGCGGAGCGCCTCGCGCAACATGGCCCCAACCGCATCGAACAGGTGGCACGCACCGGCTTGTGGATGCGCGTGCTGCGCCAGTTCAACAACCTGCTGATCTACGTCTTGCTCGCGGCCGCGCTCGTCACGCTGTGGCTGCGCGACTACCTCGATGCAGCCGTGATCCTGGGTGTGGTGCTGATCAATGCCGCCATCGGCTTTGTGCAGGAAGGCAAGGCCGAGCGCGCGCTCGACGCTGTGCGCGCCATGCTGGCCACCCGGGCCACGGTGCTGCGCGGCGGCGATCGCCACGAAATCGACGCCGCCGACCTGGTGCCGGGAGATGTGGTGTTGCTGGAGTCGGGCGCGCGCCTACCGGCCGATCTGCGGCTGCTGCGCACCAAGAACCTGCGCATCGACGAGTCCGCTCTGACAGGCGAGTCGGTGCCCGCCGAGAAGAAGGTGGAGCCCGTGGCCGTCGATGCGCCGCTGGGCGACCGCCTGTGCATGGCCTTTGCAGGCACCACGGTGGCGGTGGGGCAGGCCAGCGGTGTGGTGGTGGCCACGGCCAGTCAGACCGAGATCGGCAAGATCGGCATCATGGTGTCGGACGTGAACAGCCTGGCCACGCCGCTGACCCGGCGGCTCGATCAGTTTGCGCGACAGATCACGCTGGTGATCCTGGTGGTGAGCGTGTTCACCTTCCTCTATGGTCACTACCTGGGCGACATGCCTGCACTGGACATCTTTCTGGTGGTGGTGGGTCTGGCCGTGGCGGCGATTCCCGAAGGGCTGCCCGCCATTGTCACCATCACACTGGCCATCGGCACGGCCGCCATGGCGCGCCAGCGCGCCGTGGTGCGCCGCCTGCCCGCGGTGGAAACGCTGGGTTCAGTGGGGGTGATCTGCACCGACAAGACCGGCACCCTGACCCGCAACGAAATGACCGCTGTGCGGGTGATGCTGGCCGGGCGAACGCTGGACGTGACGGGCGCCGGCTATGCGCCCGAGGGCGGTTTCCACCATGATGGCGCAGCGCTGGACGCAGCGCAGGACGTCGACCTGCAACGCCTGGCGCGCTGCGCGATGCTGTGCAACGACGCACAACTGCACCACACCCAGGCGTCCGGCTGGACGCTCGCGGGCGACCCGACCGAAGGCGCGCTGCTGACGATGGCGGTCAAAGCGGGCCTGGACCCGGCGCAGGACGCCGCGCTCACGCCCCGTCTGGACGAGATCCCGTTCGAGTCCGAGCACCGCTTCATGGTCACCCTGCACCACGACCACGTGGGTGGTGTGTTTATGCTGCTCAAGGGCGCTCCGGAGCGTGTGCTTGGCCTGTGCGATCAAGACACCACGGGCCAGCCGTTGGACAGCACAGCATGGCACCAGCGGATGGACGAAGCCGCCGCCAGCGGCCAGCGCGTGCTGGCCCTGGCCGAATGTGCGCTGCCCACCGGCACCATCGCCATCGGCATGAGTGACGTCACGGCGCACTTCACGCTGCTGGGTCTCGTGGGCCTCATGGACCCGCCGCGCGCCGAGGCCATCCAGGCAGTGGCCGAATGCCACGGCGCAGGCATCCGTGTGGTGATGATCACCGGAGATCACGCTGTAACCGCAGGCGCCATCGGGCGCGAGATCGGTTTGCGCGATGGCCAGCCGCTGACCGGCACGGAAATCGACCAACTCGACGACGCAGTGCTGAATGCGCGCCTCGCACAGACCGATGTGGTTGCACGCGCCAGTCCCGAACACAAGCTGCGCCTCGTGGCCACACTGCAGGCGCAGGGTCAGCTGGTGGCGATGACCGGCGACGGCGTGAACGATGCGCCGGCGCTCAGGACCGCCGACATCGGTGTGGCCATGGGCGAGCGCGGCACCGACGCGGCGCGCCAGGCGGCCGATCTGGTGCTCACCGACGACAACTTCGCCACCATCGCCGCGGCCGTGCGTGAAGGCCGCACGGTGTTCGACAACATCAAGAAGTCGCTTCTGTTCGTGCTGCCCACCAATGGCGGTGAAGCCGGTGTGATCTTGCTGGCCGTCTTTGCCGGTCTGGCCATGCCCGTGACTGCAGGGCAGATTCTGTGGATCAACATGGTGACCAGCGTGACGCTGGCGCTGGCACTTGCCTTCGAGCCGGCCGAGACCGGTGTGATGCAACGGCCGCCGCGCCCGCCGAAAGAAGCGCTGATCACCCGACTGCTGTTCACCCGCATCGTCTTTGTGAGCCTGCTCATGATGGCGAGCAGTTTCTGGGTGTTCAGCCAGGAACTGGCGCGCGGCAGCAGCATCGAGGTGGCGCGAACGGCGGTGGTCAACATGATCGTGTTCGCCGAACTCGTGTACCTCTTCAACGCCCGCCACTTCACGGAGCACAGCTTCTCGGTCGGCAACGTGCTGGGCAACCCGGTGGCGGTGGGCGCCGCGGTGTTGCTGGTGCTGCTGCAGATGCTGCTGACCTACGCACCCCCAATGCAGGCGCTGTTCGGCACGGCGTCGCTGGATGTTGCGTCGTGGCTGCGCATCCTGGGGCTGGCGGGGGGCGTTTTTCTGGCGGTGGAGTTGGTGAAGTGGGTGCTGCGCCGGCGCGGCGTGCACCGCATGTGAAGGTGGGGTGGGTCAGCGAAAGCGCTGCCAACCCCAGCCGATGCGCAGCGCGGTGGTGAAGGTGCAGAGGGCTGCAAAGCCGTAGGCGATGGGTGCGAACCACTGTGGCCACAGGCACATGGCCACGAAGGCGGCGATGGTCTCGGTGGCTTCGGTCAGGCCGCCCAGAAAGTAGAAGCTCTTGTCCGGCAAGTCGGTGGATGTCAGTTCGCGTTTCGCCGCCACGATGGCAAACGCGAGGAAGCTGCTGGCCGTTCCCATGAAGCTGGCCAGCAGCACGGCGGCAGGCAGGGCGTTGTGCACCGGATCGGCCACGGCAAACGCCAGCGGAATGGCCGCGTAGAACACAAAGTCCAGCGTGATGTCGAGGAAGCCGCCCCGATCGGTGGGCGTGGTGAGGCGCGCCACCGCGCCGTCCAGCCCGTCCATCAGCCGCGAGAGCAGCAACAACACCAGGCCGGCCACGAAGTGCTGGAAAGCGATGGACAGCGCAGCTGCCATGCCGAGCGCGAAGCCGGTGAAGCTGAGCGCATCCGCGCCCACGCCCGCGCGCACCAGCCCACGAGCCATGCGGTGCAGGACCGGCTTGAGTCCTTGCTGAATCGCTTTATCCAGCACGGCGCAACTCCACCACCAGCGAAGGCTCGGCCACGTCGGCCCCGTCGTGCGTTACCAGCACGGCGGGCACGCCGCTGCCTCGCAGGTGGTCGAACACGAAGGTGCGGAACTGGTCGCGCAGCGCGGCGTCGAGCTTGGAAAACGGCTCGTCGAGCAGCAGCGCTTTGGGGCGCGCGAGCAGGGCGCGCATGAGCGCCACGCGGGCGCGCTGACCGCCCGAGAGCGTGGCCGGGTCGCGCGGGCCAAAGCCGGCCAGGCCCGCTTCGTCCAACGCTTGCTCCACCGCGGCCAGCCGCTCGCGTTTCGGCCCGGCGGGCACGGCGAACAGCAGGTTCTCGGCCACCGTCATGTGGGCGAACAGCAGGTCGTCCTGGAACAACAGGCCGATGCCTCGCTGCGCGGCGGGCCAGCGCGTGAGGTCACGCCCGTCGAGCGTGACCGTGCCATCGAAGCGCAGGGCCTCACTGCCCTCAGCCACGCTGTTCAGCGTGCCAGCCACGGCCGCGAGCACAGAGCTCTTGCCGCTGCCGCTCGGCCCCATCAACGTGAGGATCTGCCCGGGTGCCACGTCGAAGCGCAGGTCTTGCACCAACGTGTGGTCGAGGGTGGCAAGGCGGCGGATGTGAACGGTGAGCGTCATGCAGCGGTGTGGGTGAATCGACGGGGGCGGCCCAGCCAGGCGGCCAGCGCAAAGGCCAGCACGGGCAGGGCCAGCTGCAACCCGGCGTAGGCACTGGTGAGCGAACGTTGTCCGCCCGAGGCGAGTGTGACGGCTTCGGTGGTCACGCTCGCAAACCGGCCCGCGCCCACATAGAGCGTGGGCAGGTACTGCGCCACACTGACCGCGAAACCCACGGCGGCGGCCGAGGCGATGGAGCGCTTGAGCAGCGGCCATTTCACGCGCAGCAAAAACGCCCAGCCCGATCGGCCCAGGCTCGCGTTGAGCTGGGCGTAGCGTGGGTCGAACCCGAGGTAGGCCGGGCTGAGCGAGAGCAGCACATAGGGCAACACCATCAGCGTGTGTGCGATCAGCAGGCCGCTGACCTGACCCTCCAGCCGCAGCTGCAAGCCCACGCCGTACAGCCCCACCACCCACAGCACGGCGGGCAACACCAGCGGCAAATACAGCACCGGGCGCAGGGCGTTGTCCCAGCGGCGCGGCGCGACTTCCAGCCAGGCCACGCTCCACATCAGCGCAATGGCGCTGCTTCCCATGGCCAGCCACAGCGTGGTCCGGATGGTGCCGCCGCTTTGCGCCACCTGCTCCCAAGCCGCCGCGGTGAGACTCTGCGGCCACACGGCAGGAAACGCCCACACCCCGCTGACGCTGCCCACGGCGAGTGCCAGCAGCACGGCGGCATACACACCGACCAGAAGCCACACGCCGATGTCGCTGCCCTGTGCCTGTGTGGCCGAGCCGCGAACGCCTTGCCCATGGGCCAGCGCCCGGCGTTGCAGTCGCTGAGCACTCAGCCACAGCGAGCTGCAGGCCAGCACCATCAGCGCGAGCAACACGCCGGCGGCTGCGCCCTGTGCGTAGGTGGCGGGGTCGGCGTCCTGCAGCCATTGCCAGGCCAGCACGGCGAGCGTCGGAGGCGAGGCCGGGCCAATCACGAGCGCCATGTCGACGACTGTCAGTCCGTAGGCCAGCACCGCGAGCAGGGGCCAGCGCATGCGCGTGGCGAGCTGAGGCCAAAGCACCAACCAGAAGGCCCGGCGCGGTGCGTAACCCAACGTCTGTGCCAGCGCGTGTTCAGCGCGCCAGCGTTGGCGCACGTCGTCGCGCTGCAGCTGGGTGGCGGCGGTCCAGAGCAGGAACGGAATTTCCTTGATCACCAGCGCGGCGATCAGGCCCAGGCCCCAGGGGTCTTGCGTGGTGGGCCACGGGGGTGGGCTGTCAAACCCGGTGAGCCAGGGCGAGAGCGCGCGCAGCAGCCAGCCGCTGGGCGCCAGCAAAAAAAGCAGGCCGATGGCCAGCGCTGCGTGGGGTGTGGCCAGCATCACCGGCAGGCCGCGCAGCAGGCGTGCGAGGCGCTGACGCACGAAACCCCTCGCCAGCAGCAGGGCAGCACCCCACCAGGCCAGCAGCGTGGAGGCCAGGCCGGTCCACAGGGTGAGCAGCGACGCCTGGACCAACGCCGGGTCTTGTGCGAGGGTCCGCCAGGCAGCCGGTTGGCTGCCGGCTCTGAGGGCTTCAAATGCCGTCCACAACACCGGCACGGCGACCAGCGCCAGCAGGACGCCAGCACCCCATCGGCGCCGTGGTGCAGGGTGTGACAAGGCGGTCACACGCCGTAGCGGCGCGCCCACTCCTTCTCCAGCGGCTCAACCCACGAGGCGTGGGGCTCGGGCAGGGTGGGCGCGCCCTTGGCCACGAGGCCGGGCAGGTTGCCGGTCTGGAACAGGGCGCGCTCGGCGGCGGGCAGCCGGGGCACGTCGAGCACCGTGGGGTCGCCCCAGTGCGCGATGTCGGCCTTGCGTGCCTGCGCGGCGGGCGAAAGCAGGAAGTTGGCCACCACCTGCGCGCCGGCCTTGGCGCGCGCGTTGTAAGGAATCGCCACGAAGTGCGTGTTGCCGATGGTGCCCTTCTCGAACTGCCAGCTGACCACCGACGTGGGCAGGCGTTTGGCGGCAATTTCGTTGGCTGCCTCGTTGGGGTTGAAGGTGATGGCCAGCAGCAATTCGCCGTCGGCCATCATCTGGCGCACAGCGGCTGCGTTCTGCGGGAACTGTTTGCCGGCGCGCCACAGGTGCGGGCGCAGCGCATCCAGGAAGGGCCACAGCGCAGCGGTCTGTGTGGCGAAGGCGGCGTCGGTCACGGGTTGCGCCAGGGCCTTGGCGTCGGGCGCGAATTCAACGAGCGCCTGTTTGATGAAGGTGGTGCCGTGGAAATCGGGCAGGCGAGGGTGTGTGATGCGCCCGGGCTGGGCGCGGGCCAGTGCCAAGAGGGCCTGCATGCTCTGTGGCGGTTGCGGCAGGCGTTTGCTGTCGGCAAACAGGGTGAACTGCGCCATGCCCCAGGGC
>JBBQSX010000118.1:0-11546 GCA_038213545.1 Burkholderiales bacterium
GTGGGTCGTTTCGACAACGCCGGTGGTGTGAAGCCCAAGGCGGCTGTTCGCAGCGCGGGCGTGGTGGTCGGTCGCGTGGAATCCATCACCTTCGATGACAAGACCTTCCAGGCCCACATCACGTTGGCGCTGGAATCCCGCTACGCTTTTCCCAAAGACAGCTCGCTCAAGATCTTGACCTACGGGTTGCTCGGAGAGCAGTACATCGGCATCGAGCCGGGCGGCGATGTCGAGAACATCGCCGCCGGAGCTGTGATCACGCAGACACAATCGGCGGTGATCCTGGAGAACCTGATCAGCCAGTTCCTGTTCAGCAAGGCCGCCGATGGCGGCGACGCCAAACCCGCCGAGTGAGCCCAGCAGGGCTTCTGGCGGAACATCCAGACAAGACGCAACAACCTGACAAGAATGCGGGCTGTCGGCAACAACGATTCGGGCCCTGTGCCCAGGGGGTTCAACAATGAAACACACGTTCTCCACATTCAGCCGGTCCCCGGCATGGTTGGCCACTGGCCTTGCGCTCGCTGTGCTCACTGGCTGTGCCACCGGGCCCGACGCCAACCCGCGCGATCCGCTGGAGCCGTTCAACCGCGGTGTCTACCGCTTCAACGACGCGGTGGACACCGCGGTGCTCAAGCCGGTGGCCACCGTCTACAAAGACGTCACGCCCAGTCCCGTGCAGACGGGCGTGAACAACTTTTTCAGCAACCTGGGTGACCTCTGGTCGGCGGCCAACGCAGGGCTGCAGCTGCGTCCGCGCGAAGCCACCGAGAACCTCATGCGCTTCAGCGTCAACACGGTGCTCGGTCTCGGCGGCTTGCTCGACATCGCCACTGAGGCTGGTATTCCGCGCACCCGGCTGGACTTCGGCCACACCCTGGGCCGCTGGGGCGCGCCGTCCGGTGCTTACTTGGTGCTGCCGATTTTTGGTCCGTCGTCGGTGCGAGACGGCACCGGCCTGGTGGTCGACATGAGCGTGGACCCGGTCTCGGGTCTGAGCGATGTGTCCGCACGCAATTCACTCACCGCGCTTCGCGTGGTTGACACCCGCGCCGGCCTGCTGCGCGCTTCTTCGCTGCTGGAAGAGGCTGCACTCGACAAATACAGCTTCACGCGCGATCTGTACCTCAACCGCCGCCAAAGTCAGATCGACGACATGATCGACAAGGGCATTGGCCTGGGAGATGGGAAGTGACAAGGACGTGAGACGCCGATACGTCTCGCAACGAATGCAGTGGAACTGCTTCATATTTCTGCCGCTCCGATGATTTAGGCTGCGCTGTCTGCAGTCGGGCCATTGGCCTCCAAAGGAAACACCATGATGAAACGCCGCTCCTGGCTCTCCGCCCTCGTGATCACCGCCGCCGGTGCGATGTCCCTGCCCGCTCTGGCGCAGGAAGAAGCCCCCGATGCGCTGGTCAAGCGAATCTCCAGCGACGTGCTGGCCTCTGTGAAGGCCGATCCCGCCATACAGGCCGGAGATGTGAACCGCATCGTGGCGCTCGTCGATGCCAGAATCCTGCCGAGCGTCAACTTCACCCGCATGACGTCTTCTGCGGTTGGCCGCTTCTGGCGCCAGGCCACACCCGAGCAACAAAAACAGCTGCAGGACGAGTTCAAGATCCTTCTGGTGCGCACCTACTCCGGCGCACTTGGCGAGGTGAAAGACCAGACGGTGACCTTCAAGCCCATGCGCTCCAAGCCCGAAGACACCGAGGTGGTGGTGCGCTCCGAAGTGCGCGGCAAGGGTGAACCGATCCAGCTGGACTACCGCATGGAAAAGACCGCCAACGGTTGGAAAATCTACGACATCAACGTGCTCGGCGTCTGGCTGGTGGAAACTTACCGCACGCAGTTCGCTCAGGAGATCAACGCCAAGGGCATCGACGGCCTGATCGCCTCGCTGGTGCAGCGCAACAAGTCCAACGTCGCCAAGACCAGCTGATCCCGTGACAACCGCCTTGTCGAACGCCGCCTTGCCGGCGCAAGTCACGCTGGCAGATGCCGGCAAGACCTTGATGGAACTGAAGCAGGCGCTCTCGCAGCAGGCCGGTCCGGTGGTGACGCTCGACGCCGCTTCGCTGCGTGTGTTCGATTCGTCGGCTGTGGCAGTGCTGCTGGAGCTGCGTCGCCAGTTGCGCGCCGAAGGCAAGACCCTGCAGGTAAGTCACTGGCCGCGACGCCTGGAAGACCTCATGGGTCTGTATGGCGTGGGTGAGTTGCTCGCGCCCTGATCAACGGCAGCAGTCCACCGGCGAGAGCCCTGGCCCCGCGTCCGGTGCGGACACCCCACCGGGCCTAAAATACGCGGTTACCCAAACCGCCGCCAACGTTGCCGTGCGCGGCCCATGACCCCAGTGGTTTTCCCTGCGCATGCCTGCCGTTTCCTTCTCTGACGTCTCCAAGAGCTATCCGTCCTCGCGCGGCACCGTGCAGGCCTTGCAGTCGGTGTCGTTCGACATCGAGCCCGGTGAGTTCTTCGGTCTGCTCGGGCCCAACGGCGCTGGCAAGACCACGTTGATCAGCATCCTGGCCGGTCTGGCCCGCGCCTCTTCCGGTCGCGTGCTCGTGCACGGCAGCGACGTGCAGGCCGACTACCAGACAGCGCGCCGCCAGCTCGGTGTGGTACCGCAAGAGCTGGTGTTCGACCCCTTCTTCAACGTGCGCGAGGCGCTGCGTATCCAGTCTGGCTATTTCGGCATCCAGCGCAACGACGCCTGGATCGACGAGCTGCTCGAAGGCCTGGGCCTCACCGACAAGGCCAACGCCAACATGCGCCAGCTCTCGGGCGGCATGAAGCGCCGGGTATTGATCGCGCAGGCGCTGGTACACAAGCCGCCGGTGATCGTGCTCGACGAACCCACGGCGGGTGTGGACGTGGAACTGCGCCAGACGCTGTGGCAGTTCATCTCCGATCTGAACAAACGTATGGGCAGCACCGTGCTGTTGACCACGCATTACCTCGAAGAAGCTGAAGCCTTGTGTGGGCGCATCGCCATGCTCAAGCAGGGCAGGGTGGTGGCGCTTGAGTCCACGTCGGCATTGCTGTCGCGCGCTGCTTCCAACGTGTTGCGCTTCAAGACGGACGCGACCTTGCCCACCGATCTGGCGGTGCAGGCGCGTATCACTGGCCGTGTGGTGCAGCTGCCGGCCAATGACGCGCTGGCGGTCGAGCGCGTCCTGGCCCGCCTGCGCGAGGTCGGTGTGGTGGCAGAAGACATCGAGATCCGCAAGGCCGATCTGGAAGACGTCTTCCTGGATCTGACTGGAGCGCAGTCCCGGCAGGTTGCCCCTGCGAAGGTGCCCGCATGACCGGTTGGCAAACCCTCTTTTACAAGGAAGTGCTGCGCTTCTGGAAGGTCGGCTTCCAGACCGTGGCCGCGCCGGTGATCACCGCCATCCTGTACCTGATGATCTTTGGCCACGTGCTCGAAGACCGGGTGCAGGTGTACGACTCGGTGAGCTACACCGCCTTTCTGTTGCCCGGCCTGGTGATGATGAGCGTGCTGCAGAACGCCTTTGCCAACAGCTCGTCGTCGCTGGTGCAGAGCAAGATCATGGGCAACCTGGTGTTCCTGCTGCTCACGCCGTTGTCGCACCGCGCCTGGTTTGTGGCGTACGTGGGCTCTTCCGTCGTGCGCGGTCTGGCCGTGGGCACCGGGGTGATGGCGGTCACCTGGTGGTTTGCCCAACCCTCGCTGGTGGCGCCGCTGTGGATCCTGGCGTTTGGCTTCATGGGCGCGGCGCTGCTGGGCGCGCTGGGTTTGATCGCGGGGTTGTGGGCCGAGAAATTCGACCAGATGGCTGCGTTCCAGAACTTCGTCATCGTGCCCATGACCTTCCTCTCGGGCGTGTTCTACTCGATCCACTCCCTGCCCGAGTTCTGGCAAAAGGTGAGCCACCTCAACCCGTTTTTCTACATGATCGACGGCTTCCGCTATGGCTTTTTCGGCGTGAGCGACGTGTCGCCCTGGATCAGCCTGGCGCTGGTGGGCGGCGCGCTCGCCATCGTGAGCGCGATCGCGCTGCACCTGCTGAAAACCGGCTACAAAATTCGCAACTGACATGACCGCTGAACAACTGCAATCCCTCATCGCCGCCGGCCTGCCGTGCGAACACCTCGAAGTCACCGGGGATGGTCGTCACTGGGCTGCGGTGATCGTGTCGCCCGCCTTTGAAGGCCTTCGCCTGATCAAACGCCACCAGGCCGTTTACGGCACGCTGGGCGGACGCATTCAAACCGACGAGGTGCACGCCTTGTCGATGAAGACCTACACCCCCGCCGAATGGGCGGCCCAACCCTGAACCGTCACCCAGCCATGGACAAACTCCGAATCAAGGGTGGGCGCACGCTGCAAGGCGAAGTGATCATCTCCGGTGCCAAGAACGCAGCGCTGCCTGAGCTGTGCGCCTCGCTGCTCACCGCCGACCCGGTCACGTTGACCAACGTGCCGCGCCTGCGCGACGTGGCCACCATGCGCCAGCTGCTCGACAACATGGGTGTGCAAACGCAAACCCACGGCGATCGCGGCGGCATCACGCTGCAGGCGGCCGACCCCATCCTGGCCGAAGCGCCCTACGAACTGGTCAAGACCATGCGCGCCTCCGTGCTGGTGCTCGGTCCGCTGCTTGCGCGTTTTGGCCATGCCCGCGTGTCGCTGCCGGGCGGCTGCGCCATCGGCTCGCGTCCGGTGGACCAGCACATCAAGGGCATGCAGGCGATGGGTGCCGAGATCGTGGTCGAACACGGTTACATGGTCGCCAGGCTGCCAGCGGGCAAGACACGCCTGCACGGCGCCCGCATCGCCACCGACATGGTGACCGTCACCGGCACCGAGAACTTCCTCATGGCCGCTGCACTCGCCGAAGGCGAGACGCTGCTGGAAAACGCTGCGCAGGAACCCGAGATCGGTGACCTGGCCGAGATGCTGATCGCCATGGGCGCGAAGATCGAAGGCCACGGCACCAGCCGCATCCACGTTCAGGGCGTGGACCGCTTGCACGGCTGCACCCACCAGGTGGTGGCTGACCGCATTGAGACCGGTACCTTCCTGTGCGCTGTGGCCGCCACGGGTGGCGACGTGGTGCTGCGTCATGGCCGCGCCGAGCATCTGGACGCCGTGATCGACAAGCTGCACGAGGCTGGCGCCGAGATCGAAGCTGGCAAGGACGCCGGCGGCGACTTCATCCGCGTGCGCGCGACTGGTCGTCTGAAGGCGCAGAGCTTCCGCACCACCGAGTACCCAGGCTTCCCCACCGACATGCAGGCCCAGTTCATGGTGCTCAACTGCATTGCCGAGGGCACGAGCAAGGTGACCGAAACCATCTTCGAGAACCGCTTCATGCACGTCAACGAGCTGGTGCGCCTGGGTGCGCACATCCAGACCGACGGCAAGATCGCAGTCGTCGAGGGCATTTCGCGGTTGTCGGGAGCCGCTGTCATGGCCACCGATCTGCGTGCCTCGGCCAGCCTGGTGATTGCCGGTCTGGTGGCCGACGGCGAAACGATCGTCGACCGCATCTACCACCTCGATCGTGGGTACGACCAGATGGAAGAAAAACTGCGTGGCATCGGCGCTGATATCGAGAGAGTCAAATGATCACTCTCGCTCTCTCCAAAGGCCGCATCTTCGACGAGACCCTGCCGCTGCTCAAGGCCGCAGGCATCGAAGTGCTTGAAGACCCGGAGAAGTCGCGCAAGCTGATCCTGGCCACCAGCAACCCGCAGGTGCGCGTGGTTCTGGTGCGCGCCAGCGACGTGCCGACCTATGTGGAGCACGGCGGCGCCGACCTGGGTGTGACCGGCAAGGACACCTTGATCGAGCACGGTGGCCAGGGTCTGTACCAGCCGCTGGACCTCAACATCTCGCGCTGCCGCGTCAGCGTGGCCGTGCGCGCCGACTTCGACTACGCCTCGGCCGTGCGTCAAGGCTCGCGCCTGAAGGTGGCCACCAAGTACACCCACATCGCGCGCGAGTTTTTCGCCAGCAAGGGCGTGCACGTGGACCTGATCAAGCTCTACGGCAGCATGGAGCTCGCACCACTCACCGGCCTGGCCGACGCCATCGTCGACCTCGTGTCCACCGGCAACACCCTCAAGGCGAACCACCTCGTCGAGGTGGAACGCATCATGGACATCAGCGCGCGCCTGGTCGTCAACCAGGCCTCGCTCAAGCTCAAGCAAGCCGCCATCCGCCCGATCATCAACGCCTTCGCACAAGCCATCGAACAAGGCACGCCCGCATGACTTTCACCGCCCGTCCCGCCCGCCTGTCCACCACCACCGCCGATTTCGAGGCGCAGTTCGCGGCCCGGCTGCATTGGTCGGCCGAGACCGATGGTGCGATCGAAGAGCGGGTGGCCGGCATCCTCGACGACGTGATGATGCGAGGTGATGCAGCCGTGCTGGAGTACACCGCGCGATTTGATGGCCTGGATGTGGCGAGCCTGAACCAGCTGGAACTCACCCAGACCGAGTTGAAAGCGGCCTTCGATGGCCTGCCCGCCGCGCAGCGAGACGCCCTGCAGGCAGCGGCCCGCCGGGTACGCAGCTACCACGAAGCGCAGAAAAAGGCCGGTGGCGAGAGCTGGAGCTACCGCGACGAAGACGGCACGCTGCTGGGCCAGAAGGTCACGCCGCTGGACCGCGTGGGCATCTATGTGCCTGGTGGCAAAGCGGCTTACCCGTCGAGCGTGTTGATGAACGCCATTCCCGCCCACGTGGCCGGCGTGACCGAGATCATCATGGTGGTGCCCACCCCGCGTGGCGAGAAGAACCCCCTGGTGCTCGCCGCCGCGTTTGTGGCCGGCGTCTCGCGCGCCTTCACCATCGGCGGAGCGCAGGCCGTGGCTGCACTCGCGTACGGCACGGCCACCGTGCCCAAGGTCGACAAGATCACCGGCCCGGGCAACGCCTACGTGGCCAGCGCCAAGAAGCGCGTATTCGGCACCGTGGGCATCGACATGATCGCTGGCCCGAGCGAAATCCTGGTGCTGGCCGACGGCAGCACGCCCGCCGACTGGGTGGCCATGGACCTGTTCAGCCAGGCCGAGCACGACGAACTCGCGCAGAGCATCCTGCTCTGCCCCGACGCCGCCTACATCGACGCGGTGCAGGCCGCCATCGACCGCTTGCTGGGCACCATGCCGCGCGCGACCATCATCGCCAAGAGCCTGAACGACCGTGGCGCGCTGATCCACACACGCAGCATGGAAGAGGCCTGTGCCATCAGCAACCGCATTGCGCCCGAGCACCTGGAGGTGTCCAGCAGCGAGCCGCACCGCTGGGAGCCGTTGCTCAAACACGCGGGGGCCATCTTCCTCGGCGCTTTTACCAGCGAAAGCCTGGGCGACTACTGCGCCGGCCCCAACCACGTGCTGCCTACCAGCGGCACCGCGCGGTTCAGCTCCCCGCTGGGCGTGTACGACTTCCAGAAGCGCAGCAGCCTGATCGAGGTGAGCCAGATCGGCGCGCAAAGCCTGGGCAAGATCGCCGCCGAGCTGGCCTACGGCGAAGGCTTGCAGGCGCACGCGCGTGCGGCCGAAATGCGGCTCAACGAAGTGCCGCCGATGAGGGGTGCGAAATGAGCGTCAATCCGCTGAACATGATCCGCCAGGACGTGCAGTCCATGCACGCCTACGCCGTGCAGGACGCCGCCGGCATGGTCAAGCTGGACGCGATGGAGAACCCGTTTGCGCTGCCGTCCGAGTTGCAGGCCGCGCTCGGAGAACGCCTGGGCGCGGTGGCTGTGAACCGCTACCCTGGCCCACGTGTCGACGACCTCAAGGCTTCCCTGGCTCGGTATGTGAACCTGCCAGCGGGCTGCAGCTTGATGTTGGGTAATGGCTCGGACGAACTCATCTCGCTGCTGACCCTGGCCTGCGACCTGCCGGGCGCCACCGTGCTTGCGCCACTGCCGGGCTTTGTGATGTACGCCATGAGCGCGCAGCTTCAGGGTCTGAAGTTTGTGGGCGTGCCGCTCACGGCCGACTTCGATCTGGACGAACCGGCCATGCTGGCTGCAATGCGCGAGCACAAGCCCGCCATCACCTACATCGCTTATCCCAACAACCCGACGGCCAATCTGTGGAGCGCAGACACCATCCGCCGCCTGATCGTCGAGGCGGCCAGTTTTGGTGGTTTGGTGGTGATGGACGAGGCCTACCAGCCGTTCTCCAGCCGCAGCTGGCTTGACGAAATCCGGGCCCATCCCGCAGCCAATGCCAACGTGCTGCTCATGCGAACGCTCTCCAAATTCGGCTTGGCTGGCGTGCGGCTGGGCTACATGTTGGGGCCGCAGGCGCTGGTGCAGGAAATCGACAAGCTGCGCCCGCCGTACAACGTGAGCGTGCTCAATGCCGAATGTGCGCTGTTCGCGCTGGAGCACGCGGACGTGTTCGCCCGGCAGGCCGCGCAGATCTGCGAGCAGCGCACCGTGTTGATCGACGCCCTGCGCCAGATGCCGGGCTTTCAGCCCTTCCCGAGCGACGCCAACATGGTGCTGGTGCGTGTGCCCGATGCGCAACGTTGTTTTGACAGCCTCAAGGCCCAGGGCATTCTGGTGAAGAATGTTTCTAAAATGCACCCACTGCTGACAAACTGTCTGCGGCTGACGGTGGGCACACCGTCGGAAAACGCCTCGCTGATCCGCGCCCTCCAAACCACTCCATGACTTCCACGCCTTCCGCAGCCGCCCCCGCAGGAACCCATGACCGCACGGCATTCGTGCAGCGCAACACCTCGGAAACGCAGATCGGCGTGCGTGTGAACCTCGACGGTACCGGTGCCGCCACGTTGTCGACCGGCATCGGCTTCTTTGACCACATGCTCGACCAGATCGCCCGCCACGGGCTGATCGACCTCGAGATCCAGGCCGTCGGCGACCTGCACATCGACGGTCACCACACGGTGGAAGACGTGGGCATCACGCTCGGCCAGGCCTTTGCGAAGGCCGTGGGCGACAAAAAAGGCATTCGCCGCTACGGCCATGCCTACGTGCCGCTGGACGAAGCGCTCTCGCGTGTCGTCATCGATTTTTCGGGCCGCCCGGGCCTGCACATGCGCGTGCCCTTCAAGAGCGGCATGGTGGGCGGTTTCGACACCCAGCTCGCCTTCGAATTCTTCCAGGGTTTCGTCAACCACGCCGGCGTCACGCTGCACATCGACAACCTGCACGGTGAAAACGCCCACCACCAGGCCGAAACCGTGTTCAAGGCATTTGCCCGAGCCGTGCGTATGGCGCTGGAGCGCGACCCGCGCATGGGCAACGTGATCCCCTCGACCAAAGGTTCGCTGTAACCCCTTCCCGGCCATGAAACGCAAGACAGTCGCCGTGGTGGACTACGGCAGTGGCAACCTGCGCTCCGTGTCGCAAGCCGTGCAGCATGTGGCACGGACCGCAGACGTGGAGGTGTTGGTCACGTCAAACGCACAAGACGTTTTCGACGCCGACCGCGTGGTGCTGCCCGGTCAAGGCCACATGGCCGATTGCATGAACGAGCTCGCCGTTTCCGGATTGAAAGACGCCGTGTTGCACGCCGCTGCCAACAAACCGCTGTTTGGCGTTTGCGTGGGCATGCAGATGCTGCTGGACCGCAGCGAAGAAGGCCCGACCGACGGACTGGGCCTGATCCCCGGCGAGGTGCTGCGTTTTAGACTGGAAGGCCGCCTGCAGGCCGATGGCAGTCGCTTCAAGGTGCCGCAGATGGGCTGGAACCCGGTATTCCATGATCTGGGCCGCCCGGTGCATCCGCTGTGGGCCGGCATTCGGGAAGGCTCCTATTTCTATTTCGTGCACAGCTTTTATGCTCGGCCTGCCCAGGCCTTGCACTGCGTGGGTGAGGCCGACTATGGTGGTCGCTTTGCCGCAGCGGTGGCCCGCGACAACATCTTCGCCACCCAGTTTCACCCCGAAAAAAGTGCCGACCAGGGGCTGGCGCTTTACCGCAACTTCCTCTCCTGGAACCCCTAGGCCTTTGACCAAACCATCATGCTGCTGATTCCTGCCATTGATCTGAAAGACGGCCAGTGCGTTCGCCTCAAACAGGGCGACATGGACCAATCCACCGTGTTTGGCGAAGACCCGGCGGCCATCGCGCGCAGTTGGGTCGACAAGGGCGCGCGCCGCGTTCACCTGGTCGACCTCAACGGTGCCTTCGCCGGCAAACCGAAGAACGAGCAGGCCATTCGCGCCATCCTGAAAGAGGTCGGTTCCGAAGTGGACGTTCAGCTGGGCGGCGGCATCCGCGACCTCGACACCATCGAGCGTTACCTCGACGCCGGTCTGCGTTACGTGATCATCGGCACCGCCGCGGTGAAGAACCCCGGCTTTCTGCAGGACGCCTGCACCGCGTTTGGTGGCCACATCATCGTGGGCCTTGACGCCAAGGACGGCAAGGTTGCCACGGACGGCTGGAGCAAGCTCACCGGCCACGAGGTGGTGGACCTGGGCAAGAAGTTCGAAGACTACGGCGTCGAAGGCATCATCTACACCGATATTGGCCGGGACGGCATGCTCTCGGGCATCAACATCGAAGCCACCGTCAAGCTGGCGCAGGCATTGTCGATTCCTGTGATCGCATCGGGCGGCCTGTCCAACCTCGAAGACATCCGCGCGCTGTGCGCCGTGGAAGACGAGGGCGTCGAAGGTGTGATCTGCGGCCGATCGATCTACAGCGGCGATCTGGATTTTGAAGCTGCGCAGCAGCTGGCTGACGACCTGAACGGATGATATGAATCGCCCCCACGCTCATCACTTCGTGTATTCGCTGCCCCCCGAGGGGGTGCGGCCTTGCTTGGGGCGGCCCTGCGCTGCGGCCTGACATGCTGGCCAAGCGCATCATTCCCTGCCTGGATGTGACCGGGGGCCGCGTGGTCAAGGGCGTCAACTTCGTGGAGCTGCGGGATGCAGGCGACCCGGTGGAAATCGCGGCACGCTACAACGATCAGGGTGCCGACGAACTCACGTTCCTTGACATCACCGCCACCAGTGACGGGCGCGACCTGATCCTGCACATCATCGAAGCCGTGGCTTCCCAGGTCTTCATTCCCCTCACTGTCGGTGGCGGTGTGCGTACGGTGGAAGACGTGCGCCGCCTGCTCAACGCCGGTGCTGACAAGACCAGCTTCAACTCGGCGGCGCTGGCCAACCCGCAGGTGATCCGCGATGCCTCGGCCAAGTACGGTGCGCAATGCATCGTGGTGGCCATCGACGCCAAACGCCGTCATGGTGAAGACTTGGCTGCCCGTGGCGAGGGTTGGGACGTTTACAGCCACGGCGGTCGCAAGAACACGGGTCTGGACGCGGTGGCCTGGGCCCGGCAGATGGCCGAACACGGCGCTGGCGAGATCCTGCTCACCAGCATGGACCGCGACGGCACCAAATCAGGTTTTGACCTGGCGCTCACCCGTGCAGTGGCCGATGCGGTTGACGTGCCCGTGATCGCCTCCGGCGGTGTGGGCACGCTCGACCACCTGGCCGACGGTGTACAGCAGGGGGGTGCAGACGCCGTGCTCGCCGCTAGCATCTTCCACTACGGTGAATTCA
>JBBQSX010000119.1:0-11499 GCA_038213545.1 Burkholderiales bacterium
GATCGGGGACCCTGTTTCCCGCGCTGTGCCGGATGGCGGCCACCCGGACGGGGTGGGCGGGCGCCCTCCTCGTCCGCACTGGGCATGCCGGCCGCCGCCGTCAGGCGGGCGATATCTCGCTCGTCAAGCTCGATCCAGGCACCGCGCTTGAGGCCTCGCGGCAGCATCATGGCGCCGTATCGGATGCGGATCAGGCGGCTGACCGCGTGCCCCACGGCTTCGAACATGCGGCGAACCTCGCGGTTGCGGCCTTCACCAATGGTCACGCGGTACCAGCAGTTGGCGCCCTCACCGCCACCGTCTTCAATGGAAGCGAATTGGGCCATGCCGTCGTCAAGCCGCACGCCGTCGAGCAGGCGGGCCTTTTCGTCGTTCGACAGCGCGCCGAGCACGCGCACGGCGTATTCGCGTTGCAAGCCAAATCGCGGGTGCATCAGGCGATTGGCCAGTTCACCCGAGCTGGTCAGCAGCAGCAAGCCTTCGGTGTTCAGATCAAGTCGGCCGACCGATTGCCACTTGCCCTGCATCAGTTTGGGCAGACGGCGGAACACGGTGGGCCGGTTTTGCGGATCGTCGTGCGACACCACCTCACCCGCGGGCTTGTGGTAGGCCAACACACGGGGCGGCGGCGGTGTCATGCGCACGCGCACCGGCTTGCCGTTGACCTTGATCACATCGCCAAACTGGATACGCTGGCCGATGTGGGCGGGCTCGCCGTTGACCGAAATACGGCCTTCGAGAATGAGCTGCTCCATCTCCAGCCGCGAACCCATACCGGCCTGCGCCAGCACCTTGTGCAGCTTGGGCGATTCGGCCTGGGGCGCCAGCACGCGTTTGGCGGGCAGCGCCGGCAATTCCTGTTCTTGCTCGGCGTCAAAAGCACCGCTCACCACATCGTCAAAACGCAGCACCTCAGACGCAGGCTCCGGATGAGGCTGCGCTGCCGCTGGCTGGACCGCAGGTGCCTCGGCGCTGAGGTCGAGTTCAGGCGGGTTTGGGGGAGTTTGATCCGGGGTCATGGTCTTCCTGGGTGGACGGTTCCAACAACTGCGGGTCGGAGGGCGGGGAAATCGGGTCGGTGGTCAAGGAGTCGGTCACCACAAGGAGATCTGATTCGGGCGCGTCAGGATCGGCTGAATCGGACGGCAGGCTGTTGGCCAGGGATTCAAAGTCAAGGCGATCCAGCGCGGACTCCTGAACCTCGCTGCCGTCCAGTGGCGGCAATTGGTCCAGCGAAGCCAGTCCCAGGTCATCCAGGAACTGGCGTGTTGTGGCAAACAGGGCCGGACGGCCCACGGTTTCGCGGTGGCCAATGACTTCGATCCAGCCCCGATCTTCGAGCTGCTTGATGATCAACGAGTTGATCGTGACGCCGCGAACGTCTTCCATGTCCCCCCGCGTCACTGGCTGGCGGTAGGCAATGATGGCCAGCGTTTCCATGGCAGCACGGCTGTAACGCGGCGGCTTTTCGGGGTGCAGGCGGTCCAGGTAGGGCCGTAACTCGGGCCGGCTCTGAAAACGCCAGCCCGTGGCCACCTGCACCAGCTCCACGCCGCGTCCGGTCCACTCGAGCTGCAGGTCGGCCAGCAGGGTCTTGAGCGTGTCGGCCGACACTTCCATGTCGAACAGCGTGCCGAGCTCACGCACCGACAGCGGCTGGGGCGCGCAGATCAATGCCGTCTCGAGGACACGCTTGGCATCCGTGGTGTTCATGGTGTCTGTCAGTCAAAAACCGGTGGGTGGCCGGGACGGTGCGAAAGGCGAACGGTGCAAGTGAGCCGGGGGATTGGCGGCATGCGGGCGCGACCGTTGGGTCGGGGCGAGTCGGCTGAGTCCTGAAAAGCCCGGGCTCAGGCTTTGGGCAAGTCGTTCAAATCGGGTGGCTGGGCGAAGGTCGGGGTGCAGGTTGTGGCGCTGTCCATCCGCTTCGAATGGTGCGACTTCAGGCCCCCGGTTCGCTGTCCCAAGCTTTCGCATTGTAATGGAGCCCACTGGATTCCAGCGCCTGAAGCATGTCGGGCGGCGGCGTGGAGCGAAACAACAACGACTGGCCGCTGATGGGGTGCTTGAGCTCCAGGCGCGCCGCGTGCAGCGATTGGCGAGCCATGCCCCACAAAGCGCGCCCGCCGTACAGCGTGTCGCCCACCAGCGGATGGGCCAGCCAGGCCATGTGCACCCGGATCTGATGGGTGCACCCGGTGTGCAGCTTGCAGGCCACCAGACTCGCCTGGTCGCAGGTGTCAAGCAGGCGAAAGCTGGTTTGCGCAGTTTTGCTGCTGCCCCCCTCTACCCGCACCACCGCCATGCGCAAACGGTTGTGCACATCGCGACCGATGGGCTGGTCCACGTGCTGCTCTTGCGTGCCCTTCCAGCGGCCGTGCGCAAGGGCCAGGTACTGGCGGCTCACCTCGCGCGCGGCGATGGCGCGCACCAGGGCTTCCACGGCCTGACGGCTCTTGCCCACGAGCATCAGGCCCGAAGTGTCCTTGTCGAGCCGGTGCACGATACCGGCACGCGGCAGGCTGGCGGCGCCTGCGTGGTGGGCCAGCAGACCATTGAGCAGGGTCCCCGTCCAGTGGCCGGCGGCGGGGTGTACCACCAGGCCGGCCGGCTTGTGGATCACCAGCAGGTCGGCGTCTTCGAACACCACGTCCAGCGCCATCGCCTCGGGCACAAAGGCCTGGGCCTGCTGGGTGGGCCTCAGCTCCACCTGCAGTTGATCGCCCGCTGCGATCCGGGCCGACGCCTTGATTTGTACCACGCCACGCACCTCCACGGCGCCATCGGCCATGAGCTGCTGCAGGTAGGAGCGGGAGAACTCGGGAATCAGCTGGGCCAGCGCACGGTCAATGCGCCAGCCGTGCATGCCCACAGGAACCGCACAAATGCGCTTTTCCATCTCCAGCGCCCATTCGTCGGCGGCCGCTGCTGTGTCCTGGGCCGTGTCTGCTTCCAGACCGAGCGACTCACCCCCCGTCGATATACTTTGCGCTTTCAATCCGTCGTTCCGTTGTGAAGGTGAGTTCGTTATGTTGACGTTCAGATTATCGGCCCTGACCGCTGGTGCATTGGGCACAGCGATGCTGCTGAGCGCGTGCGGCAGCACCAAGCCCAAAGACGAAACCGCGAACTGGAGCCCCAACCGCATTTACAGCGAAGCCACCGACGAGCGCTCGGCCGGCAACTTCGAACGATCGGTGACCCTGCTCGAGAAGCTGGAAGGCCGAGCAGCCGGCACCCCGCTGGCGCAGCAGGCCCAGCTTGACAAGGCCTATACACATTACAAAGCGAGCGAGCCAGCTCAGGCGCTCGCAGCGATCGACCGTTTCCAGAAACTGCACCCGGCCAGCCCGGCCATGGACTACGCGCTTTACCTCAAGGGCCTGGTGAACTTCAACGACAACCTGGGTCTGTTCGGCGCGATCGCGCGGCAAGACCTGTCGGAGCGCGACCAGAAGGCTGCCAAGGAGTCGTTCGAGGCATTCCGCGAGCTGACCACCCGCTTCCCGGACTCACGCTACACACCCGATGCCCGGCTGCGCATGACATACATCGTCAATTCGCTGGCGCAGTATGAGGTGCACGTGGCCCGCTACTACCTCAGCCGCGGCGCTCATGTGGCGGCCATCAACCGCGCACAGACCGCATTGAATGAGTACAACGACGCTCCCGCTCTGGAAGAAGCCTTGTTCATCATGGTGCGTTCGTACGATGCACTGGGCATGACCCAGCTGCGAGATGACGCTCGTCGGGTGATGCAGGCCAACTACCCCCGCAGCGAGTACCTGAGCCAGGGCTTCAAGACAGCGAACGATCCTTGGTGGAAGATCTGGTGAGCACCAGCGCGTCCAGCGCTGCGCTCATTTCGGCCTCGTCCACCACGCGCCGCATGGGTGGCAAGCTGTCCAGCAACTGAAGGCCGTAGCTTCGGGTCAGCAGGCGGCGGTCTCCAATCACCAGGACACCGCGGTCGGTTTCAGTCCGGATCAGGCGCCCCGCGCCCTGCTTCAAGGCCATGGCGGCCTCGGGAAGGGAATGGTGTCCAAACGCGTTCAAGCCTTGAGCTTCGAGGCGCCCGGCGCGCGCGGCCGTCAAGGGGTCGTCGGGTGACGGGAAAGGCAGTTTGTCGATGACGAGCAGCTGCAGCGCGTCGCCCGCCAGGTCCACCCCCTCCCAGAACGACGCTGACGCCACCAGGACAGCGCCGTGAGGCATTGAGGCGGCCGCTCTGAACCTGTCCAGCAGCGCGGCACGCGACAAGCGCCCCTGGGCCAGCACCAGCATCGGCGCACAACGGCCCTGCAGCACCTGTTCGTTCAAGGCCTCGGCCATGCGCGTCACCGCCCGCAGTGTGGTGGTGAGCACCAGGGTACGGCCGCCCAGACGGGTGGACCACTGTGCCACGCGCGCGGCCAGCTCAGGCGTGTGAGAAGGCTCGGACGGCTCCGGCAGATCGTGGGGCACAAACAACGATGCTTGCTCGCCATGGTCGAAAGGGCTAGCCACCCGCAGGGTGCGCAACGTGCGGTGTTCGGCCAGGCCCAGGCCTTGGGTGAACCAGCTCAGTGCGTCGTCGTGACCCAGCGTGGCGGACGCAAAGATCCAGCTCCGTCCACCAGGCTCTGCCGACTGCACGAGGCGACTGAAGCGGGCGGCGCTGTCCAGCGGCGCACGCACCATGCGCCAGGCATGGTCGGCACCCCATTCCATCCAGCGTACGCTGGTGGTGTCAAGCGGGCTCGGGTCGCCCGGCGCCAAACGGCTCCAGGTGGTCTGCAGCGCCTTGAGGCGGGCGAACAGTCGGGCGAGCTCGGTGGCACTTTGCGCAGTGGCGGACACAGCCTCCAGTGCGGCCGTCAAGGCCTGATCGAGCCGGGAAACCGCCTGCAGCCAATCGGCCGGAGCCAGGCCTTCGGGTGTGACGTCGGTCCATGCGCTTCGACTTTGGGTACTGGCCTCACGGACCAGAGAGCCCACGGCGCGGCAGGCCTGCTCCAGACTGAGAGCGAGATACGCCCAGGGCCGCAGGCCGCGAGCCCGGGCGTTGCCCTGCACGCCGATTTCGCGGGCGAGGTCCCGCAGGTGGTCCGAGGTGACGGACTGAGACAGCAACTGCACGCCGGTGTCGTTGAGCTGGTGCGCTTCGTCCAGCACCACGACGCCGGTCTCGGGCAACCAGTCCACCGCCTCCGCTTCCCGAATCACCTGATCGGCAAAAAAGAGGTGGTGGTTGATAACCACCCAGTCGGCCTCGCGGGCCTGCCGACGGGCCCGGTTGACGTGACACGCAGCGACCTGCGGGCACGTGGCGCCCACGCAGTTGTGACGTGTGGAAGTGATCAAGGGGCGCAGCGGCGAACGCTCATCCAGCCCGTCCAGCTCGCCCACATCGCCACTGGGAGTGAGCTTCGCCCAGCGCTGCACCTTCTCCAGGCCCGCGGCCACTGCCGGGTCGCGTTGCGCGTAAGACCCGACGGATCGGGCCAGCTCCAGCCGGTGCAGGCACAAATAGTTGGAGCGACCTTTGAGCAGAGCCACGCGCACCGGCAGGCCGAGCGCGCGGGACACGGCGGGGATGTCGCGCGTGAACAGCTGGTCTTGCAGGGCTTGCGTGGCGGTCGACAGAAGTGCGCGTTGTCCGCTCAACAGCACCGGCACAAGGTACGCGAAAGTCTTGCCCACACCGGTGCCTGCCTCCACGGCGAGATGCTCGCCCGCTTGCACAGCATGCGCCACGGCCAGCGCCATCTCCGACTGGCCCGGCCTGGATCGAAGACCGGAGCGCGACACCGACAGTGCGCCATCTGCGGCGAAGGCAGCCGCCACGACCTGGACCAGATCAACCACGCCAGCGGCGCGCACTGGCGCACGGACGGTGGGGCACCGCTGGAACATAACTGGATACCATTGCGTGCAACGAACGGCACCCGAACAACGATTGATTCATATGTCCAAAGGCTACCGCATCCAGGCATCCACCGGCATCCACCGGGGCGACCGTGACTACCAGCAAGACCAAGTGTGCCTGCTGAACCACCCGCGCCACAGCAGCTGCATGCTGGCGGTGCTGGCTGACGGCATGGGCGGGCGCAGTGGCGGGCGCAAGGCATCCGACCAGGTGATGCTCACGGCCCGCCAGTTGTTCGAGCGCTACGACCCCGACACCGACGACGCCTCGGCCCTGCTGCGCCAGATCGTTGAAGAGTCGCACCTTGTGATCAAGCTCACCGCCGTGTCCGCCGAACAGGAACCGCACAGCACCATCGCCGCGTTTCTGATTGACCCGGACGGTGAGAGCCACTGGGTGCACGCCGGTGATTCGCGGGTCTACCACTTCCGCAACGGCCGCATGGTGTTCCGAACCATGGACCACTCGTATGTGCAGACCCTGGTCAATCAGGGCGAGCTCAGCGAACAGGAGGCTCTGGACCACCCGCACGCCAACATCCTCATGGGATGCCTGGGCACCGAAAACGATCCACCGGTGGACCTGCACGTGGTGCCACAACTCACGCCGGGCGAGTCGCTGATGGCCTGCAGCGATGGCGTTTGGCACTACTTCACTCCCGAAGAACTGGCCAGCACGATCGCCATGCTGTCCCCGCGCGAGGCTTGCGAGTTTCTGATCCAGAAGGCCCGAACCCGGGCCAAGGGCGCGGGCGACAACCTGTCGATCGTGATCGTGAAGCTCGAGCCCTTGAGCTGAAGAACTCAGGTCAGGCCGGTGTCCACGACCCGGTGCTCCAGCGCCAGAAATTCTTCTGACTGCATCTCGCTCAGCCGAGAGACCGTGCGCGGGAATTCGTGCGACATGGGGCCTTCAAGGTAGAGCTCATCAGGCCGAACCGCCGCCGACATCACCAGCTTGACCCGACGGTCGTAAAGCACGTCGATCAGCCAGGTGAAGCGCCGCGCTTCAGACGCCTGGCGCACCTGCATCTGCGGCACGTTGGACAGCATCACCGTGTGGAACTGTGTGGCGATTTCCAGGTAATCGTTCTGAGAACGCGGCCCGCCGCACAGGGTGCGGAAATCAAACCAGATGACACCACCGGCGCGGCGCACCGCCCGGATCTGACGCGACTCGATCTGCATAACCGGGTCTTGGTCGCCCGCTTCGGCCAGTTCGTTGAACGTGGCCTCCATCGACGCATCAGCTTGCGGCCCGAGCGGGCAGTGGTACAGCTCGATGTGGTTGAGCGTGCGCTGACGGTAGTCGGTGCCGTTGTCCACGCTCAGCACCTCCAGCCGCTCTTTGAGCAACTCGATGGCAGGAAGGATGCGGTCGCGGTGCAGGCCGTCGGGGTACAGGCCGTCGGGGTGGAAATTGGACGTGGTGACGAAGCCCACGCCGGCCTTGAACAAGGCATCCAGCAGCCGGTGCAGGATCATGGCGTCGGTCACATCGGCCACGTGGAACTCGTCAAAGCAAATGAGCTTGTAGCGTTTGGCGATACGCAGGCCGAGTTCGTCCAGCGGGTTCACTGTGCCCTGCAAGTCACGCAGTTCGCGGTGCACTTCGCGCATGAACTCGTGAAAGTGCAGCCGCGTCTTTCGCTTCAGGGGCACTGCATTGAAAAAGCAGTCCATCAAGAAGCTCTTGCCCCGGCCCACACCGCCAAACATGTAGACGCCCCGGGGAATCTCGGGCTTGATGAAGAGCTTTTTGAGCGAGTTCGAGCGGCGCTGTTTGTACTCGGTCCACTCGGTGGCGCACCGCTCCAGCGCGTCGATGGCACGCTGCTGGGCGGGGTCGGTCGTGTAGCCGCGCTCTTTCAGCGCGGCTTCGTAGGTGCTGCGAACGCTCAAGACAAGTGCCGGTTCAGAAGTTCAGCGTGCGCTTGTCCACCGCCAGCGCGGCTTCTTTGGTCGCCTCCGACAGCGAAGGATGCGCGTGGCAGATGCGCGCGATGTCTTCGGCACTGGCTTTGAACTCCATGGCCACCACGGCTTCGGCGATCAGCTCGCTGGCCTGCGGGCCGACGATGTGCACGCCCAGGATCTCGTCGGACACGGCATCGGCCAGGAACTTGACCATGCCGGTGGTGTCGCCCAGCGCACGTGCGCGGCCGTTGGCAAGGAACGGGAAGGTACCGGCCTTGTACGCGGCGCCGCGGGCCTTGAGCTGCTGCTCGGTCTCGCCCACCCAGGCGATCTCGGGGCTGGTGTAGATCACCCAGGGGATGGTGTTGAAGTTCACATGGCCGTGCTGGCCGGCGATGCGCTCGGCCACCGCCACGCCCTCTTCTTCTGCCTTGTGCGCCAACATGGGGCCTCGCACCACATCGCCCACCGCCCACACGCCTTTGAGGTTGGTACGGCACTCGGCGTCGACCACGATGGCGCCGCGCTCGTCGAGCTGCAGGCCCACCGCTTCGGCGTTGAGGCCGATGGTGTTGGGTACGCGGCCGATGGAGACGATGAGCTTGTCGGCGTCCAGCGACTGGGCTTCGCCCTTGGCGTTGGTGTAGGCCACGCTCACACCTTTTTTGGTGGTCTTGATTTCGCCGACTTTCACACCCAGCTCGATCTTCAGGCCCTGTTTGTCAAAAGCCTTTTTGGCTTCCTTGGCGATCTGTTCGTCCACCGCACCCAAGAACGTGGGCAGGCCTTCGAGGATGGTCACGTCCGACCCGAGTCGGCGCCAGACCGAGCCCATTTCCAGACCAATGACGCCGGAGCCGATCAGCACCATCTTCTTGGGCACGGCGCCCAGGCGCAGCGCGCCGTCGTTGGACAGCACGGTCTCTTCGTCAAACGGCGTGCCGGGCAAGGCGCGCGCGTTGGAGCCGGTGGCCACGATGATCTGGCGCGCGGTCAGCAGCTCTTCTGTGGCACCCGTGACCTGGATCTCGTAGCCGGCTTCCACCGCCTTGGCAAAAGAGCCACGGCCATGGAAGAACGAGATCTTGTTCTTCTTGAACAGGTACAGGATGCCGTCGTTGTTCTGCTTCACCACGGTGTCTTTGCGGCCGATCATCTTGGCGATGTCGATCTTGACGTTGGTGGCTGTGATGCCGTGGTCGGCGAAGTGGTGGTTGGCGTGGTCGAAGTGTTCCGAGGACTGCAGCAGTGCCTTGGACGGGATGCAACCGACGTTGGTGCAGGTGCCACCCGGGGCCGGGCCGCCAGCGGCGTTTTTCCATTCGTCGATGCAGGCGACCTTGAAACCGAGTTGGGCTGCGCGGATCGCGGCGATATAGCCGCCGGGGCCGCCGCCAATGACGACGACATCAAATGTTTGGGACATGTTGGATTCCTGGATTCAAAAGGCCAACGCCCCTGGCGGGGCGTTGGCGAACGGGGTTGCCGATCAAATGTCGAACAAGAGGCGGGCTGGATCTTCCAGCGCTTCCTTCATGGCCACCAGGCCCAGCACGGCTTCGCGGCCGTCGATAATGCGGTGGTCGTAGGACATGGCGAAGTAGTTCATGGGGCGCACGACCACCTGACCGTTTTCCACCATGGCACGATCCTTGGTGGCGTGCACGCCCAGGATGGCGGACTGGGGCGGGTTGATGATGGGGGTGGACATCATGGAGCCGAAGGTGCCGCCGTTGGAAATCGAGAACGTGCCCCCGGTCATCTCGTCGATGCCCAGCTTGCCGTCCTTGGCCTTCTGACCGTACTCGGCAATCTTCTTCTCGATGTCGGCAAAGCTCATCTGGTCGGCATTGCGCAAGATGGGCACCACCAGGCCGCGCGGCGAACCCACAGCAATGCCGATGTCGAAGAAGCCGTGGTAGACGATGTCGTTGCCATCCACCGAGGCGTTCAGGATGGGGTACTTCTTGAGGGCATGCACGGCTGCCTTGACGAAGAAGCTCATGAAGCCGAGCTTGACGCCGTGTTCCTTCTCGAACTTCTCCTGGAACTTCTTGCGCATCTCCATGACCGGGGCCATGTTGATTTCGTTGAAAGTGGTCAGGATGGCGTTGGTCGACTGCGACTGCAGCAGACGCTCGGCAACGCGGGCGCGCAGGCGCGTCATGGGCACGCGCTCCTGCGGGCGGTCACCCAGGTCGGGGGCAACCACAGGCACCTGCGGCAGTACCCTGGCGGGCGCGCCCGTGGGGATGGCCACAGGTGCAGCCACGGGGGCGGGCTTGGGTGCGGACACGGCCGTGAGCACATCGCCCTTGGTCACGCGACCGTCTTTGCCGGTGCCCGGAACCGATCCAGAAGCCAGGTTGTTGTCGGCCATCAGCTTGGCGGCGGCGGGCATGGCCACACCGGCCTTGCTGGTGGACGCAACGACGGCAGCCGCTGCGGCGGGGGCAGGAGCGGCAACAGGCGCGGCGGATGCCGCAGCGGGCGCAGGGGCACCAGCCACAGCGGACGTATCGATGCGTGCGATCAGCTGCTCTGCCGCCACCGTGGCGCCGTCGCCCTGCAGGATTTCAACCAGCACGCCGGCTGAAGGAGCGGGCACTTCGAGCACGACCTTGTCGGTCTCGATTTCGATGAGGATCTCGTCGACCGCCACCGCGTCGCCGACTTTTTTCTTCCACTGCAGCATCGTGGCTTCGGCCACCGATTCGGAGAGCTGCGGAACTTTGACTTCTACGATTGCCATGTTTCTTCTACCTGGATTGTTTCGGGTTGCGCTGCGCCATCCGGCCCGGGATGCAACATCCACGGGCCGCAAGGGGGGAGCGGCTTACTTGGTGAGGATGAAGCCCTTGAGCTTGCCGAAGGCGGCGTCGATCAGGTTCTTCTGCTGTTCCTGGTGCAGGTGGGAATAGCCCACCGCTGGAGATGCGGAGGCTGCGCGCCCGGCGTAGCCGAGCTTCTGCCCGTCGAGCATGTTTTCGTGGATGTAGTGCTGCACGAAGAACCAGGCACCCTGGTTCTGCGGCTCGTCCTGGCACCACACAATGTCGGTGGCGTTGGGGTACTTGCGCAGCTCGGCACCAAACACCTTGTGCGGGAAAGGATAGAGCTGTTCGACGCGGATGATCGCCACGTCATCGGACTCGCGCTCCTCACGCTTCTTCACCAGGTCGTAGTACACCTTGCCCGAGCAGCAAATGACGCGTTTGACCTTTTCGGCCTTCTTCGCCACGTCAGCGCTCTGGTCGGGGATCACGGTCTGGAAACCGCCTTTGGTGAACTCGGACAACGGCGAGGTGGCGTCCTTGTTGCGCAGCAGCGACTTGGGCGTGAAGATGATCAGCGGCTTGCGCAGCCCGCGGATCATCTGGCGGCGCAGCACATGGAAGATCTGGCTGGCCGTGGTGGGCTGCACGATCTGCATGTTGGTGTCGGCCGCCATCTGCATGAAGCGCTCCAGGCGTGCCGAACTGTGCTCGGGGCCCTGGCCTTCGTAGCCGTGCGGCAGCATCAGCGTGATGCCGTTGACCCGGCCCCACTTCACCTCGCCCGAAGCGATGAACTGGTCGATGACCACCTGCGCGCCGTTGGCGAAGTCGCCAAACTGCGCTTCCCAGATCACCAGCGAGTTCGGGTCGTTGGAGGCATACCCGTATTCAAAGGCCA
>JBBQSX010000120.1:0-11364 GCA_038213545.1 Burkholderiales bacterium
CCGCACCAGCACCAGGCCATCAGCATGGTGCCGGCCGAGCAGGAGCCCAACACCGTTGTGGCCGTGCTGCAAAAGGGCTACTCCATCGCCGACCGCGTGCTGCGCCCGGCCCTGGTCACGGTCACCGCACCCAAATAAGCATTCGGTGCGGTCGCGCTCTTGAAAAGAACCTGACTTATCCACACCTCATCCACATCGTTTTCAACAATCTTTTTTCTACACGGAGTCACAACATGGGACGAATCATCGGCATTGACCTGGGCACCACCAACTCGTGCGTGTCCATCATGGAAGGCAACACCACCAAGGTGATCGAGAACTCGGAAGGTGCACGCACCACGCCGTCGATCGTGGCTTACCAGGAAGACGGCGAAGTGCTGGTGGGCGCCTCGGCCAAGCGCCAGGCCGTGACCAACCCGCGCAACACGCTGTACGCGATCAAGCGCCTGATCGGCCGCAAGTTCACCGAGAAGGAAGTGCAGAAGGACATCAATCTGATGCCTTACTCCATCGTGGCGGCCGACAACGGCGACGCCTGGGTGGAAGTGCGCGGCAAGCAGATCTCGGCCCAGCAGGTCAGCGCGGACATCCTGCGCAAGATGAAGAAGACCGCCGAGGACTACCTGGGCGAGCCAGTCACAGAGGCCGTGATCACGGTGCCCGCGTACTTCAACGACGCGCAGCGCCAGGCCACCAAGGACGCCGGCCGCATCGCCGGCCTCGATGTGAAACGCATCATCAACGAGCCCACCGCCGCGGCCCTGGCCTTCGGCCTGGACAAGCAGGAAAAGGGCGACCGCAAGATCGCTGTCTATGACCTGGGTGGCGGCACGTTCGACGTGTCCATCATCGAGATCGCCGACGTCGATGGCGAGAAGCAGTTTGAAGTGCTTTCCACCAACGGCGACACTTTCCTGGGCGGCGAAGACTTCGACCAGCGCATCATCGACTACATCATTGGCGAGTTCAAAAAGGAGCAAGGCGTCGATCTGTCGAAAGACGTGCTCGCCCTGCAGCGCCTGAAGGAAGCCGCAGAAAAGGCCAAAATCGAGCTCTCCAGCTCGGCCGCGACCGACCTGAACCTGCCCTACATCACCGCCGACGCGTCGGGCCCCAAGCACCTGAACATCAAGCTGACGCGCGCCAAGCTCGAAGCCCTGGTGGAAGAGCTGATCGAACGCACCATTGCGCCGTGCCGCATGGCCATCAAGGACGCCGGCATCAGCGCATCCGACATCCACGACGTGATCCTGGTTGGCGGCATGACCCGCATGCCCAAGGTGCAGGAAAAGGTGAAGGAAGTCTTCGGCAAGGAGCCGCGCAAAGACGTGAACCCCGACGAGGCTGTGGCCGTGGGTGCCGCCATCCAGGGTCAGGTGCTTTCGGGTGACCGCAAGGACGTGCTGCTGCTGGACGTGACCCCGCTGAGCCTGGGCATCGAGACCATGGGCGGTGTCATGACCAAGATGATCCAGAAGAACACCACGATCCCGACCAAGTTCGCGCAGACCTTCTCGACCGCCGAAGACAACCAACCGGCCGTGACCATCAAGGTGTTCCAGGGCGAGCGTGAAATCGCCTCGGGCAACAAGCTGCTGGGCGAGTTCAACCTCGAAGGCATTCCCGCCTCGCCGCGCGGCATGCCGCAAATCGAGGTGTCGTTCGATATCGACGCCAACGGCATCCTGCACGTGGGCGCCAAGGACAAGGGCACCGGCAAGGAAAACAAGATCACCATCAAGGCGAATTCGGGTCTGAGCGAAGCCGAGATCCAGCAGATGGTCAAAGACGCCGAGCTCAACGCCGCTGACGACAAGAAGAAGGTCGAACTCGTGCAGGCGCGCAACCAGGCCGAAGCCATGGTGCACAGCGTGAAGAAGAGCCTGGGCGAACACGGCGACAAGCTCGAAGCCGCCGAGAAGGAAGCCATTGAAGCCGCCTTGAAAGACGCGGAAGAGGCGGCCAAGGGCGAGGACAAGGAAGCCATCGAAGCCAAGACCGAAGCGCTGATGACCGCCAGCCAGAAGCTCGGCGAGAAGGTGTACGCCGCTTCGCAGGCCGAACAGGCCACCACCGCGAATGCGGAGAGCGCCACTCAAGGCAGCAGCAAGGCGAACGACGACGACGTCGTCGACGCCGAAGTGAAAGAAGTCAAGAAGGCCTGATCGCTGCAGAGCGGTTGTCCCCTCCTCCGCCGCGTCAGGGCAACCTGACGCGGCGTTTGTGTTCCAAACGAAGTGCAAGAGACCATGGCTAAACGCGATTTTTACGAAGTGCTGGGCGTACCGAAAAACGCCTCAGACGAAGAAATCAAGAAGGCGTATCGCAAGCTGGCGATGAAGCACCACCACGACCGCAACCAGGGCGATGCGGCCAAGGCGGCGGAAGAGCGCTTCAAGGAGGCCAAAGAGGCCTACGAAATGCTGTCCGACCCGCAGAAGAAGGCGGCCTACGACCAGTACGGTCACGCCGGTGTGGACCCCAACCTGCGCGGCGGCGCGGCCGGTGCCGAGGGCTTTGGCGGCTTCTCCGAATCGTTCGGCGACATCTTTGGCGACATCTTCGGTGGCGCGCGCGGCCAGCGCAGCGGCCGCCAGGTCTACCGCGGCGCCGACCTGTCGTACGCCATGGAGATCTCGCTCGAAGAAGCGGCCGGCGGCAAGGAAACGCAGATCCGCATACCGAGCTGGGACGACTGCGAAACCTGCACCGGCACAGGCGCGAAACCCGGCACCAGCGTGAAGACTTGCAGCACCTGCCACGGCCAGGGTTCGGTGCAGATGCGCCAGGGTTTCTTCAGCGTGCAGCAGACCTGCCCGCAGTGCAGCGGCACCGGCAAGATCATTCCCGAGCCCTGCCCCACTTGCCACGGCCAGGGCAAGATCAAGAAGCAGAAGACGCTGGAGATCAAGATCCCCGCCGGCATCGACGATGGGCAGCGCATCCGCAGCACCGGCAACGGCGAACCCGGCCAGAACGGTGGGCCGTCGGGCGACCTCTACATCGAAGTGCGGCTGCGCAAGCACGACATCTTCGAGCGCGAAGGCGACGACCTGCACTGCCAGGTGCCCGTGAGCATGACGGTGGCCGCATTGGGCGGCGAGATCGACGTGCCCACGCTCGCGGGCAAGGCCACCATCGACCTGCCTGAAGGCACCCAGAGCGGCAAGACCTTCCGCCTGCGCGGCAAGGGCGTCAAAGGTGTGCGTTCCAGCTACCCGGGCGACCTGTACTGCCACGTGGCGGTGGAGACACCCATCAAGCTCACCGAGCACCAGCGCAAGCTGCTCAAAGAGCTGGACGAGTCGTTCAAGAAGGGCGGTCACAAACACAGCCCGAACGACAAGGGCTGGTTCGAGAAGGCCAAGTCGTTCTTCAGCTGAAGGCCGCTGTCGCCACCCAAAAAAAGGGGCGCCGGGCAACCGGCGCCCCTTTTTTGTCCCGGCTGCCTATCCCCCTCATTGCCAACATCGATTGGCCTTTGCCGATGGTTTTTGCCAAACTGGCCCATCCTCACACCACCCGCAGAAAACCCATGGCAGCCCTGATCCGACAAGTCCGCCCCGTCTGGGCCCAACTGCAAGAGTTCGACCTGCAGGTGCCAGCCAACGCCTTGCGCAATGCCCTGCTCGCGCTGGGCGCCGGCCTGCTGGTGATGGCGGGTCTGGCAGCGCTCAGTACGTTCTGGGCGCCCACCCGAGCATGGTGGATCGCCGCCGAAAACGGTAGCGCCATGGCGGCCGGCGTCCAGGCTTCCTTGTTGGCGGCCTTGGCAACGGCCGTGGGCGCCTTGCCCGTGTTTCTGGTGCAGCGCGTGAGCAAGTTGCAGGAGGCGGCGCTGATGTCGTTCTCGGCCGGCATCATGCTGGCCGCGGCCATCTTTGCCTTGCTGTTGCCCTCACTGGAAGCTGGGCGCACGCTGCTGGCCGGCATGACCGGCGCGGCCACGGGCGCCGCCGCGCTCAGCGGCGTGGGCCTGATGCTGGGCATGGGTCTGATGCTGGCGATCGACCGCTTCACCCCGCATGAACACGCCGTGCTGCCACCAGCTGCACACGGTCACACCGGCGCCTGGAGCGCGCAGCCCGACAGCGCCGCGATGCAGCGCGCCCAACTGATGGTGCTGGCCATCCTGATCCACAACGTGCCCGAAGGTCTGGCGGTGGGTGCCGCGTACGCCGGGGTGGGTGGCGCCGGCGGCGCGCAGGCGGGCGCTTCTGTGGCACTGGCCATCGGCCTGCAGAACATGCCCGAAGGCTTGATCGTGGCGATGGCGCTGCGCACGCTGGGCCGCAGCGCCGCTCAATCCTGGGGCGTGGCTGCGCTCACCGGCCTGGCGGAGCCACTGGGTGCCATCGTCGGGCTGGCGGTGCTGGGCAGCGTGCCGGTGTTCTACCCGCTGGGCCTCGCGCTCGCGGCGGGCGCGATGTTGTTCGTGGTGAGCCACGAGATCATTCCCGAGACGCACCGCAACGGGTTCGAGACCATGGCCACGGCCACGCTGCTGGCGGGCTTCATCTTCATGCTGCTCCTCGATGCGGCCCTGAACTGAGTGATCAAAGAGCGGGGCGTAAGATGCCCCGCATGAGCGTACACATCCGATTTCTCGGCGGCGCCGGCACCGTCACCGGATCCAAGTACCTGGTCGAGCACGACGGCCAGAGCCTGCTGGTCGACTGCGGTCTGTTCCAGGGTTACAAGCAGCTTCGCTTGCGCAACCGCGACCCGTTGCCGGTGATGCCCAACCACATCGGCGCCGTGCTGCTCACCCACGCGCACCTGGACCACAGTGGCTACTTGCCGCTGCTGGCCAAGGAAGGCTTCCATGGCAAGGTGTGGTCCACACCAGCCACGCGCGACCTGGCGCAGATCCTGTTGCCCGACAGCGGCCACATCCAGGAAGAAGACGCGGCCTTTGCCAACCGCAAGGGCTTCTCCAAACACGCACCCGCGCTGCCGCTCTACACCGAGAGCGATGCGCTGCAAAGCCTCAAGCTGTTTCGCACCGTGCCCATGCACCAGCCGTTCGAGCCTCTCAAAGGCTGGACGGCGCAGTTCTCGGGTGCGGGCCACATCCTCGGTGCGGCCAGCCTGCTGCTGGAGGTGGGCGGGCGTCGCATCCTGTTCTCGGGTGACCTCGGGCGGCCTGACGACGCGCTGATGCTCGCGCCCGACGCACCCCCTGCCGCCGATGTGGTGGTGTGCGAATCCACTTACGGCGACCGCGACCATCCGGACGAAGACGTGCTGGCCGAACTCGGCCCGGCGCTGGCGCGTGTGGCGGCACGCGGCGGCTCGGCTGTGGTGCCGGTGTTCGCGGTGGGCCGCGCTCAGGCCTTGCTGCACGCGATTGCCGAGCTCAAGGCCTCGGGCCAGTTGCCGCACAGCCTGCCCATCTACCTCGACAGCCCGATGGCCATCCACAGCACCGAGCTGTTCGCTCGCCACCTCGGCGAACACCGGCTGAGCGCCGGGCAGTGCCACGCCATGGCGCAGGTGGCGAAGATGACGCGCACGGCAGACGAGTCCAAGGCCATTGCGCGCCAGCACGGCCCCAAGGTGATCCTGGCCGCCAGCGGCATGGCCACCGGGGGGCGTGTGCTCCACCACCTCGTGCAGTACCTGGGCGATCACCGCAACATGGTGTTGCTCACTGGCTACCAGGCGCCCGGCACACGCGGGGCAACGCTGGCCAACGGCGGCACGCAGCTGCGCATACACGGGCAAGACCTGCCGGTTCGCGCCGAAGTCGTGCAACTCAAATCCGCCTCGGCCCACGCCGACGCCGGGCAGCTCATGGCGTGGCTGCGCGCCCTGCCCCAGCCGCCGCGCCGCGTGTTCGTCACGCACGGCGACATGGAAGCGTCCGACCGCCTGCGCCACCGCATCGAAACCGAGCTGCGCTGGCAGGCGCTGGTCCCGGAACATCTGAGCACGTGGGCGGCCTGAAACACCTGAACGCATCTGTACGCACGGCCCATGGAACGCGGCCGCTTTTCACCCGTCTCACCCCGATGAATCTTCAAATTTCCCTGATCCTGGGCGCCGCCCTGCTGTCCTCTTCGGCCTGGGCCCAATCCCCCGCGCCAGCCCCCAACCCCGAGTTCGACAGCTGCATGAACACACTGCGCGCCCCGGCGCGTGCAGCCGGCGTGCGCGACGACACCTTTGCCCTGCACACGCAGAACCTCGCGCCCGACATGAGCGTGATCGACAAGCTCAACTTCCAGCCCGAGTTCCGCACCGCGATATGGGACTACCTCGCCGGCCTGGTGGACGAAGAGCGGGTGGCCGAGGGCCGCACCCTGTTGCAGCGCCATGCCGAAACGCTGGCCAGGGTCAGCGAGAAGTACGGGGTGGACCCGGCCACGGTGGTGGCGGTCTGGGGTGTGGAGAGCAACTTTGGTCAGACCTTCGGCAAGTCGCCGCTGGTGCAGTCGCTGGGCACGCTCTCGTGCTTCGGGCGGCGGCAGGCGTATTTCCGCACCGAGCTGTTCTCGGCGTTACGCATCCTGCAAGCAGGCCACATCGCACCCGAGCGTCTCGTGGGCTCGTGGGCGGGTGCCTTTGGCCACACACAGTTCATGCCCAGCACCTTCGAGCGCCTCGCGGTGGACTTCGACGGCGATGGCAAGGCCGACCTCATGGACAGCACCGCCGACGCGCTGGCGTCCACCGCCAACTTTCTCGCCAAGGCGGGCTGGCAAAGTGGCCAGGCGTGGGGATTTGAAGTGAAGCTGCCGGAGGGCTTCAGCACCGCCGGCGAAGGGCGGCGCACCAAGCGCGCCATGAGCGACTGGGTTGCGCGAGGCATCAAGCGGGTCGATGGCTCCCCGCTGCCGGCCACAGGCAGCGCCGGCCTCATGACGCCCGCCGGACCGCAAGGCCCGGCCTTTCTCGTGCTGCGCAACTTCGACGCGATCTACAGCTACAACGCGGCCGAGAGCTACGGCCTGGCCATCGCGCACCTGTCGGACCGGCTGCGGGGTGGCGGCCCCTTCACCACGCCCTGGCCCACCGACGACCCGGGCCTCTCACGCGCCGAGCGCCGCGAGGTGCAGACGCTGCTGATTGCACGCGGCCACGACATTGGCGCGGTGGACGGCATGTTGGGCGACAAGAGCCGCGTGGCGATCCGCGCGGAGCAGACACGCCTGGGGCAAGAGGCCAGCGGACGCGCGGGCCAGAAGCTGTTGAAAGCCTTGCGCGGCGGCTGAACAGTCAGCCCAACTTCACCGCCGTGCCGCTCACGGCGACCATCATCATCCCGTTGGTCTCGCCCAGCACTTCGTAGTCGAAGTCGATGCCGATCACGGCGTTGGCACCCATCTCGCGCGCAGCTTCGATGAGGTCCTCCACTGCCGCGTCGCGAGCGCCCGAGAGGGCCCGCTCGTAGCCACCGGCACGACCGCCCACCACGTCGCGCACCGACGAGAACATGTCGCGGAAGATGTTCGCGCCGATGATGGCCTCACCGTTGACCACACCGAGGTATGCCGAGCGGTCAACGCCTTCGGGCGTGGTGGTGCTGAGAAAGAAGCCGTCTTTCGCTTTGGAAAACCATCCCATGTGAAATCTCCTGTTGGTGCGGCGCGGGGCGCAGCGCACAGACATTGTGCAGCGGGGGTGCTACGGTGGGCCACAGCCACAACGGGAACATCCCATGCCCGGCTACCAGGTCAAGACCGAGACCATTGCGCTTGGCGGCGCCGACTGGCACATGCGCTGCCTGATCGACGACCAGCAATACAACGACACCCATCGCGCTGCCGCCGACATTGGTCTGCCTTCGGCGGGCTGGTCGCACTTCGGTCAGGTGTGGCCTTCATCGCGCGTGCTCGCACTGGCCATGCTCACACACCCACTGGCGGGGCTGCGCGTGCTGGAGATCGGTGCGGGCCTGGCACTGGCCAGTCTGGTGATGCACCGGCGCGGTGCCGACGTGACGGTGAGCGACTGGCATCCGCTGACCGAAGAGTTTCTGCGCCACAACCTGGTCTTGAACGAGCTGGGGCCGCTGCCTTACCAGGCCGGCAACTGGGAGAGCGTGGCCTCGACCGACAACCCTGCGCTGGGCCTCTTTGACCTGATCGTGGGCAGCGACCTGCTGTACGAACGTCAACAGCCAGCGCAACTCGCCGCCTTCATCCACCGCCACGCGGCTGTGGGTGCGCAGATCGTGATCGTGGACCCCGACCGGGGCAACCGCGTGGCGTTTGGCCGGGACATGGGCATGCTGGGCTTCGCGCTCACCATGCGCACGGCCGACCGCCAGCTGGAAGACGGCACGGCCTACAAGGGGCGCTTCCTCTCCTTCAAGCGCTGAAATGCAGAAAGCCCGCGAGCGCGGGCTTTCTGCATTTCAGCGAGGCCAGCCACGCGGGCCGAACCGGTCAGCCGCCCTTCTTGGAGCGCTTGCCGGGGTTCTTCTTGCTGCGCGTGGCCACACCACGCTCCAAGCTCACGCGCTGGCCACGGCCAGGGGAGGTCAGGGACACGCCGGCGACGGGCGTGGGGCGGGGAGTGGCTTTGCGGTCGGCTTCGGTGACGATTTTGTTGCCCATGACTGGATCCTGAGAAAGTTGCGAAAGTGACGGAACCCGCTATTAGGCCACAAGGCCCTGCGCGGGTCAGGTGGCGTTGCCGCCGTTCCAGGTGAATGAAGCGTCGGTGGACAAGGCTTCGGTGCGGTGCACCGGGTTGAGCCAGCCATGGGCGGGGTTGGTCTGCGCCGAGATGTCGATGCGCGGTGCGTGCGCTGTCACCGGGCCGAAGATGGTGGCAAACGAGGCGTCGGCCGCGTCCCGCCCGGTGCCGATGCGCACAAACCCCATGGGAATGGCGGTGCCCGACGGATCGAACAGGTACCAGCGATGGCCCAGGTACACCTCCACATACGCGTGAAAGTCGGTCGGGCCGAGGGCCGGGTCGGCGCCGAAATCGATGGCGGTGGTGAAGCGTGCCGGAATGTTGAGCGCGCGACAGAACGCGATCATCAGGTGGGCGAAGTCGCGACACACGCCTTTGTGGTCGTTCAAGGTGTCCATGGCCGAGGTCATGGAGTTGCTGGTGTTCGACTCGAACGTCACCTGGCTCTGCACCCAGTTCTTGATCGCCTCCACGCGGCGATAACCCTGCGGCATCTGGCCAAACAACTGGTTGGCCATTGCGGTCACGCAGTCGGACTGGCAGTAGCGGCTGGGGTAGATGTAGGTGAGCACATCGGTGGGCAGCTGGTTGATGGGTGTTTCAAACACACTGTCGGGCTGGTCCACGTGGTGAACGATGTCGAGCGTGGCGCGGTAGCGCAGCTGCAGTGGGCCGGGGTTGGCGGTCAGGCGCAGGATGCGCGTGCGCGTGGCGGCGTCGGTGTAAGAGACCAGAGGCACAGGCTGGCTGACCTGCAGCTCTTCCCACACCACAGTTTGCTGTGGTGAATGCGCGGCCTGGACGTTGAAGATGAAGTCGGCGCTGGGCTGATTGACCTGGTATTGCAGGTCGATGGCGAGGTGGATGCGAACCATGGGGTCACTGTAAAAAATGGAATAGACCTGCCTTGTGGGCGGGTGGCAGCGATCGGGTTCGCCGGGGGACGGTGAAAAAACTCGCCTTGATGCTACGGAGATGCACGCGCCTGGTCTGTGCGCCAAGGCACCATGCCCCGGCACTCAGGACGGGCAAGGCCTTGAGCGTAAGCTCAAACGCCATGCGCGCGTTGCTCTCCACGTTCTCCTTGCAAGAGTTGCGCCACCACCCGTGGCGCAATGCGTCGGCCGTGGTGGCGGTGATGCTGGGCGTGGCGCTGGCGTTTGCGGTGCACCTCATCAATGCCTCTGCGCTGGCCGAGTTTTCCAGCGCGGTGAGTTCGGTCAATGGCCAACCCGACGTGGAGCTGCGCGCCCGCCAGGGCCTGCTGCCCGACACCCTGCTGGACCGCGTGGCGGCCGACCCCGGCGTGGCGCTGGCCAGCCCAGTGCTGGAACTGCCCACGCAGGTGGTGCTGGCCGGTGGCGAACGCGTGGCTGTGAAGCTGCTGGGCGTGGATGCACTGGTGGTGGCGGGCCTTTCACCCGCGCTGATGCCGGTTCCCGAGACCACAGCCAACAACGCCGCAGCGCGGCGATTTGACCTGTTTGCGCCCGATGCGGTGTTTCTCAACGCAGCCGCATCCCAAGCGCTGGGCGGCAGCACCGCACTGCAGCTTCAAAGTGGTCTGACCTTGCGCACGGTGCGGGTGGCAGGCCGGGTCAACGCCCCGGGTGCGCCGCTGCTGGTGATGGACGTGGCCGCCGCGCAAGACCTCATGGACCGCGCTGGCCAGCTCAGCCGCATCGACGTGCGCCTGACACCGGGCGCGCAGCTGGACGCGGTGCTGGCCTCGATCGACTTGCCCGCGCAAGTGATCGCGCAGCGGCCCGAGCAGTCGGGCGAACGGGTGAGCAACCTTTCACGCGCCTACCGGGTCAACCTCACGGTGCTGGCGCTGGTGGCGTTGTTTACCGGCGCTTTCCTCGTGTTCTCGGTGCTGTCCCTGTCGGTGGCGCGGCGCCAGCCGCAGTTCGCCCTGCTGGGCGTGCTGGGCCTGTCGGGCACCGAGCGCCTGCGCCTGGTGCTGGCCGAATCGGCGCTGCTGGGTCTCTTGGGCAGTGCCTTGGGCATTGCGCTGGGCACAGCGCTCGCAGCACTGGCGCTCAAGCTGCTGGGCGGTGATCTCGGTGGAGGCTACTTTTCGGGCGTGGCGCCGCCGCTGCAATGGAGCGCGTGGGCTGCGCTCGTTTATGGGCTGCTCGGTGTGGCGGCTTCGGTGGTGGGTGGCTGGTGGCCGGCGCGCGCCACGGCCCGCATGGCGCCGGCACTGGCCTTGAAGGGACTGGGTGCGCCCGCGCCCGCCGGTACGCGTCGGCACACGCTCGCACTGGCCCTGGTGGCGCTCGCCGCGGCCCTGGCCTGGGCACCGCCCGTGGCCGGCATTCCGCTCGCGGCCTACCTCTCGGTGGGCCTGCTGCTGGTCGGCGGTATCGCGGCGCTGCCGCTGGCGGTGGGGTGGCTGCTGGACCGCATCGCGCCGAACATCGCCCGCCGAGCACTGCCCGTGTTGGCGGTGGAGCGCGCCCGGCGCCTGCGCGAGACCGCCGCTGTAGCCACCAGCGGTGTGGTCGCCAGCCTGGCGCTGTCGGTCGCGCTCACGGTCATGGTGGCGAGCTTTCGCGACTCGGTCACGCAGTGGCTCGACGCGGTCCTGCCCGCGCAGCTGTATGTGCGCAGCAGCGGCGGTGGCGGACTGGACACCACCCACCTGCCCGCCGACTTCGTGGCCGCGGTGGCGCGCGTGCAAGGCGTCGAGCGCGTGGACACGCTGCGCGC
>JBBQSX010000121.1:0-11343 GCA_038213545.1 Burkholderiales bacterium
CCACGCGCCTGTCGCTGCCAACGATGCGTTCAGCGCGCCCTACCGTCAGAATCCGAGCTACACGGCGCAGGTGTTCAGCGTGCTCGCGAACGACAGTGACGCCGACGGCAACCTCAACCCGGCGAGCGTCAAGATCGTCAAAGCGCCGAACAAGGGCGGCACGGTGACGGTCAACGCCAACGGTACGGTGTCCTACACGCCGAAGAAGGGCTACCGCGGCGCGGAGACCTTTGGTTATAGCGTGAAGGACAGCCTCGGCGCGACCTCGAACACCGCCACGGTGACGGTCAACGTCCAATGAGCAACGCACAGAGAGCGCGGATGATTGGCGGGCCAGCCTGCATGATGGCAGCGTGGCGCTGGCTGTGGGCGGCCGTGCTGGTGGCCGGCAGCGCGTTGCTCACCACAGGCCTCGCCGGGACACTCGAATTTCAACGTCGTACCGCGCCTGAAGTGCACTCCGTTATGTCGGAAGTCGTATGTGCACCGGGATCGGGTGAATCGGCTTGCAAGGCAGACGCCGACCCGCTCGCGATCGGGCGTCGCATCTACCGTGAGGGCATTCTCCCTTCGGGACAACGGCTGAAGGGCGTCGGCCCGGCGAAGGTGACGCTCGCCGGCGCGGATGCCGCCTGCGCGACCTGCCATCGCCGCAGCGGTTACGGCTCCAGCGAGGGTCCCATCGAGGTCCGCGCCATCACCGGCCCCGCGCTGTTCGGCAGCCCGCTCGCGCAGCCCGTCTCGGCCGTCGCGAGCGCCGGTCCCGACATCTCCCCCGCCGAAGCCGCTCGCGCCAAGGCGAGCGCGCTGCGCGCCGTCAGGGCGGCCGCGTTTGCCGGCACCCGCCAGCGGCCCCCTTACGACGATGCTTCTCTTGCGCGGGCGATCCGAGAAGGGGTGGACGTCACCGGACGCAGCATGAACGCGTCCATGCCCCGCTACGCACTCGAGCCGGAAGAAATCGCATCGCTCACCGCCTACCTGAAGACGCTCTCGGTGCAGGCCTCACCGGGTGTCACCGAGGAAATGATTCATTTCGCGACCGTGATTCAACCCGGCACCGACCCGGCGCAGCGGCGCGCGCTGATCGAGGTGCTGCAGACTTACCTGCATGACCGGAACCTGGGGTTGCGCGCGGAGCAGCGGCGAGAAGAGGCTGGGTTGGTGCGCTTGAAACGCACCTACCGGGAATGGGTGCTCCACATCTGGGATCTGAGCGGCTCCAGCGACACCTGGGCCCGGCAACTGGAGGCCTACAACAGACAGCAGCCCGTGTTCGCGCTGGTGAGCGGCCTGGGCAACGCGAGCTGGCGACCCATCCACGAATTCAGCGAGCGCTTCGAGGTTCCGTGCATCTTCCCGCAGGTCGATGTGCCGGTGCTGGCCGAGCATGATTTTTACACCGTCTATCTGTCCAGGGGAATGGCGCTGGAAGCCCAGGCGCTGGCCAAGTTCCTGCGGGGCGAGGGCGAGCGCGGCCCGGTGACACAGGTCTTCCGTCGCGACGAGGCGAGCGTCGCCGGCGCCGAGGCGTTCCGCCGGGCGTGGGTGGCCGCTACGGGCACCGCCCCGGTGGATATCATGCTGGACGAGGTGCCCGGCGAGGCGTTCTGGCAGCAGCTGGCCCGGCAGACGCCGCGCGCGACGCTGGTGCTGTGGCTGCCACCCCGGGACTTGGCGCAGGCGCAGGCGCTGACCGCATCCGCGTCCCGGGTCAAGGTCATCTACCTGTCCTCAAACCTCAACCCCGGCCAGCGAACCGGCCTCGCGGCCGACGGCGAAGGCCGCGTGCGGCTCGTCTATCCGCAGGATCTGCCCGTGGTGCGCGAGGCGCGGCTCGAGGTGGCCAGGCGCTGGCTGCGCAACAAGGGCATCGCGCTCGCCGGGGAGACGCTGCAGATGAATGCGTACCTGGCGGCGACGGTCACCGGGATGCTGGTGTCGCACAGCATGGACACGTATTCGCGCGAGTTCCTGCTGGAACGCATGGAGCACCGGCTGGGAACCGCCCTTGAGCTGTCGATCTATCCTCACCTGAGCCTGGGGCCAGGCCAGCGCTATGCCTCGAAGGGCAGCTACATCGTCCAGGTCGGCGGCGCGGACGACCGGCAGCTGAAGCAGGTTTCCGACTGGATCGTGCCTTAGGGGTGCCGACATGCGCGACCGAACTCCCAATTCTCCCTTTTCTCCCCGCCTGTCTTGGCTCCGCGGCCTGGTTGCTGGCCTGCTGGCTGCAGCGACACTCGGCTGTGCCGCTGTCGACGATGGAGCCGCTCTGTCCCTGCCGCTTCCGTCGGCGGCGCAGCCCGACGGGTCGCCCGAACTGGCCCGGCACATCCAGGCAGCACTCACCGACGCGGCGCGCCGCACCGGTATCGACGCCGCCACCCTGAAGGTCGCCAGCGCCGAGCGCGTGACCTGGCTCGATGGTTCGCTGGGCTGCCCGGAACCCGATTTCATGTACACGCAGGCGCTTGTGTCTGGCTACCGCATCCGCATCAAGGCGGGCGACGAGATGCTCGACTATCACGCCGGCACGCGCGGCGCGCCGCTGCTGTGCCCGCCAGGGCGCGCGGTCGATCCCGCTTTGGAGCGTCGTAGCCGGCGCACCGTTCAACGCTCTGCGCGGTGAAGAGACCAACTTAACCTGGAGCTTGTTGCCATGAAAATCTATTCAACGTCCGTTAGTTTCTGTGCTGCGGCCGCTTGCCTGGCGGGCTGCGTGCTACTCCTTCCTGCCGCAGCATTGGGGGATAGTGCCGAGGAGCATGCAGCCCTTGTGACACAGGCCAGCCAAACCGCTGCTGTCAGGACCATGGATTACACGCGGACGGTGAAAACCTATGTCGTTCCAGACGTGGTCCTCACCGATTCCGATGATCGGCCGGTTCGCCTGCGCGAGCTTCTGGCTGAAAATGACCCGGTCATGTTGAATTTTATTTTCACCACCTGTGGCACGATCTGCCCGGTGATGACCAAAGTTTTTTCGGATGTGCCGGCCAGACTCGGCGGCGAGGCAAAGCATTTGCGCATGATCTCGATTTCCATCGATCCGGAGAACGACACGCCGCTGCAGCTCAAGGCTTACGCCAAAAGCTTCCGGGCCGGTGAACGATGGAAATTTTTGACCGGCCGAATTCAGGATGTCAAAGCCGTCCAGCTCGGGTTCAACAGCTATCGCGGTGACAAGATGAGCCACGAGCCGCTGACGCTGATGCGCATGGCACCGGGCAAGCCCTGGGTGCGCATTGACGGCTTCGCGTCGCCCGACCAGCTCGTGCGCGAATACCGCAAGCTGATGCAGCCATGAGTACGCCTACCAACATCGGATGCCAAAGGGTTGCGCTGTTCACTCCTGGTTTGGAGTGGCGTAACTCGAGGTCCTGATGACGGCCGGCGGTACTGCCGTTTTCGATGCGACGTCGGCCTGCTTACGCAGCATTGAGTGACTGACTGGGATTGCCCATAAGCCGAGAGAATGACACCGGTTGCTCGATCAGGCCCAGTTCCACCGCTGCGAGCAGCATGTCGGTTGCGCTGTGCAGACCAAGCTTGTGCATCAGGCTGGCACGGTGCTTCTCGACCGTCTTGGGGCTCACACTCAGGAATTCCGCCGCGCTGCGATTGGTTCGGCCCTCGGCAATCAACTGGAGAATGCCGCGTTCACGCTTGGTGAGCAGTTCCAATTGTGATGATTTTGAATTGGCTTGTTCGGTGTGCAAAAAGCTCTCCACGACCTGTCCTGAGACATCGGGGCTCAAGTACTTCTTGCCACTGGCTACGCTGCGTATGGCGATCAGCAATTCCTCGAGGCTGGCGTCCTTGAGGATGTACCCGTCAATTCCAGCGCGCAGCGCCACGCGCACATGGTCTTCGCTCCTCAAACTGGTCAGTATGATGGCTTTGAGCTGTAGATGGCGGCGCTTGATTTGTACCGCAGAGTCCAGCCCGTTGATGCCGGTCAACCTGATGTCTGTCAGGAGGATGTCGGGCTTGATGCTCATCGATATTTGCGCGGCCTCCTTGCCGCCGCCCAGGTCGCCCACGACCGACAAGTCTGGCTGCAGCGAAAGCAGTGCCGCAAGACCTTTGCGAAACAGGATGTTGTCGTCAACCAGAAGAAGTCGGATATTCATTTTTTTCTTTCTTGAACTGGAGAATTGAAAAAATCGCGGCTTTCATCAGCCTTCCTGGCGGCGACAGGCGGCACGCCGCCACCCGCCCCTGGCGCGCCAGTGAAGGAAAAAACCCATTCCCTGTAGCGAGATCTACCAGTGAAGCTCTCGTCGGCGGGTAAGAAACCGGCCTGCTTGATTGGCAGGGCTTCTGACAGGCTGTAAACGCCGGCAATACGGTCGCCTGCGCGAAGCTGGCCCCATTGCGTCTGGCCGGTGATCGGGTCAGGGTATAGCCGCCGGAGGTGGCGTACTGGAACGGGGTAGCGGTCATCTTCCAGCAGCAATTCGAGTCTGACGGGCAGCGTTCGCGGCGCGCCTGCTGGCGCCGCGTAGTAGTAGCGGCGGATCGCCTGACGGTACTGATCGCCGGCATACAACAGCTGCTGTTCCCGCTCGCGCTGGCGTTGTAGCGTCCAGACATCGACGGCAGCCATCAGCGCAATGCCACTCAGTGTCAAACTGATGAGCAAGGCCAGCAGCATGACCCCACGGTCATGCCGGGCGCCAGGCTGGCTGCAGGTGACGGCTGGCGTGTCAGTCATTGACTGGGCTCCGTTGCGGCCGGCTTTTCGACGCGAGGCGCGGGCTTTACGTCATAGACATTGCCGAGCGATGGATCGGTGGGGGCGATGAGGTCCCAGTTGGCGGCTTCGGTGATCGGGTCCAGCGGGATGTGACGCAAGTATTTTTTTGCCACCAGTTCGTCGAGTGCCTCTGGATAGCGACCCTGATCGGCATAGAACTTGTCGATGGCGTCGCGCAGTGTGGCGAGATTTTGCTGCTGTACCCGTACCCGTCCATTGTCCAGCGCGCTGAAGTAACGCGGTACGGCCAGCGTCAGCAGCAAGGCAATGAGCGTCATGACCACCAGCATTTCGATCAGCGTGAAGCCGCGGCACCACTGTGCCCGCAGCGGGGCGTGAAAGTGACAAGGCTGAAGGGTTAGTGGCAGCTTTTTCATGTGTTTCACCAACTTGAGTACGGCGTGCCGTCGATGCCAATGCGGCTCGACTTCGATGACACGTCAAATACGTCGTCGCCGGGCTGCGGATCGTCGGCGCGACTCGCATAAGCGCGCGTATTCCACGTCTTCAGGGCGGGAATCTCGGGGTCTGAGCTGAAAGGGTCACGTGGCAGCTGACGCAGGATCACCATGCGCTGCGAGGCAATGCTGCCAGACAGGTCGCGCTTGCCCTGCAGTTCCAGGGGTTCGGTTAATTTCTCCAGAGACGGGGGGTAGCCGGAGTCACCGGCTTCCCGGGCCAGGCTGCCCGAATCTGTCGCCGCCTTGTAGGCGTCGATACCGGACCGTATGGTGCGCAGTGCCTGTCGGAGTTCAGACTCCTTCATTCGCGTGGCCGTCATTTCATAGAGCGGCATCGCCAGCATGGCTAGTAATCCGACCAGCGCTATGGTGATCACCAGTTCAATGAAAGTAAAGCCGTGCGATAACGCACGGCGCGATGAGACAGTCATTTTGGAGCCTCGGGCTTGTCGGTAGTATCCGAAGGGTTCGGCGTCGGCTGGGGCGGCGCTGGCGTGGCCGGCGCGCTGCTGGTGGTTGCGGGTGCTTCTACAGGCGCGGGCATGGGCACAGCGGGTGCCCGCGCTGGTCCAGGCTGGGACCGGCCAAGAGCCCCCCGCATGGGAAGCGGGGCCTGCGCAGCACCCGTGCTTGACTCCACGCGCGCCGTACCGATGGGGTCAAGTTGCAGGGCGCGCTCCCGCATGCTGCCCTCGGTGCCCGAGAATACATTGCGAACCGAGGCATCAAGCAAGGCGGGTGCGCGCAGGATATGGGGCGTAATGGACAGAATGATCTCGGTCCTGTTGTTGCTGCCATTGTTGTTGCCAAACAGCCGCCCCACTACCGGAAGATGTCCCACACCTGGAATTTTCGATGCGGTGTTGCGGTCGCCTGAGGAGATCAGCCCGCCCAGGATCTGGGTCTCTCCATCGAGCAGACGAACCACGGTGTTCGCATTTCGCGTTCCGATCTGGTAGGCCAGAGAGCCGTTCGGACCTGCGATCTCCCTGACGATGGAGCTGACTTCCAGGGCGATGCGGATACCGACTTCCTGTTCGTTATAGACCTGTGGTTCGAATTCCAGTTTCAGGCCGACGTCCTGGTATTGCACCGAACCGGTCACCACGCCGCCGCCGCTTTGAACCGGCGTGACGGAGTTGGTGATGATCGGTACCCGGTCGCCAATCAGGATGCGTGCCTTCTCCTTGTTGCGTGCGCGAATTCGCGGGCTGGCCAGGATGTTGGAGTCGGTGTCCTGCAACTTCAGGTTGATCCCCAGCGAAAGGGGCGTCGTCAGCAGGTCGTTACCCCGCAGGGCCCTGAGTGCGCCGACCGTGAGACCGCCCGCCACCGATGGCGTGGACAGGGTAATCGAGTCGGGGAATTGCACGCCCAGGTTCGAGAGCCGGTCATGCGAGACTTCAAGCACCTCGACCTCCAGCATGATTTCGGGCTCTGGTACGTCGTGCGCAGCGATGACCTTGGCGGCTACCGCGATGGCGTCGGGCGTATCGCGAATCACCAGCGTGCTGCTGCGTTCGTCGACCGACACGTCCTTGACCTTCAGCACGGTCTTGAGCACGGTTTGCAGGTACTTCACATCGGCATTCGCGATCTGGAACGTGCGCACCTGGAGGTCCTGGTATTCCTTTTGCTTGGCTGGCGTAGCCGGGAAGATGAACAGCGTATTGGCATTGACGGCGCGCTTTTCGAGCTGGTTCTGCAGCAGGATCAGGTCCACGGTGTCCGCTACCGCAGCATCCTTGACGAAGATGGTGGTCTTCAGGTCCGCGCGCACGTCGCGGTCGAGGATCACGTTCAGGCCGGTCGTGCGTGACAGCGCCTCGAAGACCATGCGCAGATTGGCGTCGCGAAATTGCAAGGTGACCGGCTTGTTCATGACCGACTGCGCCGCCAGCTTGTCGGCCTGCGCGTTGCGTATTTTTTCTGCCTGTTCAGCGACGAGCGTGAGTTGGCGCTGGGCGCTCCGGTTGCCCGGGTTCTCGGCCAGTGCGGTATTGACTTTGTCGCGGGCTGCGTCCAGTCGACCGTCGCGAAGCATGCGCTCGGACTCGGCTACCAGCCGGGCAGTGTGGACGTCGAGTTCAATTCCGGTCAGGCGACGTCGCGCCTGGGCATTGGCAGGATCGATTTTGAGTGCCTTGGCATAGAGCTGTCGAGCCTCGGCGACATTCTCCTTTGCGATAGCATCGTTGGCGCTTTGCACGATTTTTTCTGCATAGGCACTGGTCGCTTTGAGCATGTCGATGCGGAATTCGGCATTGCCAGGTTCCATGCTGGAGGCGGTTTGAAGCATGGTCAGACCCTCTTCCTGTTTGCCCTCAGACATCAGTCGTAAACCGTCGCTGTGGTAGCGCATGCCCGCGCATCCGGCAAGTACCAGCAGCAAGGGCGTAGTGAGTCCGGCATGGCGAAGAACGTTCATGAGGCGGGTGGTTTTCATGGCGTTGTTCCCAGGATATTGAGCGTCTGCTGGATGTTCATGGGCAGATAGGTGATGACAATTTTTTGCGCGCTGAGTGTCTCTATGCGATAGGTGTTGTTGTCTATCGTGTCTCCGGCAGCAACCACCAGCAGCGCATCACCTTTGGCGAGGAAGGCTTGGGGGCTTGCTGCGCCTTTTTCCATCAGTCCCACAAAAGTGAAGGGCAGCGGCGGTGCCGAGGGCGGTGGTGGCTTGGGTGGCCGCGGCGGTGGAACGATCACCACCGGCGGTGGAGGTGGCAACCAGCTCAAGTTGGTGAACGCGTTGCCACTGGACTCGGGGACAATTCGGGAACGCGCCGGAAGCGCAAGCGTTGCATCGCGTTCGAGTGCCAGCCCGTTGGGATTGGCCCCGGATGCCGCGGACCGCTCGGCTTTTGGTTCGGCAGGCTCGACGACGAGCTCGGCTGGGTCCAGCACGGCGCCCGGCGCGCGCAACCAATGGGCGGTCATGTAAACGCTGGTAGAGGTGGCGCCTGCGATCACCAGCATCTGCGATATTTTCTTGATGTCGGCCATGTCAGGGTTTCCGGTAGACAAAACTGAACCTGATCACCGACTCAAGCTCGGTACTGCCCGAGGCGCTGCGATTCATGCGCAGTTCGTCCATCGACGCGTTGGGCAGCGCCCGCAGAACGTCAGCCGTGAAGTCCTTGATCGAGCCGTAATTGGTGCGCACCGGAAAGGTCGCTGTGTAGATCACAAGCGGTGCATTGGCTTCCTGCTTGAGCTGGTACTCCCCGCGCAGGAGTTGTACGTTGCGACGCCTGGCGCTTTGAAATACCTCGTCAAGATCGCTTGGGTTTTGCGACAGCAAGGGAAATGCGGCAACGAATTCGACCACCTGTTCGCCAACCGGCATGCGACGCGCTACGCTCACCGAGCCTGGTATGGGCGTGGTGGCGGACTTCGCTGCGACCGCAATGCGGAGCGCCTGGCCCTGGCGCTGAAGATGGGGAATCCAGCTGGCGAGCAGCAATGCCGCCATTAGCAATGCCACCCCGGCAATGCCATACGGGCCCGCATATCTCAGCATGCGACGCCAGATGCCCATCAGTGCGCGTTTCATGGCGATTCTCCCCAGCTGGCCTGCACTCGAAAGCGTATGGGCGTTCCAGGTGCCTGAACCTGAACCTGGTGCGAGGCCAGTACCGCACCCGCAAGGCGAGGGTCTTTTTGCAGCGCCTGCAGGTAGTTGAGCATGTCCGCCGGATTGGCGGCCTCTGCGGTCAGCGAGATGCTGCGCTTGGCTGCGGAAGGCTCTACAGACAGCAGCGCCACGTTGGCTGGCATCGCTTCCAGCGCCGCCAGCAAGTCTGCCCAGGGGGTCATCAGGCTGCGCGAAGTCTGGCGGACGAACTTCACGCGTGCCAGTTCCGCGGCGTCCGGGCGTGGCGGGGGAGCGATTGCGGCTGCGTTGCGGTGGCCATCCATCGCGGCGAGATCGCGGGTCTGGCGGGCATTTTCGGCCAGGGTCAGACCGATCAGCAGCAAGGTCACGGCGAACAGCAGCAGCCCGGCCAGCAGCAGGGCCAGGCTCGTCGGTGTGGTGCGGCGTGCATGGGGTGCGAATTCAATTTGAAGGCGAGTGCTTCTCATGACGCCTCCTGCTGTGGGTCGAGTAGGGTCCAGCGCGAAGCCAGACTGTGCTCCGGCAGCTCGGGTGCGACGAGCAGGAAGGTCGATACGCCGCTGACATCCAGCCCGATGCCGGCCAGGAGACGATTCACGCGCGAATCAAGGGGACTCGTTGCGGGAAGGTCCTCTGACGGCGCGGACTCATCTTCAAGGCAGGGGCCACAGCTCAGGGCGGTAATGGCGCCGCCTGCAACACAGGCGACGATCGCATGGGCGCCGTTGGTGGTCGCGAACACGCCTGTTCTGTCAGGCAGCGCACCGGCGTGACGATTCCATTGCATGCAAAACTCGGGCTGAAGCGACGCCAGGGAAAGTCCGTGGCGCGACGCGGCCTGCACCATGGACTCAATGTCCTGGGGGGCGATGGAACAGATCAGCAAATGGTGCCGGTCGGGCTGCAACTGCCAGCGCACCACCTGGCCGACAGCCTGATCGCCCAGCAATTCGGCGACGCAGGCGGTGGCGATCGACTGCAGTTGCCGCTCGCTCGCGTCACGGTAGTCCCCGGCCACGACGTCGAAGTGGGTGCGTGCATCTGTCAGTACGACGCTGAGGCGCATGCCTCGACCCGATGCCCTCGCGCTCAGTTCGGACAAAACGGCGTCGATCGCGGTCAGGGCGGCGGTGCCGCGCCCAATGGCCGGCGGCTCGACGGCATGGCTGGCGCGCGCCAGCACCTTGCGGCGCGACCAGGCCGGGTACAGCGTGCCATGTACGGCCTGTGCGCCAACATGGAGTTGCAAGGACTTATTCCACGGGAGTGACACGGTTGATCTCCTCCAGGGTGGTTTCGCCCTTCAAGGCCAGTGCCAGGGCGGCATCTCGCAGGCTGGTGAAGCCGCTGGCGCGGGCTGACTGGCGAATTTGCGACAGCGGTGCGCGCTGCACCAGCTGGTCACGCAGAAGGTCGCTCATCGGCAGGGTTTCCGCGATCGCGCGGCGACCCTTGTACCCGGTGCCCCGGCAGTGGGCGCAGCCCAGGCCGCGCCTGAAATCGGCACCAGCGGCGCGCTCTGGGGACAGACCGCTGCGGCGCAGCAGTTCGGACGCTACCGTGGTGGCGGCTGCGCATTGCGGACAATTCATTCGCAACAATCGCTGCGCGACGATGCCATTCAGGGCGGCCACCAGGCTGTAGCTGTCAACACCCATGTTGGAGAAGCGGCCGATGACATCGAAAACATTGTTGGCATGCACCGTGGTGAACACCTGATGGCCGGTCAGCGCCGCCTGCACCGCGATGTGCGCCGTTTCGGCATCGCGGATTTCGCCCACCATGATCTTGTCCGGGTCGTGCCTCAGGATGGACCTAAGCCCGCGCACGAAGGTAAGCCCCTTTTTTTCGTTCACCGGAATCTGCAGGACCCCGGGCAACTGGTACTCGATGGGGTCCTCGATGGTGATGATCTTGTCGAGACCGGTGTTGATCTCCGACAGCGCGGCATACAGCGTTGTGGTTTTTCCGCTTCCGGTCGGGCCGGTCACCAGCAGCAGCCCGTAGGGCATTTGCGAGGCGTCCCGGATAAAGTGCAGCACGCTGTCGTCGAAACCCAGGGTGTCGAGCGTGAGCGCATGAAACTGACCGGTCAGATGTTTTCGGTCGAGGACGCGCAGCACGGCATCCTCTCCGAACAGGCTGGGCATGATGGAGACGCGAAAATCGATCTCGCGCGCATCGACTACCACCTGGAATCGGCCATCCTGCGGGACTCTTCGCTCGGCAATGTCGAGCTCGGAAACGACTTTGATGCGCGAGATCGCCTGGTGCGCCATCTCGATGTTGTCGATCTGCTTGACGACCTCCAGGACGCCATCGAGCCGGTACTTGATGATCATGCCGGTCGGCTGTGTCTCAAGGTGTATGTCGCTGGCGCCGCTGCGCAGTGCGTCATACAGGGTGGAGTCGACCAGTCGAACGACCGGGCTTTCGGTGGCGTCAATGCGCGATATCGAGATCGCGGTGCTGGCTTCTGCGCGGCTGCTGCTGGTTTCTGG
>JBBQSX010000122.1:0-11325 GCA_038213545.1 Burkholderiales bacterium
GCGGCCGGCACGGCCGGTGCGGCCAATGCGGTGCGTGTAGTCCTCGGCCTTCATCGGCAGGCCGAAGTTGAAGACGTGGGTGATGGTGGGCACGTCGATGCCGCGGGCGGCAACGTCGGTGGCGACCAGGATCTGCACCTGACCTGCGCGCAGCGCCATCAGGCGGCGGTTGCGGATGCCCTGGCTCAGGGCACCGTGCAAGGCCACAGCCGAGAAGCCTTCTTGCTGCAGGTCGTTGGCCAGGCCGTCGCACTCGATCTGGGTGCTGGCAAACACGATGGCCTGGTTGATGCCGGCGTCGCGCAGCCAATGGTCGAGCAGCTTGCGCTTGTGGTCGGCGTTGTCGGCCCAGAACAGCACCTGCTTGATGTTGGCGTGTTGCTCTTGCGGGTTGTCGATCTGCACCTTTTGAACGTGCTTGCCGTTCTCGTGCATCACGCGCATGGCGAGCTGCTGAATGCGCGGCGCAAACGTGGCGCTGACCATCATGGTCTGGCGGCGCTGGCTGGTGAGGTCGTTGACTTCGGCCAGGTCGTCGGAGAAGCCCAGGTCGAGCATGCGGTCGGCTTCGTCGACCACCAGGAACTGAACCTGGTCCAGCTTGAGCTGCTGCGAGCGCTGCAAATCCAGCAGGCGGCCAGGTGTGGCCACCACGAGGTCGGCGTTCTGAAGCTTGGCGATCTGCAGCTGGTAAGGCATGCCGCCCACCACGTTGGCCACGCGCAGGCCACGGCAATGGCGCACCAGGTCGATGGCGTCGTTGGCCACCTGCTGGGCGAGTTCGCGCGTGGGGCACAAGATCAGGGCGCCGGGGGTGGCGGCCTTGAAGTTGCGCGAGCTGGTGGGGTCTTTGCGCTTGGGGGCCTTGGGAGGCGCTTCGCCGCGGGCCAGGGCTTCGGCGGTCAGGCGTTCGCGCTCGGCGCGTTCCTTGGCATCGGCGTCGGCGCGCTGCTGCAGCAGGGTGTGCAGCACGGGCAGAAGGAAGGCGGCGGTCTTGCCGCTGCCGGTCTGGCTGGAGACCATCAGGTCGGCAAAACGCGCTTCACCCTGGGCCAGCATGGCCTTGGGGATCACGTTGTTCTGCACCTGCGTGGGCTGCAGGTAGCCCAAGTCCACACAGGCTTGCACCAGCTCAGGAGCCAGACCCAGCAACTCGAAGCCGTTGGGGCCTGCGGGCACTTCAGGTGCTGCGACCTCGACGGTGTCGGTGGTGGAGATGATCTCTGCGTCGGTGTCGGCGGAGAGGGTTTCAGGCGTGAATTCGCCCATCGTTTCAAAAGAGTCGCTCATGTTCGTCCATGCGCCAAAAATGCGCAATTGATCGAATGAAGACGCTGGGAAGTTCAGCCGACCCGCAGTGGGGTGGCCGCTCCATGGCGCTAGATCCGTTCGTGGTTACAAAACATCAACCATCAAACGGTCTACGCGCCTGGGTCACTTGGGAAAAATCCAGTGACGCTGGGAGCGAATGGTCCCCATCCGTTGTGCCGAACTCTGAAGAATCTGGCGGGTGAAGCGGTCTTTTCAAGGACTGCGCCACCGTTGCAATCGGGGGGCCTGTGTGTGAGGCAGATGCACAAATCATCGCAGTTGCCTGCGAAGCCGCTGATTATAGCCTGAACTTCAGGGATAACCCTGAAGTTTCTTTCGCCTCAGTTCAGCACACCTCTGACGATGTGGAAAAGAACAGCGGCCAGAACCGCCGTGGCGGGCACGGTGACGATCCACGCCGCCACGATGCGCATCACGGCCGAACGTTTGACGATTTCTTTCTTGATCACCTTCTTCATGGCCCGCTGCTCCTTGCGTGCCAACAAGGCGCCTTCGGCCGTCTCTGTGGCTTCGCGCTGTCGGGTGCGTCGCTTCATCTCGGCGAGCATGCGCTTTTTCTCCTGCACTTCGGCCCCCTCGAAACGCTGCAGGTAGGCCTCGACCTCGCCACGATCGGCACCTTGGTGCCCGGCAAACACAATCGATTCCATCTTGGCGTAGTTCACCTTGAGCAGCTCGCGCAGGAAACCCACACCGAACACCGCACCGATGGTGATGTGGGTGGTGGAGACTGGCATGCCGAGCTGCGACGCCACAATCACTGTCAACGTGGCGGCCATGGCGATGGAATAGGCACGCATGTTGTCCAACTCGGTGATTTCCTTGCCCACGGTACGAATCAGGCGCGCGCCGTACAGCGCAAGACCGATCGCCAGGCCAAGCGCGCCCAGCACCATGATCCACAGCGGCGTACCTGCCTTGGTGGCGATGGCGCCGGTCTTCACCGCTTCGTAGATGGCCGCCAGGGGACCGATGGCGTTCGCCACGTCGTTGGCGCCGTGGGCAAAGCTCAACAGCGCGGCCGAACAGATGAGCGGCCAGGTGAACAGGCGGTTCACCCCGTCCTTGCTGTTGTGCTGGCGCATGGCCATGCGGCCAATGGGCTTGCGGATGAACCACCAGACCACCATAGAGACCGCCAGGCCGATGACCACAGCGGTCACAAATCCGATCTTGACCAATTGGCTCACGCCCTTGAGCAACATGTAAGTCGTGTAGGCCCAGACCATGAGCGCAATGAGCACTGGCACCACGCGACTGGCGGCGTCGGTCTTGTCGCTGCGGTAGGTCACGCTGCGCTTGATGAGGTACAGAAATGCGGCAGCCAGCGCGCCGCCCAGGAGCGGCGAGATCACCCAGCTCAGCACGATGGCGCCGATGGTGTCCCAGTTCACCAGACCCCAGCCGCCCGCTGCGATGCCTGCACCCATGACGGCCCCGATGATCGAATGGGTGGTGGACACCGGCGCGCCCACAGCGGTAGCGAGGTTGAGCCAGAGTGCACCGGCCAGCAGCGCCGCGAACATGACCCAGGCAAAAACCGCCGCGTCGTTGATCTGCGCTGGGTCGATGATGGCGCCCTTGATGGTGCCCACCACCTCACCACCGGCCACGATGGCGCCCAGCGCCTCGAACACAGCAGCGACCACAATCGCCCAGCCCATGGTGATGGCGCCCGATCCGACCGAAGGACCCATGTTGTTGGCGACGTCGTTGGCGCCAATGTTCATGGCCATGTAAGCGCCCACGCTGGCCGCGACGATGAGCAACCAAACCGCCGACGAGGTGAGGCCGATGGTGGAGACGCCAGTAAGCGATGCATAGACACCGACCAACACGAGAAACAGCAGCGCCGCGCCCAATTGAAGGGCCTCCTGGTGCTTGGAGATGAAGCGGCTACGGGCTTTTTTGGGCATGTGAATCCAGCGTGAATGTCACGATTTTGTCATGTTGATGCCGGATGACTGTCGGACAGAGAGCCGATGTGACGATGGCGCTGCGCTCAGCGCAGGAAGTGCGTGCGGTAGTGTTCCAGCTCGTCAATGGACTCGTGCACGTCGGCCAGCGCGGTGTGCTTCTGGTGCTTCTTGAAAGCCTCGTACACCTCGGGCCGCCAGCGTTTGGCCAGCTCCTTGAGTGTGCTGACGTCCAGACAGCGGTAGTGCAGATACGCCTCCAGCTTGGGCATGTACTTCACCAGAAAGCGGCGATCCTGACTGATGGTGTTGCCGCACATCGGCGAGCCACTGCGCGGCACGTACTTGCCGATGAACGCCAGCAACTCGGCCTGCGCCTGCTCTTCGGTCACGGTGCTGGACTTGACCTTGTCGATCAAGCCGCTCCTGCCGTGCGTGCCCTTGTTCCAGTTGTCCATGGCGCCCAGCACTGCGTCGCTCTGATGTATCACCAGCACCGGGCCTTCAATTCGCGGCGTGAGTTGGGGGCCGGTGATGATCACCGCGATCTCCAGCAGGCGTTCCTTTTCTGGGTCCAGGCCACTCATCTCGCAGTCAATCCAGACCAGGTTCTGGTCGCTTTTGGCGAGGGTGGGGGTGTCGGAGGCGGTGCTCGCCGTGGCCGTGTCGGCCGGGGTGGGGGCTGAAGTCATCTGCAGATTTTGACCGATCCGCTGCTGCCCCCTGGTGCCCGAGGGTCGCGAGACCTTGTCCCCAAGGGCCTCAGCGAAGGGGCTCTTCGATAGACTCCCAGCCTATGGACACTGCATCGCTCACCTTCACCGCCCTCTTCTGCGCCCTGCTGGTGCTCGGCCTGGTCATCCGCACCGTGCTCGCGAGCCGGCAAATACGGCACGTGGCGCGCCACCGGGGCACTGTGCCGGCAGCATTCAGCGACACCATCTCGGTGGCATCCCACCAGAAAGCCGCTGACTACACCATCACCAAAACGCGCTTCGGCCTGCTGGAAATCGCCATCGACGCGGCCTTGCTGCTCGGCTGGACTCTGCTGGGCGGCATCGACTGGCTCAACCAGACGCTGCTCTCAGTGCTGGGCGGCGGCATGGCGCAGCAGCTCGTTTTGCTGGGATCGTTCGCTGTCATCGGCGGTTTGATCACGCTGCCGCTGGGCTGGTACGCCACCTTCAGCATCGAAGAACGCTTCGGCTTCAACAAGATGACGCCCTCGCTCTGGCTGGGCGATCTGCTCAAAGGTGCGCTGGTCGGCGCGCTGGTGGGTCTGCCCATTGCCGCGCTCGTGCTGTGGCTCATGGGTGTGGTCGGCGCGGTGTGGTGGCTCTGGGCCTGGGGCGTGTGGATGGCATTCAACCTGCTGGCGCTGGTGCTCTACCCCACTGTGATTGCGCCACTGTTCAACAAGTTCGAGCCCCTGGCCGACGAAACCCTGAAGGCCCGCGTGAACGCGCTCATGCAGCGCTGCGGATTCGCGGCCAAGGGCCTGTTCGTGATGGACGGCAGCAAACGCAGCGCACACGCCAACGCCTACTTCACCGGCTTCGGCGCAGCCAAGCGGGTGGTGTTTTTCGACACCCTGCTCAAGCAATTGAGCCCCGAGGAGATCGACGCCGTGCTGGCGCACGAACTCGGTCACTACAAGCGCCGCCACATCGTCAAGCGGATCGTGCTGATGTTCTCGCTCAGCTTGGCGGGGTTTGCGTTGCTCGGCTGGGTGTCCAGCCAAGCCTGGTTCTTCACAGGTCTGGGCGTCATGCCGTCGCTGGACGCGCCCAACAACGCGCTGGCGCTCATCCTTTTCATGACGGTGGTACCGCTGCTCACCTTCTTTTTGTCGCCTCTGATGGCGCAGCTCTCGCGCAAGCACGAGTTCGAGGCCGACGCCTATGCCGTGGAACACACCAACGGGCCCGATCTCGCCAGCGCGCTGCTCAAGCTCTACAAAGACAACGCCAGCACGCTCACACCCGATCCGGTGTACGCGCGCTTTTACTACTCCCACCCGCCAGCGAGCGAGCGCCTGACGCGCCTGCAAGCCGCCACCTGAAGAAACGCATGAACCCCATTCACCAAAACCGCCGCGCCCTCTCGGCCACCGAAATCGTGAGCCAGCTCTCCCAGCTCAACGGCGAGTCCGTGCAGGGCTGGAAACTGATCGACGGTGCGCTGGAGAAGGCCTTCACCTTCGCCAATTTCCACGAGACCATGGCCTTCGTCAACGCCGTCGCCTGGATCGCCCACCGCGAGGATCACCACCCCGACATGACCCTGGGCTACAGCCGCTGCACGGTGCGCTTCAACACGCACGACGTGGGCGGCATTTCAGTGAGCGACTTCCACTGCGCTGGTGCGGTGGACGCACTGCAGAAGGCCTGATGGCAGCTCACCAGACCGGTCTGGTGGTGGCTGCCCACGGCCGCCACTGCATGGTGGAAAGCACTGACGGCGAACGCCGCATTTGCCACCCGCGCGGCAAGAAGAACCCGGTGGTGGTGGGTGATCAGGTGCAGTGGCAGATCACCGGCGACGAAGGCAGCATCGAGCGCGTGAACGAGCGGCGCAATCTGTTCTACCGTCAGGACGAGATGCGCACCAAGTCGTTCGCGGCCAACCTCGACCAGGTGCTGGTGCTGGTGGCCGCCGACCCCGAGTTCTCCGAGAGCCAGCTCGCGCGGGCCCTGATCGCCGCGCAGGCCGAACGAATCGACGTGCTGATTGTTCTCAACAAAAGCGATCTGCAGCCCGCGTTTGACCATGCATGGGCGCGCCTGGACCCGTACCGCCGCATGGGCGCCACCGTGATGCCGCTGCGTCTAAAGGCTGAAGGCCAGGACGCGGGTGGCGATGACGGGCTGGATGCACTGCAGCAACGCCTGGCCGGCAAACGCACCCTCGTACTCGGTCCGTCGGGCGTGGGCAAGAGCACGCTGGTCAACAGGTTGGTGCCCACGGCCAAGGCGCTCACAGGCGAGATTTCGCGCGCACTGAACTCGGGAAAACACACCACCACCAGCACATCCTGGTACTGGGTGGATGAAGCCCGCACCACGGCGCTGATCGACTCGCCCGGGTTCCAGGAATTCGGCCTGAACCACATCGAACCCATGCAGCTCGCGCACCTGATGCCCGACCTGAACGCCACGCTGGGAGCGTGCCGCTTTTACAACTGCACCCACCTGCACGAACCGGGCTGTGCGGTGGTGGCGCATGTGCAGACGGGCGATGCGGAAGTGACCGGGGGCGATCCGCTGGCAATCAGTGAGAACCGCTACCGGCTGTACCGCGAGCTGTTTGCCGAACTGTCGGACAAGCGCAAATACTGAGCCGACTCAGAAGCGGGCGAGCGTCACCAGAGCCAGCAGCAGCATCCACAGCACCACAGCCCGCCACACAAGCCCCACCACGCTGCCCAGGTGCGCGAGCTGGGGCTCGGGCCGGCTGCCGGGGTCGCCCTCTTCGGGCACCACCGAAGGATCGGGCTGGGGTGTGAGGCGCACATTGAGTGCGCCCGACGTGGCGGCCAGCACGACACCAGTGCTGCCGGGCGCGAAGCGTTCGGCGTCTCCGCGCCAACTGGCCACGGCTTCTTCAAAATTGCCCACCACTGCAAAGCCCAACGCAGTCACGCGCGCGGGCACATGGTCGACCAAAGCCCATGCCTTGGCGGCGGTGTGTTGCAGCGCCACGCTCGGCGTGCCATCGGGACGAGAGCGCCAGTTGCGCGAGAGGTATTCGGCTGACCGGTAGAACACCGCGCCGGCTGGCCCAAGCCCAACGGCCCAGAACACCACAAAACACACCAGCACACCAAACACATGGCGGTGCGCCGAGAGCACCGAGTGTTCGATCACCTGGCGCAGCAATTCGCTGCGCTGCAGGCTGGAGGCGTCCACCCGCAGCCAGGCGGTGAGCTTTTCGCGCGCCAGGGCATCGTTGCCCTCATCGAGCGCGTTGCGGATCTCGCTGAAGTGGTGGCTGAACTGGCGAAAGCCCAGCGTCACGTACAACACGGCCACCATCCAGACAAAAGCCAACACCGAACTGAACCACCACAAGCCCCAGTGCACCAGTGCCACGGTGAGCGCGGGAACACCCACGGCCAGCGACCAAGCGAGCCATCCGTGCGAGGACTCGCCCGCGTCGAGGTTGCGGCGAACCGTTCGAGACCACCCGCGCAGCGCAGCGTGCACCGCGTTGTCATAGGCCAATGGACGCGCCTGTTCCAGCAGCAAAGCAATGAGGATGGCGAAAAAACCCATGAGCCGATCATAGTGGCCTGTACAAGGCAGACCACCGGGTCCATTCAGGCGCTGAGCAGTCGGTAGAAATTGCGCAACATACCTGCGGTGGCACCCCAGATAAAGCGTTCCTGATCGCCGTCCTGGTAGGGCATGGAATACCACTCACGCACCACGCCTTCGAAATCGAACGCGTGCCGCCGGTGGTGCATTGGATTCATGAGGAAGGACAGGGGCACCTCGAATACGTCGTCCACCTCCTGCGCGTTGGGTACAAGTTCGAACCCAGGCTCCACCAGACCCACCACCGGCGTGACGATGAACGAAGTACCTGTGACGTACACCGGCAACGTGCCCAGGACTTCGATGCGGTCGGGTGGAATGCCGATCTCTTCAAACGTCTCGCGCAACGCAGCGGCGGTGGGATCGGCGTCGGTGGGATCGATCTTGCCGCCAGGCAGGGCGATCTGGCCCGAATGGGTTGAAAGGTGGGCCGTGCGTTGGGTGAGCAACAAGGTGAGCTCGTCGCGCATCACGAGCGGCAGCATCACGGCTGCCTGGGCGGGTGCCCGGTTGGCGAACCTGATCTCGCGCACCAGCTCGGGCGTCCAGTTGGGCGGGTTGGCGAACAGCTGGCGCAAACCTTGGGCGGTGAGGCGTTCGGGGTGGGCGGGGTGCAAGGTTTCGTCAACGTTGACGATGGGAACCAAGCGAGGATCGAATGCAGGCAGCAGTTGGGTCATGGGTGGCCGAGCATAGGCCAGGCGAAAAAAAGCCGCTCAACGGAGCGGCTTTTTCTTGCTGGCAGAGCGAGCAAAGGCTTATGCAGCCTTGGCGCCCAGCTTTTCCTTGATACGTGCCGACTTGCCGCTGCGGTCGCGCAGGTAGTACAGCTTGGCACGGCGCACATCGCCGCGGCGCTTCACCTCGATCTTGGCGATCAGCGGGCTGTACAGCGGGAAGGTGCGCTCGACGCCTTCGCCGTTGGAGATCTTGCGCACGATGAAGCTGGAGTTCAGGCCACGGTTGCGGCGGGCGACCACCACCCCTTCGTAGGCCTGCAAACGCTTGCGAGTACCTTCGATCACGTTCACGCTGACGATCACCGTGTCGCCAGGGGCGAATGGCGGAATGACTTTGCCGAGGCGAGCAATTTCTTCTTGCTCTAGGGTCTGGATGAGGTTCATGGTTTCCTGTTCGTCGATCATTCCCGCGCTGCACTAAAGGCCGCGAATCCGGCAGGGGCCCTGTCCAACCTGTTGCAGACGATCTGCTGGGGTTGCGGGCTGACCCGGTCGCGGCGGCCGGTAGAGGATCGAAAAGCCTTGGATTATAGCAAGCCCTGCGCGCGCAGGAAACTTTGGTCTGCGGCGTCGAGCAAACCCTGCTCGCATGCACGGGTGAGCAGGTCAGGGCGCTGGCGGGCGGTGACCAGCAAACTTTGTTCGCGCCGGTGCCGGGCGATGCGCTCGTGGTGGCCGCCCAGCAACACCTCGGGCACCGGCATCGCGCCTTGCGGTCCCTGCCAGATCTCGGGCCGAGTGTGGTGCGGACTGTCGAGCAGGCCGTCGAGTGCGGGATTGAAACTGTCCTGCTGGTGGCTGCCCTCGTCGCTCAAGACGCCGGGCTGCAATCGCGCGACCGCATCGAGCAGCGCCATGGCGGCGATTTCGCCACCCGAGAGCACGAAGTCGCCCAGGCTGATCTGCCGATCGACACAGGCGTCGATGAAACGCTGGTCGATGCCCTCATAGCGGCCGCACAGCAGCACGGCGCCCCGGCTGGCAGACCAGCGCTCGACACCCGCGTGGTTGAGGGCTTCGCCGATGGGGGAAAACAGCACGACCGGCGCACGCGCGTCGTCGGACTCGGCACGCGCGGCCCGCACGGCCTGCAAACACTGCCACAGGGGCTCGGCCCTCATGACCATGCCCGGGCCGCCTCCAAACGGACGATCGTCCACGCGTCGGTAGTTTCCCTCGGCAAAGTCGCGAGGGTTCCATAGGTGAACGTCGACCAGCCCGGAGTCAAAAGCTCGGCGGTTGATGCCGTGCTGCAGAAACGGCGCAAACAGTTCGGGAAACAGCGTGATGACGTCGAAGCGCATTAGGGCGGTTCAATAGTCTGTTTGCCAATCGGCCGTGATGCAGCGCGCGACCTTGTCCACGTTGTCAATGTAAGCCGCGACAAACGGGATCATGCGTTCGGCCGTTTGCTCGACGCCTTCAACAGTGTCGGTGTATTCCAGAACAAGCACCGAATTGGGACCGGTGGCCATGAGGTCGCGCACCACGCCCAGATGCACTCCTTCGCGGTTGACCACCTCCAGACCGATCAGGTCGACCCAGTAGTACTCACCCTCGGGCGTGGCTGGAAACGCGCTGCGTGGCAGGTAAATGCGCACGCCCTTGAGCGCCTCGGCCGAGTTGCGGTCGTTCACGCCTTCGATCTGGGCAACCAGACCATCTGTATGGGGTTTGACTTCGGCCAGTTCGATGCTCACGGAGCCTGAAAATGCCGAAAAGCCCCGCGCGAAGCGGGCTTCGGGAGGCTCCAGGAACCATTGCCGGGAAGCGATCAGCGCAGAAGTGTCAGCGCTGTAGGGGAGGATGCGGACCCAGCCCTTGATGCCCCACGCGTCTTGTATGCGCCCAAGCTCAACCGCATCGGCTGGGAGAGACGACGCCGCGAAGGCGCCAGACGCGGGGTTGCTCACCGTGCGGTCAGCAGGATCAGGCTGCTACGGCGGCCTTGGCAGCGTTTTGCTTGACCAGACGCTCCACCGTGTCCGATGGGGTGGCGCCCACGCCGGTCCAATAGGTCAGGCGGTCCACAGCGATTCGCAGCGGCTCTTCGCCACCGCGCGCCAGGGGGTTGTAGAAGCCGATGCGCTCGATGAAACGACCGTCGCGGCGGTTGCGCTTGTCGGCCACAACGATGTTGTAGAAAGGACGGGACTTTGAGCCGCCGCGGGAGAGTCGAATGACGACCATGATTTATCCTTCGGGTGGAGAGGTGCCGAAATTGGCACATCACTGGATCTTTCGATCCGCTTTATCTGCAGCGCTTGAGACACACGACTGACCACCCGGCCAGCGAAACGCCACGAAACCCGCGATTATAGCCCGCTCGGCGGCCGCACCGGCCACCGCTTCACTCTGCTCGTTCTGAAAAGCCCCATGCCCACGATCCGCCCCAGCCGAGACGACGATCTCGACGCCATCACCCGCATCTATGGTCACCACGTCCTGCACGGCACCGGCACCTTCGAAACCACGCCGCCCAGCCTGGCCGACATGACCAACCGCCGCGCCGACGTGTTGTCCAAAGGCCTGCCCTGGCTGGTGGTTGAAGACGGTGGTCAAGTGCTGGGCTTTGCTTATGGCAACTGGTTCAAGCCCCGGCCGGCCTACCGCTTTTCGGTGGAAGACTCGATTTACATGGACCCGGCCGCCCACGGCAAGGGCCTGGGCCGCGCGCTGCTGACCGAGCTGATGGCCGCGCTGGAGCGTGGTGGCGTGCGCAAGGTGATGGCTGTGATCGGCGATTCGGCCAACGCGGGTTCGATCGGCGTGCACAAGGCACTGGGTTTCGAAACCGTGGGCGTGGTGCAGTCTTGCGGCTGGAAGTTCGACCGCTGGCTGGACATCGTGCTGATGCAGAAAACGCTGGGCGCCGGCGACACCACACCACCTGAAAGCGCTGCGTGATCGGCCGCGGCAAGAACAAGACGCTGGCCGTTGTGCTGGCGGTGCTGGGTGGCACGCTCGGGTTGCACCGTTTCTACCTGCGGGGTCTGGGCGACTGGATTGGCTGGCTGCACC
>JBBQSX010000123.1:0-11004 GCA_038213545.1 Burkholderiales bacterium
GGGCGCATCGGCTCGATCGAAGAGGGCTTCATCGCCCGCCTGCGCAAGGGGGACTGTTTCGTGTTCGCTGGTCGTTTGCTCGAATTCATTCGCGTGCACGAGATGACGGCCTGGGTGAAAAAGGCCGAGAAGTCCAAGGGCGCCGTGCCCTCGTGGCAGGGGGGCAAGATGCCGTTGTCCACCGAGCTGGCTGAAGCCGTGCTGGCGCAGATGGCCTTGGCCGCCGATGGCTGTTTCGAGTCGCCCGAAATGCAGGCGGCGCGCCCCATGCTCGACACCCAGGCGCGCGTGTCGCGTTTGCCACGACCAGGGGAACTGCTGCTGGAGCACATGCAGTCGCGTGAAGGCCACCACCTGTATCTGTACCCGTTTGCAGGTCGCCACGTGCATCTGGGGCTGGCCAGTTTGCTGGCCTGGCGGCTGGCGCGCGAGCAACCCAACACCTTCAGCCTGTCGGTCAACGACTACGGTCTGGAGTTGCTGAGCAGTGAGCCGGTGGACCTCACGCGCCTGCTGGACCGATCGGTGTTCAACGCTGACGATTTGCTGGAACACGTGATGGCCTCGCTCAACGCGGGCGAACTGGCCCAGCGCCGCTTTCGCGAGATCGCGCGGGTGGCGGGGCTGGTCTTCAGCGGTTACCCGGGTGCACCCAAGAGTCTCAAACAATTGCAGGCGTCCAGCGGGCTTTTCTTCGAGGTGTTCCGCAAATACGATCCGGGCAATTTGCTGCTGGGTCAGTCGGAGCGCGAAGTGTTGTCGCAAGAGCTGGACATCGACCGCTTGCGCATTTGCCTGCAGGGCATGACCAACCAAACCCTGCACAGCGTGGCGCTGGAGCGCCCGAGTCCCATGAGCCTGCCGCTGATGGTGGAGCGCCTGCGTGAGCGGCTCAGCACCGAACAACTCTCGACGCGACTGGACAAGCTGCTGCGTGAACTCGACAGGGTGAATACATGAAGACTTGGTGGTTCTGTGCCTCTGTTGGGCTGTTGGCGTTGGCGGTGCAGGCGCAGGACACGCCAGCACAGGAGGAGGTGTACACCGCCCGCGTCAGCCGCGTGTTCGATGGCGACACCGTGTGGGTGAGGCCGCTGGCCGGGGGCCAGTACCGCAAGCTACGACTGGAGGGTATCGATGCGCCCGAGATCTGCCAGAGCGGCGGCGAGACGGCGCGCGATGTGCTGGCGCGCCGCGTGCTGAACCAGGTGGTGGAGGTGCGCGTTCGCGCGCAGGACGATTACGGGCGCGGCTTGGCGCGCATCGTTCACCAGGGCGATGATGTGGCGGCCTGGATGGTCTCCAGCGGACAGGCCTGGTCCTACCGCTGGCGGCGCAGCCAGGGGCCGTTCGCGGCCGAAGAGATGCAGGCACGTACCCACAACAGAGGCCTGTTCCAGGAAGCGGCAGCCGAGTTGCCGCGTGACTTTCGCAAACGCCACGGGCCGTGCCCGATGCCGTCGCGCGGCTGAACTCGTGCGCTTGAATCAGGGCGGGTGGCCACACACAGCGCACTGCGGGTTTTGTGGCAGTGTGATCTCATTGAAGGCGAGATCACGTCCGTCCAACATGAGCAGCTTGCCCGTGAGCCGCGAGCCCAGACCCGTGAGCAGTTTGAGGGCCTCGGCCGCCTGCATGGTGCCCACGATGCCCACCAGCGGCGCAAACACGCCCATGGTTGCGCAGCGGGTTTCTTCCAGGTCGGCGGACTCGGGGAACACGCAGGCGTAGCAGGGGTTGCCGGGGCTGCGCGCGTCGAACACGCTGAGCTGTCCGTCCATGCGGATCGCAGCACCCGAGACCAGCGGCTTGCGGTGCTTGACGCAGGCGCGGTTGATGGCGTGGCGGGTGGCGAAGTTGTCGGTGCAGTCGAGCACCACGTCGGCCTGGGCTATCAACTCGCCGAGCAGGGCTTCGCCTGCCCGCTGCACGATGGGCGTGACCCGCACATCGGGATTGATGGCCGCAATCGCTTCAACGATGGATTCGGCCTTGGGGTGACCCACCCGCGCCAGGTTGTGGGCGATCTGGCGCTGCAGGTTGGTTTCGTCCACCACATCGTGGTCCACCACCGTGATGCGACCGACACCTGCACTGCCTAGGTAGAGCGCAACCGGTGAGCCCAGGCCACCGGCGCCAATGAACAGCGCGTGGGAAGCCAGCAAGGCCTCCTGGCCTTCCACGCCGAGTTCGTTGAGCAGGATGTGGCGCGAGTAGCGCAGGAGCTGTGCGTCGTCCAAAAGCTTCACAGCGGGCTGTCAGCCCGCTGCGTCCTCAATTTTCTTTTTTCTCTTCGACCCGCACTGCCTGGCTTTTGCTCACCATGACCGGGCGGCCCTTGAGCTGGTTGAGTGCCTGCACGAGCTGGAAGTCCTTGTCAGTACCGAACTCGGGCACCAGACGCTGTCCCGGGTTCTTGCGGGCTTCTTCTTCGAGCCGCTTGCGAGCGACTTCACGTTCCTGGCTGCGCGCCTGTTCGGCGGCGCGTGCGGCATCCGTCATCGGCGCTGCCGCCGCCTTGGGATCTTTGCCGTTGGTCAGGCTGTTCTGAAGGTCGGCTTCGCGGGTGCGCAGCGCTGCAAACACATTGCCTTCCAGGGTTTCGTCTACCAGCACGTCGGGAACGATCCCCTTGCCTTGAATCGACACGCCCAGCGGCGTGTAGTAACGCGCCGTGGTCAGCTTCAGCCCGGTGTCGGGGCCCAGCGGCCGCACGGTCTGCACCGAGCCCTTGCCGAAGGTCTGACTGCCCAGGATGGTGCCGCGCTTGTGGTCTTGAAGAGCGCCAGCCACGATTTCGCTGGCCGAAGCTGAGCCTTCGTTGACGATCACCACCAACGGCACGCGCTTGAGTGCGCCTTTGGTGTTGTCGGTCAGGCGCTTGATGGGATCGTTGCCGCCGCGACGCAGGTAGTGCTGCGGAATCGCCTTGTAGATGAACTTGCTGTCCTCGAGCTGGCCGTTGGTGGACACCACCGTCACGTTTTCCGGCAGGAAGGCGGCCGACAAGGCCACGGCCGCATCGAGCAGGCCACCCGGGTCGTTACGCAGATCCAGCACCAAGCCCTTGAGATTGGGCTCGGCCTTGTAGAGGTCTTCCATCTTGCGGGCGAAGTCCTCAATCGTGCGCTCCTGGAACTGCGACACACGGACCCACGCATAACCCGGCTCGATCACGCGCGACTTCACGCTCTGGGTCTTGATCTCTTCGCGGGTGATGGTCACCGGGAAGGTGCGATCTTCATCCTTGCGGAAGATGGTCAGCAGCACCTTGGTCTTGGGCTCGCCGCGCATGAGCTTGACGGCGTCGTTGATCGAGAGGCCTTTGACGTTGGTGTCATCGATCTTGGTGATCAGGTCGTTGGTCTTGAGACCGGCGCGGAAGGCGGGCGAGTCTTCAATGGGCGAGACCACCTTCACCAATCCGTCTTCCATCGTGATCTCGATGCCCACGCCCACAAAGCGGCCGCTGGTGCCCTCTCGGAATTCCTTGAACGACTTCTTGTCAAAGTACTGGGAGTGGGGGTCCAGACTGGCGACCATGCCGGTGATGGCCTCGTTGATCAGCTTTTTCTCGTCCACCGGCTCCACGTAGTCGGTCTTGACCATGCCGAACACCGCAGCAAGCTGCTGCAGCTCTTCGAGTGGCAAGGGTGCCAGCGTGCCGCGGGCCACCGCTTGCAATTGCACCGTGGTCAGTGCACCCGCGACCGCACCAATGGCCACCCAGCCTGCAATTTTCAGCTTGTGACTCACCTGTTTTGCCATTAAATTACCCCAGTAAAAACGCCCATGACGGACCACCTGACCCGATCGCGGATCAATATACACCTATGAGCACGGGCGACCGGTTCGGTTCCCCAATGCCCGGCCCGGTGTCCGGGCTCCCCCGATCGCCGGTCTTCAGGCCTTGCCCTGGGCCGCCACCGCCGCTGCCGCGCGGGCCGCTGCTTCGGCGTCGCCCAGGTAGTAACGTTTGATCGGCTTGAGGTCGGCATCGAGCTCGTAGACCAGCGGTATGCCGTTGGGGATGTTGAGGTTGACGATGTCGGTCTCGGAGATGCCGTCGAGGTACTTCACCAGTGCACGGATGCTGTTGCCATGGGCAGCCATCACCACGCGTTTGCCGGCCCTGATGGCAGGCGCCATGGCCTCGTTCCAGAACGGCAGCACGCGCGCCACGGTGTCCTTGAGGCACTCGGTCAGCGGCACTTCATCTGGCTTGAGGCGGTCGTAGCGGCGGTCGCCGCGTTCGCTGCGCGGGTCGCCCGCTTCGAGCGCGGGCGGTGGGATGTCGTAGCTGCGGCGCCAGACCAGCACCTGGTCATCACCGTATTTTTTGGCCGTGTCGGCCTTGTTCAGGCCCTGCAGGGCGCCGTAGTGGCGTTCGTTCAGGCGCCAGCTGTGCACCACCGGCAGCCAGGTCCGGTCCATCTCGTCGAGCACATGCCACAGCGTGCGCGTTGCGCGCTTGAGCACGCTGGTGTAGGCCAGGTCAAAGTCGTACCCCTCGGCTTTCAGCAGCCGGCCGGCGCCTTTGGCCTGCTCCAGGCCGGTGGTGGTGAGGTCGACATCGGTCCAGCCGGTGAAGCGGTTTTCCAGGTTCCAGGTGGATTCGCCGTGGCGAATGAGGACGAGTTTGTACATGGGGAAGGGGGCGGCGTTGGAGTGGCAGGACGGTGAAAAACAGGTGCACTGCGTGGCAGGGGCGGCACGCGGCAGCCCGCCATTCTAAAATCCAGGGCTTACTCGAAAGGTGTCCTCGTGAGTTTCTTCATCGATAACTGGATTTTGCTGGCCGTGGCGTTCTCGTCGGGCGCCATGCTGTTGTGGCCCATGGTGTCTGCGGGCGCGCGCGTCGGTTCGCTGACCACCGCGCAGGCGGTGCAGCTCATGAACCGCGACAAGGCCGTGGTGGTTGACGTGAGCGAGCCGGCCGAATTTGCAGCCGGCCACGTGATCGGCGCCAAAAACCTGCCTCTGGGCGAACTCGAAGCCAAGCTCCCGGCAGCCGTCAAGAACAAGGCCACCCAGCTGATCCTGGTTTGCGCCAACGGCGCCAAGGCCAACCGGGCCGTGGCGACAGCCAAAAAACTGGGTTACGAGAACGCGCAATCCCTGACGGGTGGCATGGGCGCCTGGCGCGCAGCCAGTCTGCCTGTGCAAAAAGCCTGATCATTTGATACCGATTTTTTCGCACCGACAGGAAGTTTGCATGGCCAAAGTCAAGATGTTCACCAGCGCTTACTGCCCGTACTGCAGCTCCGCCAAGGCGCTTCTGCAGAGCCACGGCGTGGTCGATCTGGAGGAGGTGTTTGTGGACGGGCAGCCCGAGCTGCGCGCGCAGATGAAGGCCATCACGGGGCGCACCAGCGTGCCGCAGATCTTCATTGGCGAGCAGCACGTGGGTGGCTGCGACGACCTGCATGCGCTTGACGGGCGTGGTGGTCTGGTGCCCATGCTGCAAGCCTGAGCCACAAGGCCGACTCGTCGGGCTGACATAATTCGCCCAGTGCCCGCCGCGGGAACGCTCCCCCGGCGGGTTTGTTTTTTCAACGCATTCTTCGAGACAACACCATGGCAGAAAACCAGGAACCCACCTTCCAGATCCAGCGCGTCTACCTCAAGGAAGCGTCGCTCGAACAACCCAATTCGCCCGCCATCCTGCTGGAGCAGGAGCAGCCCACGGTGGACATCCAGCTCGGCGTTGAAGCCAGCCCGGCTGCCGATGGCGTGTTCGAGGTTTGCGTGACGGCCACCGTGACGACCAAGATCAAGGACAAGACCGTGTTTCTGGTCGAAGCCAAACAAGCCGGCATCTTCGAAATCCGCAACCTGCCACAAGAACAGATGGGCCCGATCATGGGCATCGCATGCCCACAGATCGTGTACCCGTACCTGCGCAGCAACGTGGCCGACATCATCCAGCGTGGCGGTTTCCCTCCTGTGCACCTGGCCGAGATCAACTTCCAGGCCATGTACGAGCAGCAGCAGGCACAAGCCGCTGCGGACGCGCCCCGCATCGTCACCCAATAAGGCCTTGCCCGGCACCGGCCCGATGAACATCGTCGTGCTCGGCGCGGGCGCCTGGGGCACTGCGCTGGCCATCAGCGCGGTGCGCCCGGCGGACGCCAGTCAAAGCGTCACGCTGTGGGCTCGCGACGCGAAGCAAGCTGCCGACCTGCAACAACACCGCGAGAACCGCCGCTACCTGAGTGGGGTGGCGGTGCCGGCAGCGGTACAAATCGCGACCGGGCCGCTGCTCAGCGGATCGACCCTGCTCGTTGGCGCCGATCTCGTCATCGTCGCCACACCCATGGCGGGGCTGCGCGACATGTTGACGTTGCTGGCCCACCAGTGTGCGCCGGTGGCGTGGCTGTGCAAGGGTTTTGAAGCGCCCAGGGCGCAAACCACAGGCCTGATGGGTCACGAGGTGCGCGCCCAGGTGGCGACCGCTTTGCAGGCTGGCGTGTTGAGTGGCCCGAGCTTCGCGCTCGAAGTGGCCCGCGGTCAGCCCACCGCCCTGGTGGCTGCCAGCGAACACGCCAGCGTGCGCGACACGCTGGTGGCCGCCTTTCACAGTTCCACGCTGCGCGTGTACGCCAACGACGACATCGTGGGCGTGGAGGTGGGCGGCGCCGTCAAGAACGTGCTGGCCATCGCCACCGGCCTGTGCGATGGCCTGGGGCTGGGTTTGAATGCCCGGGCCGCGCTCATCACGCGCGGGCTGGCCGAGATGACGCGCTTGGGCCTGGCTCTCGGTGCCAAAGCAGAAACCTTCATGGGTCTTTCGGGCCTGGGCGATCTGGTGCTCACCGCCACCGGCGACCTCTCGCGCAACCGCAAGGTGGGTCAGTTGCTCGCGAAGGGCATGAACCTGCAACAGGCGGTGGACTCGCTCGGTCACGTGGCGGAAGGTGTTTACAGCGCCCGCACGGTATCGTTGCGCGCACGATCACTGGGTGTGGACATGCCGATCACCGATGCGGTGGTGGCCCTGCTGGATGGTGGTCTCCTGCCCGCGCAGGCGGTGGCCACGCTCATGGGGCGCGACCCCAAGGACGAACTGCTCTGAAACACCGGGCAAGACGGTTTGCCCGACATGCGTTCAACGGGCCGTGCAGCCCGCCGGGTTGAGCACCCTTTCGGTGGACGCCGGGTTGCGCGCCAGCGCTGCAGCTGGACGGCGCGGGCGGCGCAACAGTTCTCCGCCGCAGTTCGGGCAGGTGCTGTTCAACCTCGTCTCGGCGCAGTCACTGCAAAACGTGCACTCAAACGTGCAGATGCGAGCGTCCAGCGATTCGTTGGGCAGATCGCGATTGCAGCATTCGCAGTTGGGGCGCAGCTGGAGCATGGCGAGGCCTCCGGGTGTCAGATTTCAAAGTTGTCGATGAGCCGGGTCTTGCCAATGCGTGCAGCGCCCAGCACCACGAGTGGGTCGCCGGCTTGCGGTGTTTGCAGGTCGGTGCGCCGGCGCACCGTCAGGTAGTCGGGCTGCCAGCCGCGCGCGGCGAGGTCTTTCATCGCGCGTTCTTCCAGCGCAGACAGTTGTCGTACCAGCCCGTCGGCCGAGGCCAGTGCATCGCGGCCCAGCGCTCGCAAGGCGAGAGAGAGCTGCACCGCCTCGGCCCGCTCGGCCTCGTTCAGGTAGCCGTTGCGCGAACTCAGGGCCAGGCCGTCGGGAGCACGCTGGGTGTCGCCGCTGATGATGGTGATGGGCAGCGCGAACTGTTTGACCATGCGCCGGATCACCATCTGCTGCTGGTAGTCCTTCTGTCCGAACACAGCGAAGCGTTCACCCTTGGCCTCGGAAAAAGCGCACTGGAACAGCTTCATCACCACGGTGCACACACCGGTGAAGAAACCCGGGCGGAAATGCCCTTCCAGAATGTCGGCCAACTCGGCAGGCGGCTGCACTTTGAAGCCCTGCGGCTCTGGATACATCTCTTTTTCAGACGGGGCGAACACCACGTCGCAACCCACAGCAGCGAGCTTGTCGCAGTCGGCCTGCAAGGTGCGCGGGTAGGTGTCGAAGTCTTCGTGCGGCGCGAACTGCAAGCGGTTGACGAAGATGCTGGCCACCGTCACATCGCCCAGCGGCTTGGCGGTGCGCACCAGATCGAGATGGCCCGCATGCAGATTGCCCATGGTGGGGACCAGGGCGGGGCAGTTGAAGGGGCGAAGCGTGGCTCGAAGGTCGTCGAGGGTGTGGACGATTTTCATGGTCACCAGGCGTGCAGGGTGTCGTCCGGGAAGCTGCCGTCCTTCACCGCCGCCACATAAGCGGCCATGGCGTCGCGCACGCTGCCTGCACCTTCCATGAAATTGCGCACGAACTTGGGGTTCTTGCCCAGGTTGACGCCGAGCATGTCGTGCATGACCAGCACCTGGCCCGCTGTGCCCTGGCCTGCGCCGATGCCGATGGTGTGGCAGGTCGGGAGCTGGCGGGTGATTTCGGCCGACAGGGCCGCAGGCACCATCTCCAGCACGAGCATGGTGGCGCCGGCGTCCTGCAGTTCGAGCGCGTGGCGCTTGAGCACAAGCGCGGCAGCGTCTCCGCGGCCCTGCACACGGTAACCGCCCAACGCATGCACGGTTTGTGGTGTCAGACCCAGGTGCGCGCACACCGGGATGCCACGCTCGACCAGGAAGCGCACGGTCTCGGCCGTCCAGCCGCCACCTTCAAGCTTGACCATGTGCGCGCCCGCGTGCACCAGCTGGGCCGCGCTGCGCATGGCTTGTTCTTTCGACTCGTGGTAACTGCCGAACGGCAGGTCGCCCAACAACCAGGCTGTGGCCTGCACGCGGCGCAGGCCTCGAGCCACGCTTTCCACGTGGTAGGCCATGGTTTCCAGCGTCACGCCGGCGGTGCTGGCCAGGCCCTGGCAGACCATGCCGAGAGAGTCGCCCACCAGGATGCACTCCACGCCGGCTGCGTCAGCCACGGCGGCGAAGGTGGCGTCGTATGCGGTGAGCATGGTGATCTTCTCGCCGCGCTCACGCATCTCAGCCAGGCGCGGGAGGCTCACCGGCTTGCGCTGGGGCAGGGGCGAGGCAGTGGGCAGCGTGCCATAAGGTGTGGCCATGGGCGCAGAGGGGGTGGGGGTGCTCATTCGTGGGTCCCGCGTGTTTCAGGGGTGGGTGAGAATGCGGGACTATAGACCATCCCGTTATGCTTGCGGCCCATGAAACACCTCTCTGAATTCACGCCCGAAGACCTGCGCGAATTGGCCTTGCGCGATGTGTCTCAGGCCCTGGCCGAAGACGTGGGCGGTGGTGACCTGACGGCATCGCTGATCGACGCCGCAAGACCCGCTCGGGCACGCATACTGGCGCGCGAGGCGGCGGTGATCTGCGGTGCGCCCTGGGTACAGGCGGCTGTGCTGGCACTGGATCCGCAGGCCCGGCTGACCTGGCATGTGACCGAGGGGCACCGCTGTGCGGCCGATCAGACCGTGCTCACCATCGAAGGCCGGGCACAGCCGCTGCTCACGGCCGAGCGCACCGCGCTCAACTTCCTGCAGTTGTTGTCGGCGGTGGCCACCAAAACGGCGGTGTTTGTGGATGCAGTTGCTGGTACGCGCGCCCAGATCGTGGACACGCGCAAGACGCTGCCCGGCTTGCGTCTGGCGCAGAAATACGCGGTGAAGACCGGCGGCGGCGTGAACCACCGCATCGGACTGTATGACGCGGTGCTGATCAAGGAAAACCACATCGCCGCGGCCGGCGGCGTGGCCCAGGTGCTTCAGCGCGTGCGCGAAACCGCGTCCCAGGCGCGCTTTGTCGAAATCGAGGTGGAGACCCTGACGCAGCTCGACGAGGCCCTGGCCTGCGGCGCCACCATGGTCTTGCTGGACAACATGGACATCCCCACCTTGCAGGAAGCGGTGCGGCGCAACGCAGGCCGTGCCGTGCTCGAAATTTCCGGTGGCGTGAACCTGCAGACCGTGCGGGCGCTGGCAGACACCGGGGTGGACCGCATCTCCATCGGGACCCTCACCAAAGACGTGAAAGCCATCGATTTTTCCATGCGATTCGAAGCGCTTTGACGCCGCGACAAGGAACACCATGAACACCGAAGCCACCGTCATCGACGTCGAGTACGAACAACCCGCCTGCCCCACGCAGCACGCCTGGGCACGTGTGCCGGTGGAGCCCGGGCCCAAGCAACGTGCCGAGCTGAAGGACAAGATTCGCCGCCTGCTGAAGGAGCGCAACGCGGTGATGGTGTCGCACTACTACGTGCACCCCGATCTGCAGGACCTCGCCATTGAGACCGGCGGCATCGTGAGCGACTCGCTGGAGATGGCGCGCTTCGGCCGCGACCACTCGGCGCAAACGTTGATTGTCTCGGGTGTGCGCTTCATGGGCGAGACCGCAAAAATCCTGAGCCCTGAGAAGACGGTTCTCATGCCCGACCTCGATGCGAACTGCTCGCTCGACCTGGGCTGCCCCATCGATGAGTTCAGTGCGTTTTGCGACGCCCACCCCGACCGCATGGTGGTGGTGTACGCCAACACCAGCGCGGCCGTGAAGGCGCGCTCCGACTGGCTGGTCACGTCGAGCTGTGCGCTCGACATCGTGAGTGCCCTGAAGGACAAGGGCCACAAGATCCTGTGGGCGCCTGACAAGCACCTGGGCGGCTACATCCAGCGCGAAACCGGCGCCGACATGGTGATGTGGGGTGGTGCCTGCATCGTGCACGACGAGTTCAAGGCCTTCGAGCTGCAGGCGTTGATGAAGGAGCACCCACAAGCCAAGGTGCTGGTGCACCCGGAGAGCCCTGCCGACGTGATTGCACTGGCCGATTCGGTGGGCTCGACCTCGGCCATCCTGCGCGCAGCGCGGGAAATGGATGCGCTGGAGTTCATCGTGGCCACCGACAACGGCATGATGCACATGCTGCGCCAGCAGAACCCGGGCAAGGTGTTCATCGAGGCACCCACCGCCGGCAACAGCGCCACCTGCAAGAGCTGCGCGCACTGCCCCTGGATGGCCATGAAC
>JBBQSX010000124.1:0-10841 GCA_038213545.1 Burkholderiales bacterium
AGGCTCACCGCTGATTAAGCGGCGAGTGCGAAACGTTCGTCGTTTGCAGTTGGTTTTTTTCTGTTGCTTTACGAGGTGACAGAACCTCGACATGCCCTGCTGCGCGTCCGAACCCACGTCGAAACCAGTGCAGCCCCAAGCTACGTATTTTAAGACGGTTCGAGCAATTGCAATACCTGTAGCGGAGAAGAAACTTCAGCGTCAGCGCCCCACCTCGCCACATCGGCTCCCGCGCCGAGGTAGCCGTATCGGGCCGCTACAGTCCGCATGCCCGCAGAACGGCCCGCGCTGATGTCGCGCTCGTCATCTCCCACATAAACGCAATGCGCCGGTGAAAACGACAGCTCGCGCGCTGCTTCGAGCAAGGGCTCAGGGTGTGGCTTGGCATGGGGCGTGGTGTCGCCGCTGATCACTGTGGAAGCTGAATCAAACAGGCTCATGGACCGCGTGATGGGCGACGTGAAACGTCTGGCCTTGTTGGTCACCACCCCCCAGCGCAGGCCTCGCTGCAGCAACGCCGCCACCAGCTGATCGACGCCGTCAAAAGGTCTGGTTCGCTGCGTCAAACAACGCTCGTAACAAAGGAAGAATTCTTCCTTGTATTGCTCGTAGTCCGGATGTTGAATGTCCATACCGAAGGCGACTTGGAGCATTCCTCGTGCGCCGGATCCTGCATGGGGTCGGTACTCAGCCGCCGGTTTGGAGGCCATGCCGCGACACAAACGCATTGCATCCGCAGCAGCACCCAAGTCGGGCGCACTGTCGACCAACGTGCCATCCAGATCAAACAAGACTGCGCGCACGTCTCTAAAAACGGGGTGCTTCATGCTTTACGGGTGGCAAACATGTAGTTCACGCTGGTGTCTTCGCTCAACCAGTAGCGGCGCGTGATTGGGTTGTACTCCATGCCACGCGTATCGGTTAGCTCCAGACCGACGTCACGCCCATAGCTCGCCAGCTCACTTGGCTTGATGAACTTGGCGTATTCGTGGGTGCCTTTGGGCAGCAACTGCAACACGTACTCGGCTCCAAGAATCGCGAACAAAAAGGACTTGGGGTTGCGATTGAGGGTCGAGAAAAACACCCAACCACCGGGCCTGACGAGAGTTGCGCAGGCACGCACCACAGACGAAGGGTCGGGCACGTGTTCAAGCATCTCCATGCATGTGACCACGTCAAACGCTGCAGGCTCCTGCTGGGCCAAAGCCTCTGCACTGATCTCTTGGTAGTCGACGTTGTCGGTACCCGCTTCCAGTGCGTGCAACTGGGCCACCCGCAGCGCCTTGGTTGAAAGGTCAATGCCGGTCACAAATGCGCCATTGCGAGCCATGGCATCGGAAAGAATCCCTCCGCCGCAGCCGATGTCCAGCACGCGTTTGCCCTTGATCTGAGCCAAGGCATCAATCCAGGTCAACCGCAATGGATTGATTTGGTGCAACGGCCGAAACTCGCTTTCGGGATCCCACCAACGATGTGCAAGATCGGAAAATTTGGCCAACTCGGCTGGGTCAGCGTTGATATTTGAATTCATGACTTGATTATCGTCAGCCCATGAAAAAACCGCGCCGAAGCGCGGTTTTTTCATGGGCAAACTGAAGGTTTACTTGTTGGCGCGGGTACCAACGACTTCCACCTCAACGCGGCGGTTCTTGGCGCGGCCTTCGCGAGTAGCGTTGTCAGCCACTGGTTGGGTCAGGCCCTTGCCTTCGGTGTAGATGCGGTTGCTCTCGATGCCCTTGCTCACCAAGTAGGCCTTGACCGCTTCTGCGCGGCGGTTGGACAGTGCTTGGTTGTACCCAGCAGCACCGGTTGAATCGGTGTGGCCGACGGCGATCACGACTTCCAGGTTGATGCCGGACACTTTGCTGGCGAGGTCGTCAAGCTTGGCTTTGCCTTCGGGCTTGAGCACGGCTTTGTCGAAGTCGAAGAACGCATCAGCGGCGTAGGTGACTTTCGAGGCAGCAGGCGCTGGAGCGGCAGCAGGAGCTGGCGCAGGAGCTGGCGCCGCTGCGGGAGCTGGTGCTGGAGCAGGGGCTGGCGCAGGAGCTGGCGCAGCCTTGGGAACAATGGCGCCGTCGCAACCGACTGCAGCGGTGGCCGGCGTCCAGTTGGCATCGCGCCAGCAGAGTTCATTTGTGCCGTTTTTCCAGACGAGTTCGCTGGTGCCATTGCGCCAGTTGTCGATGGTTTGGGCGCCAGCGGCCGATGCCATAGCAACCGTTGCGATCAGCATTGCCACTTTGTTGAGTTTTTTCATGGTTTTCCTCTTGGTAAGCCGCAGACAACCTGCGTACAAAAAAAGACGCTTGAAGTGACCACCACTCAAAACGCTGGATTTCATTGTGCCACAAGCGCTATACGGGGAACCGAGGGTCCGGGCTCCTCGACAACTGTATTCCGGCCACACCTGCATCCGTTGTGGTGTTACAACAATGCACACTCACGAATGCGCTTCGGTGCGGACCGTAAAATGTCGAGTTGCCTTTTGGCCCACCCGACGCATTCCATCCCCTGCTCATGACACAGTTCGCCAAAGAGACCTTGCCCATCAGTCTTGAAGAGGAAATGCGCCGCAGTTACCTCGACTACGCGATGAGCGTGATTGTGGGGCGAGCACTTCCTGATGCGCGCGATGGCCTCAAGCCAGTGCATCGGCGCGTTCTGTTTGCCATGCACGAGCTCAACAACGATTGGAACAGGCCGTACAAGAAGTCAGCCCGTATCGTAGGCGACGTGATCGGCAAGTACCACCCGCACGGCGACAGTGCGGTCTACGACACGATCGTGCGAATGGCGCAGGACTTTTCCCTTCGGCACATGTTGGTGGACGGGCAGGGCAACTTCGGTTCAGTGGACGGCGATAACGCCGCAGCCATGCGATACACCGAAATCCGTCTGTCGAAGATTTCGCACGAGATGCTGGCCGACATTGACAAGGAAACCGTCAATTTCGGACCCAATTACGACGGCTCGGAAAAAGAACCGCTGGTGTTGCCCTCACGCTTGCCCAACCTGCTGGTTAACGGCTCTTCAGGTATTGCTGTGGGCATGGCCACCAACATTCCGCCACACAACCTCAACGAGGTGGTTGATGCCTGCCTGCACCTGCTGAAGACCCCGGAGGCTTCGATTGACGAGCTGATGGAGATCATCCCGGCGCCTGACTTTCCCACCGCCGGCATCATTTACGGCATCAATGGCGTGAAAGACGGCTATCGCACGGGTCGAGGTCGGGTGGTCATGCGGGCGAAGTGCCACTTTGAAGACATCGACCGTGGTCAACGGCAGTCGATCATCGTGGACGAGCTTCCCTACCAGGTGAACAAAAAGACGCTGCAGGAGCGCATTGCAGAGCTGGTGCACGAGAAAAAGATCGAAGGCATCAGCCACATCCAGGACGAGTCGGACAAATCGGGCATGCGCCTGGTGATCGAACTCAAGCGCGGTGAAGTTCCAGAAGTGGTGCTGAACAACCTGTACAAGCAGACGCAACTGCAGGACACCTTCGGCATCAACATGGTGGCGCTGGTCGATGGCCAACCCCGCCTGTGCAACCTGAAAGACCTGATCCAGGTGTTCCTGGAACATCGCCGCGAAGTGGTGACACGCAGGACCGTGTTCAACTTGCGCAAGGCCCGCGAGCGCGGTCACGTGCTCGAAGGCCTCGCGGTTGCGCTTGCCAACATCGACGATTTCATCAAGATCATCCGCGAGTCGCCCACACCACCCGTGGCCAAAGCCGAGCTGATGGCGCGCCCCTGGGACAGTCAACTGGTGCGCGAAATGCTCACCCGCACGCGCGCCGACGGTGGCGTGATCAACGCCGACGACTACCGCCCCGACGGTCTGGAAAAAACCTTTGGCATGGGCAGAGATGGCCTGTACCGGCTGTCTGAGACGCAGGCTCAGGAAATCCTTCAGATGCGCCTTCAGCGCCTGACCGGTCTTGAGCAAGACAAGATCGTGGCGGAGTACAAAGAAGTCATGGGCGAGATCGACGATCTGCTCGACATTCTGTCCAAGCCCGAGCGCGTCTCGACCATCATTGCCGACGAACTGGTGATCGTGAAGCAGGAGTTTGGCCAGACCAAGCTGGGTGCGCGCCGCAGCGAGATCGAGCACAACGCACAAGACTTGGCCACCGAGGACCTGATCACACCCACCGACATGGTGGTCACGCTCAGCCACAGCGGCTACATCAAGAGCCAACCGCTCTCTGAATACCGGGCGCAAAAGCGTGGCGGGCGTGGCAAGCAGGCGACCGCAACCAAAGAAGACGACTGGATCGACCAGCTTTTCATCGCCAACACCCACGACTACATCCTGTGCTTCTCCAACCGTGGCCGGCTGTATTGGCTCAAGGTGTGGGAAGTACCGGCTGGTTCGCGCGGCTCGCGTGGTCGCCCCATCGTCAATATGTTCCCGCTGCAAGACGGCGAGAAGATCAATGTGGTATTGCCACTCACCGGTGAAATGCGCGCCTTCCCGTCGGATCGCTATGTGTTCATGGCAACGAGCATGGGCACGGTCAAGAAGACCTCGCTGAACGAGTTCAGCAACCCGCGAAAGGCCGGCATCATCGCAGTGGACCTGGACGAGGGCGACTTCCTGATCGGCGCTGCGCTGACCGACGGCCAGCACGACGTGATGCTGTTCAGCGATGGTGGCAAGGCGGTTCGTTTCGACGAAAACGATGTGCGTCCCATGGGTCGCAACGCACGCGGCGTCCGCGGCATGATGATTGAAGAAACCCAGAGTGTGATCGCCATGCTGGTGGCTGAAGACGATCACCAGAGCGTACTGACAGCCACCATCAACGGCTATGGAAAACGCACCCCGATCTCCGAATACACCCGCCATGGTCGGGGCACCAAAGGCATGATTGCGATCCAGCAAAGCGAGCGCAACGGCAAGGTCGTCGCCGCCACGCTGGTGCACACCGACGACGAGATCATGCTGATCACCGACAAGGGCGTACTGGTGCGCACACGCGTTTCAGAAATCCGCGAAATGGGCCGAGCCACACAAGGTGTCACGCTGATCGCTCTGGATGAAGGCGCCGAGCTTTCGGGTCTGCAGCGCATCGTGGAAAACGACGCCAACGTGCCCGAACTGGACGAGCCGAATGAGGGCGACGACCCGGGCCTAGAGGCGTGATGGGGCGCCCGTTCAACTTCTCCGCCGGTCCGGCTGCCATGCCGGCCGAGGTGCTGCAACAAGCCGCCGACGAGATGCTCGACTGGCACGGCTGTGGCATGAGCGTGATGGAGATGAGCCACCGCGGCAAGGAGTTTGGCCAGATCATGGAATCTGCACTGGCCGACCTTCGCGAACTGCTGGCCATTCCCGAGAACTTCCACATCCTGTTCATGCAGGGTGGCGGTCTGGCCGAAAACGCGATTGTTCCGCTGAACCTCTCTCGCGGCGGCCAGGTCGACTTTGTCGTCACAGGCAGCTGGAGCCAGAAATCCATCAAGGAAGCGGCGCGTTATGCGCAGCCCGCCTTGGCAGCCAGCAACTCAGACTCGAATCACACCACCCTGCCCTCGCCTGGCTCGTGGAAGCTCGGACCGCGCGCCCAATACGTGCACATCTGCAGCAACGAAACAATCCACGGCGTCGAATTTCACGAGCTACCCGACCTCAAGGCCCTCGGAAGTGACGCGCCGCTGGTGATCGACTTTTCGTCCCACGTGGCCTCGCGCACGGTCGACTGGTCGCGTGTGGGTCTGGCCTTCGGTGGAGCGCAGAAAAATCTTGGCCCGGCGGGCTTGACCTTGGTGGTTGTGCGCGAAGATCTGCTCGGGCATGCCTTGCCCGCCTGCCCCAGCGCCTTTGATTACAAGACGGTGGCGGCGAATGGCTCCATGTACAACACGCCGCCCACGTACAGCATCTACATGGCGGGCATGACCTTTCAGTGGCTCAAACGGCAGTCGGAAGGATCGTTGACCGGTGTGGCCGCCATGGAGCAGCGCAACATCGCCAAAGCCGCTCTGCTGTACGACTTCATCGACAGCTCTGCGCTGTACGTCAACAAGGTCGCTCAGGACTGCCGCTCGCGCATGAATATTCCGTTCTTCCTGCGCAACGAGGCCCTGAACGACGCTTTCCTCGCGAGTTCCAAAGCCGCAGGCTTGCTTCAGCTCAAAGGGCACAAATCGGTGGGTGGCATGCGAGCCAGCATCTACAACGCCATGCCCCTTGAGGGGGTTCAAGCGCTGGTGCAGTTCATGCGCGACTTTGAGAAAACACGGGCCTGAACGAGGCTCCATCCTGCGAAGACATGACCCAACCCACCCAGTCCGACGCCCTCGCGGCCTTGCGAGTGCAGATTGATGCACTTGACCAGCAGCTGCTCTCTCTGCTGAACCAGCGCGCACGCGTGGCCGAGGAAGTCGGCGTGATCAAGCGCCAGGAGGGATCGCCGTTTTTCAGGCCCGACCGCGTGGCCCAGGTGATCGAGAAGATACAGGGCGCCAACCAGGGGCCGCTGCTGAACCAGCACGTGGCATCCATCTGGCGCGAGATCATGTCAGCGTGTCTTGCACTCGAAGCGCCGCAACGAGTGGCCGTGCTGGGCCCACAAGGTACCTTCTGCGAGCAGGCTGCGATCGAATTCTTCGGCAGCGCGGCCAACCTGATTTACTGCGCCGACTTCGACGAGGTCTTTCACGCTACCGCCGCCGGTACGGCGCAGTTTGGTGTGGTCGGCATGGAAAACTCCACCGAGGGTGTGGTGGCTCGCTCGCTGGATCTCTTCCTGCGTTCGCCCGTGCACGTGGTGGGCGAGGTGAGCCTGCTGGTGCGCCACAACCTCCTGCGACAACTCAACGCGCTGGACGGCATTGAAGTCGTCATGGCGCATCCACAGGCGCTGGCCCAATGCCAGAACTGGCTGTCGCAGCATCTGCCGAAAGCTGAAAAAAGGGCTGTCTCCAGCAACGCCGAGGGCGCTCGCCTCGCGGCCACCAACCCGGCTTGGGCCGGCATTGCGAGCGAGCGCGCTGCGGCCCAGTTTGGCCTGCACATCGTCTCGCACGCTGTCCAGGACGAGGCCTACAACCGAACGCGCTTTGCCGTGATTGCCCTGCCCCAGACGCTGGCCATGCCGCCCGCCTCTGGCCGCGACTGCACGAGCCTGGTGGTTTCGGTACCGAACCGGCCTGGTGCAGTGCACGACCTGCTTGTGCCACTGAAGAACAACGGTGTCTCCATGACGCGTTTCGAATCGCGGCCGGCGAAATCTGGTCAGTGGGAGTACTACTTCTACATCGACATCGCCGGCCATCCATCGCAGCTCCACGTGGCTGCCGCACTGAAAGAACTTCAGGGTCTGTGCGCTTTCTACAAGGTGCTGGGCGCATACCCGGTGAACGAATGATGTTTGAACAACTGGGATTGATTGGCTGCGGCATGATGGGCGGCTCTTTCGCGCTGGCCCTCAAGCGCGCCGGCTTGGTCAAGCGCGTGGTCGGATACAGCAAGTCGCCCTCAACGACCGAACGCGCAAGACAACTGGGCGTGATCGATGTGGAAGCACCCTCTGCGCTGCTGGCTGTGTCGGGAGCCGATTTGGTGCTGCTGGCGGTGCCGGTGTCGGCCACCGAAGCCACCTTCAAGGCCATCCGCCACCTTGTGCGCGGCGACGTGCTGATCATGGACGTGGGATCGACCAAGCGAGAAGTGATCGACGCGGCGCGCCGCGTTCTGAAGGACCAGGTGGGCGTCTTCGTGCCCACACACCCGATCGCCGGCAAGGAACTCGCCGGCGTTGACCATGCCGATCCCGATCTTTACAAGGGCCGCCAGGTCATCCTGACGCCGATCGAACGCACGCTCACGGCGCAGTTGGAGAAGGCGCACAAGGTCTGGACTGCTCTGGGATGCCATGTCAAACAAATGTCGCCTGAGGCGCACGACTCAGCCTACGCGGCTGTGAGCCACCTGCCGCACCTCGTGGCGTTTGCCTTGATGAACGGCATCCAAAGCCAACCGCAGGCTGAAGACTTCCTCTCACTGGCCGGACCGGGCTTTCGCGATTTCACGCGCATTGCCGCCAGCGACCCGGTGGTCTGGCGCGACATCCTGATGTCCAACCGCGAAGAGCTGCTCGCGCAGTCGCGCTTGTTCCAGCGCGCCCTGCATGCGCTGGAGACCGCCATCAACGCCGACAACCCGGACGCGCTGGAGGCCTTGATCGATCAAGCCAGCAGTGCACGCGCCCATTGGCGCATGTCAGCCATCAAGCCTCAGGGCTGAGACCGCTCAGGCGGTCTGCTCGCGTGATTGCGCATGTACTCCACTCCCTTTCTCGACCTTCCTCCTCTGGCCAGTGCCGGCGGCACCGTGCGCCTGCCCGGCTCAAAGAGCATTTCCAACCGGGTGCTGCTGCTGGCGGCCCTGAGTGAAGGCCACACCGACGTGGCCGACCTGCTGGACTCAGACGACACGCAGGTGATGCTGGGCGCCTTGCGTCAGCTCGGTTGCCAGACCGAACCCCAGCCCGACGGCGCCTTGCGAGTTCATGGCCTCGCTGGGCAGCTCCCCGTGCGGCAAGGCAGGCTGTTTCTCGGCAACGCAGGCACCGCCATGCGCCCGCTCACAGCGGCCCTGGCCCTGCTTGCATCCACCCACGGCGCAGAGTTCGAGCTCAGTGGCGTGCCGCGCATGCACGAGCGGCCCATCGGCGATCTGGTAGATGCCTTGCGCCAACTCGGCTGCGCGGTGGACTGTCTCGCTCAAGAGGGCTACCCGCCGCTAAAGCTCGGTACCGGCTCACCTTTGACGCTGCAATTGGCGCAGCCGATCCGCGTGCGGGGCGACGTCTCCAGCCAGTTCCTCACGGCGCTTCTGCTGGCACTGCCACTGGTGGCGCAACAAAATGCCATCGTCATTGATGTGGTGGGCGAACTGATCTCACGACCCTACATCGAGATCACGCTGAACCTGCTGGCGCGCTTCGGGGTCGATGTGCAACGTGACGGCTGGCAACGTTTCACCATCCCGGCCGGCAGCCGCTACCGCTCCCCCGGGCGCATTCCAGTCGAGGGCGACGCCTCGTCAGCAAGCTACTTCATTGCGCTCGGCGCCATCGCACCAGGTTCCCAGGGGATCACCATCGAAGGTGTCGGCCTCGCCTCCATCCAGGGCGACATTCGCTTTGTTGAAGCTGCCCGGCTGATGGGCGCCGACATCACGGGCGAAACCAACCGCCTGCACATCCGGCGCGGTGCATGGCCACTCAAGGCCATCGAGCTCGACTGCAACCACATCCCGGACGCCGCCATGACGCTGGCCGTGATGGCGCTTTACGCCGACGGCACCACCACGCTGCGCAACATCGCCAGCTGGCGCGTGAAGGAAACCGACCGCATCGCTGCCATGGCCAACGAATGCCGCAAGCTCGGCGCCACGGTGGAAGAAGGCGCCGACTTCATCAGGATCACGCCGCCCTCAACATGGCGCGCCGCCAGCATCCACACCTACGACGACCACCGGGTGGCGATGTGCTTCTCACTCGCCGCTTTCAACCCGGCGGGTTTTCCGGTGCGCATTGAAGACCCCAAATGTGTAGGCAAGACCTTCCCCGACTATTTCGAGACCCTGTTCGAGGTCTGCAGCACAACAGCACAGGCCATCCCCGTCATCTGCATCGACGGCCCCACGGCCTCCGGCAAAGGAACCTTGGCCTCAGAAGTGGCGCATCGCCTGGGTTACCACTTGCTCGATTCCGGCGCGCTCTACCGCGCCACAGCGCTCGCGGCACAAGACGCTGGCGTGTCGCTGGATGACGAACCAGCCCTCGCCCGGCTGGCCGCGCAGTTGCCACTGGCCTTCCGCGACCACAAGGTTTTCCTCGGCGGCCGCGACATCACCGACCCGCTTCGCCTCGAATCCACCGGTGGCATGGCCTCCCGGGTGTCGCAACACCTGGCGGTGCGAACCGCCCTGCACGCCTTGCAGCAGAGCTTCCGGCGCCTGCCCGGGCTGGTGGCCGACGGGCGCGACATGGGCACGGTGATCTTCCCGGACGCGGCTTTGAAGGTCTTCCTGACGGCCACTGCCGAGCAGCGCGCCCAACGGCGCCATAAGCAATTGATTTCAAAGGGAATTGCTGCTACCATCAACGGTCTTTTGGCAGACTTGCGAGAACGCGATTGGCGGGATTCATCCCGCACACACGCGCCCCTCAAGCCCGCCGAAGATGCCTTGAAACTGGACAACTCCGAACTGGACATCGAGCAATCGGTGCAGGTGGTGATGAACTGGTGGCAGGGCAAAACGGCGTTCTCGAAAAACTGAGCGCGCTTGCACATTTGGCCCTAACGGCACAGCCGGGCTCTCCCAGCCCGCATGTCTGAAGGTTCTTTTCAACCAACCCCGCGGTGTTTCGCACCGCAATGTCAACACCGCCCACACGTCGATCCCTGCGCAAACCGAGTCATATTGGTTGAAGGCGCCGACGCTGAGTGGTTTTAGGAAATTCAATGTCTGAATCTTTTGCCGCCCTGTTCGAAGAGTCCCTGAAACGCGCCGAAATGCGCTCGGGCGAAGTCATCACCGCTGAAGTCGTTCGCATCGAACACAGCCATGTGGTGGTCAACGCCGGTCTGAAGTCGGAAGCCTACGTGCCGCTGGCCGAATTCAAGAACGACCTGGGTGAACTCGAAGTGCAGGTTGGTGACTTCGTTTCCGTCGCCATCGATTCCGTGGAAAACGGTTTCGGCGACACCCTGCTGTCGCGCGACAAGGCCAAACGCCTGGCATCGTGGATGTCGCTGGAGAAAGCGCTCGAGTCGGGTGAATTCGTCACCGGCACGACCTCCAGCAAGGTCAAG
>JBBQSX010000125.1:0-10780 GCA_038213545.1 Burkholderiales bacterium
CGCGAGCTTGCGTTTGCTGGTGATCACATAGGTGAGGTTGAGCCGGGCAAATTCGTACTGGTGCGGCGCGGGGTGCGCGAGCAGGCCGCCTTCGCACAGGCGGTCCATCAGCCAGTCGTAAAACGGGCGCTGGTCTTCAAACTCCAGCGTGCAGATGCTGTGGGTGATCTGCTCCAGTGCGTCCTCAATGGGGTGCGCAAAGGTGTACATGGGGTAGATGCACCAGGTGTCGCCCGTGTTGTGGTGCGTGGCGCGGCGAATGCGGTAAATCGCGGGGTCGCGCAGGTTGATGTTGGGCGAGGCCATGTCGATCTTGGCGCGCAGCACCATGCTGCCGTCTTCGTGCTGGCCGTCGCGCATTTCGCGAAACCGCGCCAGGTTCTCGGCGGGCGTGCGGCTGCGGAAAGGGCTGTCCACGCCGGGCTTGCCGAAGTCGCCGCGCGCCAGGCGCATCTGTTCGGCGGTCTGCTCGTCCACATAAGCGTGGCCGGCTTCAATCAGGTACTCGGCCGCGCGGTACATGAAGCCGAAGTAGTCGCTGGCCTGGTACAGGTGGCTCTGGCTGTTGCCGTTGAAGCTGGACTCCCAGTTGAAGCCGAGCCACTTCACCGCATCGAGGATGCTGTTGACGTACTCCGTGTCTTCCTTCTCGGGGTTGGTGTCGTCAAAGCGCATGTGGCACACGCCGCCGTAGTCGCGCGCCAGGCCAAAGTTGAGGCAGATGCTCTTGGCGTGGCCCACGTGCAGGTACCCGTTGGGCTCGGGCGGGAAGCGGGTGCGGATCTTGGCGGGGTCGGGCTGGCCGGCGGCGTGGTGCGCGGCGTCGCCCGGGGTGCCGGCCCAGCGGCGGCTGGCGTAGGTGCCTTTGTCCAGGTCGTTTTCAATGATCTGGCGCAGGAAGTTGCTGACCTTGTGTTCGCCCTCTGCGGGGGCGTTTTCGGTGGGGCTGTTGGGCTTGCTGGGGGGGGTGTTGGAGCTCATCAGGGCATTCTATTGATGTCCCCCTCTCCGTTTGGGTTTTGCCCAAACATCCCACCCGTTCGCCCTGAGCCCGTCCTTCGACGGGCTCAGGATGATCGGGAAAGCAGGGCGCAGGCGAGGGCTTCGACAGGCGCAGCCTGAACGGAGGTGGCTCTGCCCGAACAGGACACATCCGTTCGCCCTGAGCTTGTCGAAGGGCTTGCCAACACCGTGGCGAGGCTTCGACAGGCTCAGCCCGAACGGAAGTGGGGTCAGCCCGAACGGAAGTGGGGTCAGTTCGAACGGAAGTGGGGTCAGTTCTAACTGGGATGTCTCCGCGCCAACGGTCTGTGGCGCGGGCTGAATGGTCGTGGCGCACCTCTTCAATTCAGGGGCTTTCCGTTATGGTTGCTGCGAAGCGGAGGAAACCCCTGGGGGCACACACAAGATGCACAACGAAAACCCTGAAACCATCCCCAATGAAGAGCCCACCACGTGGGAGGTCACGCAGGCAGAAGACGTGTTTTTGCCGTCGGTGCGCGTGCGCCTGAGCTGGGCCGATGTTGAAGCGGCGGTGGAGCGCGGTGCCATCGTGCCTAGCGAGGCGCATGCCTTGTGGTCTTCGTGGGCCTCACCGGGGAGCGACCAGCGCATGACCGCCGCCGAATTGGCGCCACCGGCCGCGCAGCCTGTGCCCTCGGGTGTGCCCATGGCTCCCATGCCGCGCGCGGCGCCCGGGCCGGTCTTTTCGTTCACCAACACGCTCTATTACTTCGGCGGCATGCTGGCCATCGGCGCCATGACGCTGTTCATGACGCTGGGCTGGGAGCTGTTCGGCGCCTGGGGCGTGTTTGCCCTGGCGGTTGGCTACATGGTGGGCGCGCTGCTGGTGGCGCGCAACCTCATGGCGCAGCGCCTGCGCACACCGGCCGGTGTGCTGGCCACGCTGGCCGTGTGCCTGGTGCCGCTGGCGGTGTGGGCGCTGCAGAGCGGCCTGGGTTTGTGGCCCGAAGGCACGAACGACAGCTACCGTGACTACCACCGCTACATCGACTGGCGCTGGCTCACGCTGGAGTTCGCCACGCTGGCGGCTGCCGTGGTCATGCTGTGGCGCTTCAAGTTGCCCTTCATGGTGATGCCGGTGGCCGTGACCATCTGGTACCTCAGCATGGACGTGGCCCACATGCTCATGCAAAAAGAAGGCTTCGACTGGCAGTTCACGCGCGACGTGTCGCTGGTGTTCGGCCTGGCCACCTGTGCCATGGCGGTGTGGGTCGATCTGCGCACGATGGCCTCCACGCACCCGCTGAAGCGGCAAGACTTTGCGTTCTGGCTCTACCTCTTCGGCGCCATCATGTTCTGGTGTGGCCTGAGCCTGCGAGACAGCGACTCGGAGGTGAACAAGTTCATCTACGCGCTGATCAACGTGGGCCTGGTGTTCCTGGGCGCAGCCATTGGCCGGCGCGTGTTCACGGTGCTGGGTGCGCTGGGTGTGGCGGGCTACCTGGGCTACCTGTCGTACCGCGTGTTTGCCGACAGCCTGCTGTTCCCGTTTGCGCTCACGCTGCTGGGCTTGGGCGTGGTGGCACTGGGCATCTGGTGGCAGCGGCGCGAGGCCGCGATTCATGCGCGGCTGGCCAGCTGGCTTCCGGCGGCCTTGAGACCGCTGGCGACTGCTGCGCATTCGCCTTGACGCGACATCCGTTCGCCCTGAGCTTGTCGAAGGGTTTGCCAGGGCACTGAGTTGCTCCCGTTCGCTCTGAGCTTGTCGAAGGGTTCACCAACGTGTTGGCAGGGGCTTCGACAGGCTCAGCCCGAACGGAGGGGGGCTCGGCCCGAACGGAGGGGGACTCAGCCCGAGCGGAAGGGGGCTCAGCCCGAACGGGGGGGCTCAGCCCGGGCGGAGGGGGGCTCGGCCCGAACGGGAAAAGGGGTGACAACGCCCGGAAAACAGGTCAGTCCGCTCCAGTTCGAGCCTGGCCCCCCTCCGTTCGAGCCTGGCCTATTTCCGCCCGGGCTGAGCCCACGTCCGCTCGGACTGAGCCCCCCTCCGTTCGGGCTGAGCCTGTCGAAGCCTCTTCGTGCGCCCGTTCCAGATGCCAGCCGGTGTCGCCCTGCCGGCGCTCCTGGCGTTTCAGGTCTTGCTGCATCTGGCTCTCAAACTGCTCGCGCGCCTCGCGCACCCGCTTGATCAGGTCGTCTTCGTTGTGCCGCGAACCGCGAGCCGCGGTGAGGAAGCTGACCGAATAGCGGCGGAACTCGTCGGCCATCTGGCGCGCGTGAAAGTGGTCGAAGCCCAGCACCTCCAGCACCGCTCGACCGCTCTTGAGCGAGCTCTCGAACAGCTCGCGCTGCACGTGGTGCACCTCCAGTTCGTCCAGCTCCATGGCGTGCACGGCGTCGCGTGCGCGCGCCACGATGCGCAGGTGCGGCCACTTCGCTTTGATGGTCTCCACCACGCGGTTGGTCTGAGCCACGTCGTCGATGGCCACCACCACCACCCGCGCATGCGCCACGCCGGCGGCGATCAGCAAATCGGGCTGGGTGGCGTCGCCAAAATACACCTTGAAGCCGAAGCGCCGCGCACTGTCCACGGTGTCGGCATCGTGGTCGATCACGGTGGGCTTGAGGCCTGCGCCCATGAGCAAACGCGCCACGATCTGCCCGTAGCGGCCAAAGCCGGCCAGCAGCACCGGTGAGTGCTCGTCTTCAATGGTGTCGGCCTCGCGGGTGTTGGTATCGGGCTGGCTGAAGCGGTCGAACGCGATCAGCAGCAGCGGCGTGCTCACCATGGACAGCGCGGCAATGAGGGTGAGCAGGTCCGCGTCGGCTGCCGGCATCACGCTGCTGGCCTTGGCGGCGGCCAGCACCACAAACGCAAACTCGCCCACCTGCGAGAGCAGCACCGCCAGCAGCGTGCGCTGGGAACCTTTCAGATCGACCACGCGACCCAGCAGCCACAGGCCCAGCGCCTTGAGTGCCACCACCAGCACCAGCCCCGCCAGCACCTCCACCGGAGCGCTCACCACCAGGCCCAGCTGCATGCTCATGCCCACCGCAATGAAGAACAGGCCGAGCAGCAGGCCCTTGAAGGGCAGCAGGTCGTTTTCCAGCGCGTGGCGGTATTCGGAGCTGGCCAGCAGCACGCCGGCAATGAAGGCGCCCAAACCCATGGACAAGCCCACGGCCTGCATGAGCGCGGCCACGCCCAGCACCAGCAGCAGCGCAAAGCCGGTGAAGAGTTCGCGCACCGGCAGGCGCGCCACCAGCCGCATGGCGGGGTAAGCCGCAAAGCGACCCACCACCACCACGCCCGCCACGGCGGCCAGCTGCAGCAGCGGCCCGGCGCTGGCGTGGGAGGTGGTGGCCTCGGGTGCGGCGCTGCCGAGCACGGCGGCCAGGGCCAGCAACGGAATGGCCGCTATGTCCTGCAGCAGCAGCATGGCAAAACCCTTTTGCCCCACGGGCCGCGCCATCAGGTTGCGCTCTTGCAGCAGCGCCACCACGATCGCCGTGCTCGAGAGCGCCATGGCCAGGCTGCCCACCAGAGCAGCCTGCCAGCTCCAGCCCAGCAGAAGGCCCAGCGGCATGAGCAGCGCGGCGCACACCAGCATCTGCGCGGTGCCCCCGCCAAACACGGCGCTGCGCATGGCCCACAGCCGTTGTGGCTCCAGCTCCAGCCCAATGACGAACAGCATCAGCACCACGCCGATCTCGGAAGCGTGCAGGATGGCTTCGGGGTCCGACACCAGCCCCAGGCCGATGGGCCCGATGACCACGCCGGCCAGCAGATAGCCCAGCACCGAACCAAGCTTGAACTTCACCGCCAGTGGCACGAAGACGAGCGCGGCCAGCAAGAACAGGATGGCTTGGGTCATGGCTGGGCTTCCACGTTTTTCAGGGCGGTGCGCTGGTGTTCGGTGAACTGCTCGACCAGCTTCGCGCGTGCGTCGGCCAGCTGCCGGGCGCTGCAGCTGTGGCCGCCATGCACCACGTAGGGCGGCAACCAGTGCATGCCGCAGAAGCGCGCGGTGTGTTCGATGGGCGCCAGGAAATCGGCAAAGGGCCGCATGTGCGCGCCGCCGGGCGCATACATGGCCTCTGTGCCGCCTGCGCTGGCCACCCACCAGACGGTCTTGCCGCGCAGCGCGTGGGCGTCGCCCCCGTAGGCCCAGCCGTGGGCCAGCACCTGGTCGATCCAGTGCTTCATGAGCGCGGGCACGCTGTACCAGTGCACCGGCGCGAGCCAGACGATCAGCGAAGCGCGGCTCAGCGCCTCCTGCTCGGTCGCCACGTCGATGTCGAAGTCGGGGTAGAGGCTGTAGAGCGAACGCAGCGCGGTGTTGTCCATCGGGGCCAGCGCGTCAAACAGCGCCTGCGTGACGACGGACTGACCCGGGCGCGGGTGGGCGTGGATGACCAGGGTGGAAGACATGGCGGATCGGGGGTGGCGGCTGGGTGTGGAAGTGTCCCGCGCGGGGAACGTGCGCACGATAGCACCGCCCGTCACGCTGCTGCCCGAAGCGCGGGCGGACCGCTGGAGGTGTGGTGGGTGGCTTCATGGGTTACGTCTGGCAACGACTTTGACGGGCCATGCGGTACGGGGTAGCGGAAAATTCCCTGTAATGCAGGCACAGCGTTACGAACAAGCCCTCACACCTGCCCCACGCGAATTCAGGAGCCCGACATGAAAACCGCCTCACTCAAAGCCCACTGGGCCCGCACCTCGGCATTGGCCCGGGGCCTCACGCTGGCTGCCCTGGCTGCCAGCGCGTGGGCCCTGTCCACCGCGGCCACGCAGGCGCACGCGCGCGACAACATTTCATGGTCGATCGGCGTCAACTCGCCCGGTGTGGCTGTGGGGGTGTCCAACTACCCTGTTTATGTGAACCGCTACCCGGTCTACGAAGAGCGTTACCCGGTGTACGAGGAGCGCTATCCGGTCTACCAGGAGCGCCGCCCGATTTACCAGCGCCCGATCGTGGTGGAGCGCCGCCCGGTGGTGGTGTACCCGCAGCCGATTTACGTGCAACCGCGGCCCTACTACCGCTCGGGATGGGGTTATGGCCCACGCTGGGACGACCGCGGCTACGGGCACGGTTACCGCAAACATGGCCATCGCGGCGGGCGCGACTGGGACGATGACGACGGTGGCCGACGCGGCCACCGTTGAAATGCCTCACATCGCCCGAAACCGGTCTGCGTAAAGCCGGCTCACGCTGAAGCTCCCTGGCCGTGCGCGCAGCTTCAGGCTCAGCCGCCCGGCCTCATTGCGGGTGACGTTCTCAATAGCGTCGGCCCGCACCACAGTGCCCCGGTGGATCTGCCAGAACACGGCGAGGTCCAGCTGGGGCATCAGTTCTTTCAGGGGTGTGCGGATCAGCACCTCGCCTTGAGCGAGCAACACACGCACGTATTTGTCGGCCGCCTCAAAGGCCAGCACCTCGGTGATTTGCACCATGCGGATGGTGCTGCCCACGCTGGCCGGGATCACCAGCAGGCGTGGTGCGGCCTGCTGGGGTTGGACCATCAGGCCGCGCAGTTGCTCCAGCGTGGCGTCCAGCCCGCCCGTGGCTGAGCGCCGCTGCACCAGCAAGGCCTGCACGCGTTGCACGGTGAGGCGCAGGCGCTCGGGCTGCACGGGTTTGAGCAAGTAGTCCACCGCCTGTGTCTCGAAGGCCTGCACGGCGTAGGCATCGAAAGCGGTCACAAACACCAGCGCGGGAAACGCCTGGTCGTCGGGCCATTCCTCTGCCAGTTCGGCGGCGGCGTCCAGTCCGCTTTGCCCGGGCATGCGGATGTCGAGAAACAGCACGTCGGGCCGAAGCGCCAGCGCTTGCACCACGGCGGCTTCGCCGTCACCCACCACCTTCACCACGCTCAGCTCCGGCCAGGCGCGCAACAGCTCGGCTTGCAGGGCCTGGGCCAGCAGAGGTTCGTCTTCCGCAATGAGGGCGGTGGCGTTCATGGGGCTTGCAGGGGCAAGGTGAGCAGGGCGCGGGTGCCGGCGCCGGGGGCGCTGTGCCACTGCAGGTGGGCCTGGCCGGGGTAGGCGGTGGCCAGGCGTTCGCGTACCTGGGTCAGGCCAAAGCCGGCTGCTGGTTCGGCTGGGCAACCCACGCCGGTGTCGCCCACTTCCAGTTCCAGGCCGCTGGCGCTCCGGCGTGCGCGCACTGCGATGTCGCCACCCCCAACGCTGGGCTCCAGACCGTGGCGGATGCAGTTCTCCACCAGCGGCTGCAGCAGCAGGGGCGGCACAGGCTGGCTGCTCAAGGCCTCGGGCAGATCGAGCGTGTAACGCAGGCGCGGACCCATGCGCACGGCCATGAGTTCGAGGTAGTCGCGCAGCCGCGCAAATTCATCTGCGAGGGTGTGCTGGCCTGCGGTTGCTTCGCTGCGCGAGGCTTTCAGCGTGGCACGCAAAAAATCGTTGAGCCGGTCCAGCATGGCCACGGCGCGCGCGGGGTCGGTGCCAATGAGGGCGCGCAAGTTGGCCAGCGTGTTGAAGAGCATGTGCGGCTCCAGCTGCGATTCGAGCAGGCGCAGGCGCGCTTCGGTGGCCTGGCGCTGGGCCTCCTCGCTCGCCAGCCGGGCCCGCGCCAGCATCTCGCGGCTGGTGAAGTAGTAAGCCCCGAAGCCACCGGCCGAGAGCGACATGAGGACGAAGCCCAGTGTGGCGCGGGGAAAGTGGTTGAGGCCCATCAGCAGTTCTCGGCCGATCAGCAGGTTGGCGGTGATGCTGCCCAGCGGGTAGGCCACCAGCACCGCGCCGACCACCAGTGTGGCCATCGCGGGCGCGCCGGGCCAGCCGCTGGGGTGGAGCATGAAGCGCCCGCCGTCGATCAGGCCCCAGATCAACAGGCCGATGAACTGGGAATAGAGCATGTTCACTGCGAAGCTGTCACCACTGACGACCGTGATGGCCAGCGCAATGACGGTGTTGAACACCACGGCGGCAAGGGCCCGGCGGGCGATGGTGGCGGGATTGAACGGCGGCATGGGCGCAGTATCCCGCAAGGCCAGGGCAGGGTTCACAGGGCAGCTGCGTCAGACCAGGCCGAGCCACTGACCCCAGACCAGCTGTCCGAGGAAGCGCCCGGGGGCGAGCGTGAACGCACCCGCGATGAGGCAGCCACTCACGTACAGCGAGACCATGGTTTTGCGGTGGCCGTTCACGTTGCCGCGCAGCAGTTGCCGAAAGGCGATGAACAGGCTGCCCAGCACAACGGGAATCAGCAGATGGATGGCGGAGAAGCCGCCGATGTTGGGCACGGCGGGATCGCTGATGAAGATGGCCGAAAGGGCGGTCACCAGCATCAGGGTGACCCACGCGTAGCCCGCAGCGCGGTGCAGCCGGGGACGCTGGCTGTTGGGCTGGCGGCTGGCGTGGCCGCGGCGTGCCCACAGGGCGATGGGGCCGATGGCGATGGCGGCCAGGGCGGCGGTCATGTGAACGGCGATGAGGGGGGTGAGTTGCATGGCGCTCTCCGGTGGGTGGGTGAGCGCACTGTGCCCAGCGGCTCGGCTCGGGGCCAGCGGCTTGCGACGGATCGGCAACGCCGCGGCGCGAAATGCCCTGAGCGCGGCGCGAAACGCGGCTGGCAGATCCCCCACAACCCGGCGGTGGCGGTCCGCATTCCTACAATCCGTCCATGAAAAGATCGCAGTGGATGTCGGGTGTGGTGGCGCTGGCCGTGTTGGCGGGCGGCGCCTGGTGGTGGAGCCAGCGCAGCGCGCAATCGGCCGTGCAGTACCGCACCGCGCCCATCGAGCGGGGTGGTTTGCAGGTCAATGTGTCGGCCAGCGGCACGGTGAATCCGGTCACGCAGGTATCCGTGGGCACCCAGGTCTCGGGTCAGGTGCGTGCGGTGTATGTGGACTTCAACACCGAGGTGAAGGCCGGCCAACTGATCGCCGAGATCGACCCCCAGACCTTTGAATACCGCGTGAGTTCGGCGCAGGCCGATGTGAATGCGGCGCGCGCGGCGGTGGCGATCGCGGTGGCCAACGCGGCGTCGAGCCGGGCCAATGTGTCGCGCGTGCGATCCGATCTGGCCGAAGCGCAGCGCACGCACGAGCGCAACGTGAGTCTGGTGGCGCAGGGCTTCATTGCGCAGAGTGAGGCCGACCGCACGCGCGCCGTGCTGACCTCGGCGCAGGAATCGCTGCGGGCGGTGCAGGCGCTGGTGGGCGTGAGCGAGGCGCAGATTCAAAGCGCGCAGGCCAACGTGGCGCAGCGCGAAGCCGCGCTGGCGCAGGCGCGCATCGACCTCTCGCGCACGCGCATCACTTCGCCGGTCAATGGCATCGTGATCAAGCGAACGGTGGAAAAGGGTCAGACCGTGGCTGCCAGCCTGCAGGCGCCCGAGCTGTTCGTGATTGCGCAGAACCTCTCCGACATGCAGGTCGACGCCAGCATCGACGAGGCCGATGTGGGCCGCATCCGGCCGGGGCTGAAGGCGCGTTTCACCGTGGACGCGTTTGCGGGCCAGACCTTCGAAGGCGAGGTGCGCCAGGTGCGCAAGGCCGCCACCAACGTCTCCAACGTGGTGACCTATGTGGCGGTGGTGCGGTTCGCCAACGAATCGGGTCGCCTGCTGCCGGGCATGACGGCCAATGTGCGTGTGGTGACCGAGTCTCGCGAGAGCGTGCTCAAAGTGCCGAACGCGGCGCTGCGCGTGCGCGTGCCGGGTCTGGAGCCTGTGGCCGCATCTGCCGGCCCTGCGGATGCGCCGGCGGTGGCCCCCGCTGCCCCCGGTCGGGCAGGGCGCATCCATCTGCTGGACGAGCAGGGCCAGCCCGTGGCCTACCCGGTGAGGCTGGGTGTGAGCGATGGCACGGCCACCGAGCTGCTGGTGTCGCCCGAAGCGCCCGAAGCGGTCGTGCTGGTTGAAGGCGCGCAAGTGGTCACGGGCGTCACCGTCAAGGCGAGCGGGCCACGCAACAGCGGCCCGCGCATGTCGTTCTGAGCGCGGCGCAGACACCCACCATGGCACTCATCGAAGCCCGCTCCCTCACCAAGACCTACCGCATGGGTGGCCACGCGGTGCATGCCCTGGCGGGCGTGTCGCTCGACATCGAGGCTGGGGAGTTCGTGGCCATCATGGGTGCGTCCGGTTCGGGCAAGTCCACGTTGATGAACATCCTGGGCTGTCTGGATGTGCCCGATGGCGGCGAGTACCGCCTGGCTGGCGAGGCGGTGCAGGGCATGAGCGCCGACGCGCTGGCAGCGGTGCGCAACCGCCGCATCGGTTTCGTCTTCCAGCAGTTCAACCTGCTGCCGCGCACCAGCGCGCTGGAAAACGTGGAGCTGCCCATGGTGTACGCCGGCGTGTCCACCGCCGAACGGCAGCGGCGCGCGCGCGAAGCGCTGGAGCGCGTGGGCCTGGGCGAGCGCACCGGCCACACGCCGGCCGAGCTCTCGGGTGGCCAGCAGCAGCGCGTGGCGATCGCCCGCGCACTGGTCAACCAGCCCCAGCTGATCCTGGCCGACGAGCCCACCGGTGCACTCGACACCCACACCAGCGAAGACGTGATGGGCCTGCTGGCCGGTCTCAATGCCCAGGGCATCACGGTGGTGCTGGTCACGCACGAACACGACATTGCGAACTGGGCGCGGCGCCGGCTGGTGTTTCGCGACGGTCACCTGCACGAGGACGCGGCCCAGGCCGGCCGTGCAGCGCCCGGGGTGGTCGCATGAACGCGTTGGCGGCCTTGCGCAGCGCCTGGCGGGCCTTGCTGGCCAACCCCTTGCGCAGCTTGCTCACCATGCTGGGCATCATCATCGGCGTGGCGTCGGTCATCACCATGATCGCGAGCG
>JBBQSX010000126.1:0-10662 GCA_038213545.1 Burkholderiales bacterium
TGAGGAAATGCTGGAGATGGCCAGCATGGGCAGCAAGGTGCTGCAGATCCGTTCGGTGGAATTCGCCGGCAAGTACAAAGTGCCCCTGCGCGTGCTCTCCAGCTTCACGCCCTGGGACATCGACCTGAATGAAGAAGCCGCGTCCGGCACCCTGATCACTTTTGAGGAAGAAGAAGCCATGGAACAAGCCGTCGTTTCCGGCATTGCGTTCAACCGCGACGAAGCCAAGATCTCTGTGCTCGGCGTGCCCGACACCCCCGGCATCGCGTACCAGATCCTGGGCGCTGTGGCCGACGCCAACATCGAAGTCGACGTGATCATCCAGAACCTGAGCAAGGGCGGTTTGACCGACTTCAGCTTCACGGTGCACCGCAACGATTTCCAGAAGACCATGGACCTGCTCAAGGCCAAGGTTGTGCCTGCACTGGGCGCTGCCGAGGTGGTGGGTGATGCGCGCATCTGCAAGGTCAGCATCGTGGGCATCGGCATGCGCAGCCACGTGGGTGTGGCCAGCCGCATGTTCAAGTGCCTGAGCACCGAGGGCATCAACATCCAGATGATCTCGACCTCGGAGATCAAAACCTCGGTGGTGATCGACGAGAAGTACATGGAACTTGCCGTGCGTTCGCTGCACCGCGAATTCGACCTCGACCAGACTGCTGACACCATCGCCGGTTGAACCTTCTCTTCAGAGGGAGAGGCCCGGTGAGATGAGGCATAATACGGAGCTTCCGGAGCGATGACCGAGTGGCCGAAGGTGCTCCCCTGCTAAGGGAGTATGGGGTGTAGAGCCTCATCGAGGGTTCGAATCCCTCTCGCTCCGCCAGACACCAAGCCCCACCGCCATTGGCCGTGGGGCTTTTTCACGTCTGATCGCTGTGCAGAGCCCGGTGGCTCGACTGGCCTCGCGTGCCGCCGTATCGACCCTCAAGCAAGGACTTTTGCGATGAACGCTTCCCTCGCGCCCGCCGACCAGATGCAGCTGGCCATGCACTTCCACTCGCAGGGTCAGCTCGACAACGCCCGCACGCTGTATGAAGGCGTTTTGCGCCAGTTTCCCAACGATTTCAGCGTGCGCTACCACCTGGGTCTGCTGGAGTCGCAGGCGGGTGATGTGGAGCGTGCTGCGCTGCATTTCGGCCGCGCGGTGCAGGCCAACCCGCAGAACGCCGACGCGCAGAACAACCTGGCATTCACCTTGCAGCAACTCGGCCGCGATGCCGAATCGTTGCTGGCATTCCAGCAGGCGCAGGCGCTGCGCCCCACCGATGCCGACATCGCCATCAACCTCGGGCTGCTGCACAAGAAGCTGCAGCAGTTGCCGCAGGCGCTCACCTGCCTCGAGCGGGCGCTGTCAGCGCATCCCGAGCATGTGGCCCTGTTGTGCAACCGCGGCAATGTCCTGCAACTCATGGGTCAGCAGAGTGCGGCTTTGGCCTGCTATGAACAGGCGCTGGCCGTCGAGCCTGACAACCCGGTGGTGCTGTGCAACGCCAGCAACGTGCTCGGCGAACTGGCGCGCTACCAGGATGCATTTGAGTGCGCGGAGCGCGCCACCCGCGCCCACCCCGGGCACGCCCAGGCCTGGGTCGAGCGCGGCAACGCCCTCAAGCTGCTCGACCGCACCGCCGATGCCGTGGCCAGTTTCGGTAAGGCGCTGCAGATCGACCCGGGTTTGGTGCAGGCCCACACGAGCCTGGCCGCCACGGTGCTGAGCGACAGCGTGGACACAGATCGCGCGATCGAGTCCGGGCGCCAAAGCCTGGCGGCGTACCTGCAGGCCACTTACGTCGCGCCGCGCTTGCGGCAGGCGGGTCTCAACGTCAGTGCCGCGCGGCTCAAGCACGATGTGCAGCAGGCGCGCTGGCTTGCGCAGCACGGCCAGGATGTGCCGGGCCTGACGGCCTTTCTCAAGGCCGGCGAGGCTTTGCTGCGCAAAGCGCAAGACGCCGCGGTGGCTCCGTGCGTGCGCGCCACCCCGGGCGAGCTGGCGCGCATGCAGACCTTTCTGAGCACACCTTGGGTGCACACCATGCCATCGATGCCCGACGTGCTCAACCCGGCCAACGACTGGCCTGCGTTGGAGGACGCCTACCTCGCCGGCACGCCCGAGATACTGACCATCGACAACTTTCTCTCGGTGCCCGCGCTTGAGGCTTTCCAGACATTTGCCCACGCCTCCCGCGTGTGGCACGGCGAGTACGCCAACAATTACCTGGGCGCCTTTGCCAACCGCGGCTTCAACAGCCCGCTGCACCTGCAACTCGCGCGCGAGCTCAAGCAGCGCATGCCGCGGGTGTTCCAGGACTATCTGCTCACGCAGCTCTGGGGCTTCAAGTACGAGCCCGCGGTCACGCGTGGCATCAACGTGCACGCCGATTTCGCCAAGGTCAACCTGAACTTCTGGATTGCTCCCAGCGAGCACAACCTCGACCCCGACAGCGGCGGGCTGAAGGTGTACGACGTGCCTGCGCCCGCAGACTGGACCTTCGAGCAATACAACATCGACAGTGCACTGATCTACAGCTTTCTGGATCAGCACCAGGCGAAGTGCGTCACGGTGCCGCACCGCTGCAACCGCGCCGTGTTGTTCAACTCGGCGCTGTTCCACGAGACCGACACCATCCATTTCGTCGACAGCTACGAAACCCGCCGCGTCAACATGACCTACCTCTTTGGCCGCCAGCTGCGCTGAAAACACCACGTCCCCATGGCATCTGTTTCCCCGCCCGCCGCAGCCTTGAGTCGCGCCGCCTTCGCCACGCTGCTGCTCATCGCGTTCATGATGGGCGCCAACCACGTGGCAGCCCGACTGGCGTTCGACAACGGCGTGAGCGTGGCCACTGCGGTGGCATTTCGCAGCGGGGTCACAGCGATGGTGGTGGGCCTGATCCTGCTGCTCTACCGCGTGCCCGTGAGCCTGCAGTCCAGGCACCGCAAAGCCCTGCCTGCCATTGGTTTGCTGGTGGGTGTGCAGAGCCTGTGCCTGTACGCCTCGGTGGCGCGGCTGCCGGTGGCGCTGGCCTTGCTGGCCTTCAACACCTACCCGCTGTGGACGGCGCTGTGGGCGCGCGTGGTCTACGGCCAGCGGCCGCAGCCCCGCGTGTTGCGGGCCATGCCGGTGATGCTGCTGGGCCTGGCGCTGGCCCTGGATGTGTCTGGCGCTGCGTCTGGTCTGGGTGCTTCCGGGCATTGGGCACAGATCGGTGTGGGCGTGGCGTTTGCGCTCACAGCGGCGGCCACGTTTGGTCTGGCCCTGGTGATCACGCAGCACGAGACGGGTGACCTCGACGGTCGGCTGCGCACCGCCACCACCATGACCATCGTGGGGATCATGGCGCTGATCGCGTGTGGTGTGCAGGGTGGGCTCGCCTTGCCGCAGGCGCCCGTGGGCTGGTGGGGCCTGTTCGGCCTGACCGTGCTCTACGGCACCGCCTTCACCATCATGTTCACGGTGTTGCCCAAGCTCGGGGTGGTGGGCAACTCCGCCATCATGAACATCGAGCCCATCTTCGCGCTGGTGCTGGCTTGGGCCATCCTGGGTCAGTCGATCGCGGCGGTGCAGGTGGCCGGCGGCCTGCTGGTGGTGGCCACGGTGATGTGGCTGGGACTGCGGAAAGGTTGAGGCCGCCGCGCCGGGCCGCCCCAAGCCAGGCCAGCCCCCTCGGGGGGCAGCGACCCGCGTAGCGGCGGAGCGTGGGGGTTTTCTCAGTCCAGATCGTCGAGCGACGCGCTCCAGCGGTCGTTCCATCCACCTTTGGGCGCAGCATCGTTGAGGTCTTCAATGTCGCGACGATCCCGCTTGGTCGGGCGTCCCATGGTCTGGCTGTGCGCTGGCTCGGGCGCCAGGCGCCGCATCTCGGCGTTCGCGGCGCGTTGCGCCAGCGACGCGGCTGTTTCTTCAAACAGCAGGGCCGCCACCGGTGCTGCAGCGCGCACGCCGCTCAAGCCTTTGACCACCACTGTGCGTACCTCGTGGCCTATGCGCATTTCCAGCGTATCGCCGACCTTCACGTCTTTCGACGGTTTTGCCAGCTGGCCGTTGAGCCGGACGCGACCTTTGTCGATCTCTTCACTGCTCAGGCCGCGCGTCTTGTAGAAGCGCGCGGCCCAGAGCCATTTGTCCAGGCGGACCCTGATCGTCGGTGCATCGGAGGTGGTTGCAGGTTTCATGTCTCGGAGGTGGTGGGGGCCAACGGCAGGCGAGCCTTGGCGTCAAGGCCGTGCTGTGGGCCGGTGCGGTTGTCCAGATCGATGCTGCCGCCCAGCGACTGCACAATCTCGCGGCAGATCGCCAGCCCCAGGCCGGAGCCAGAGCTGCCCGGGCTGTGGCGGTGGTCGGTGGCGAAGGGTTGAAACAGGCGCTCGCGCAGCTCGGCCGAGATACCCGGTCCTGCATCGCTGATGGTGAGCGCGGCGGTGGTGGCATCGGTCATCAGTGCCACGGTCAGCGCAGAGCCCGGTGGTGTGTTCTTGATGGCGTTGTGCAGCAGGTTGCGGCTGAGTTCGCGCAGTGCCCATTCGTGTGCGCGCACGGGTGCGGGCTGCGTGGTGATGGAGAAGTCGAGCGAGCGCTCGGCTATGAGGGCCGAGAGGTCGAGCGCCACCAGCCGCACGACGGCCGACCAGTCGTGCACCGGTGTGCTTTTCTCCTGACGCAGCTGCTCCACCTTGGCCAGCGCAAGCATCTGGTTGGCCAGCTCGGTGGCGCGCTCCACGGTGTGGCCGATCTCGTCCAGCGCCTGGCGCGGTTCCACGTCGCCGCGTTGGGCCGATTGCACCTGCGTCTTGAGCACCGCCAGCGGCGTGCGCAGCTGGTGCGAGGTGTCGCGCACAAACCGCTTCTGGTGTTCCAGCAAGTGCGAGAGGCGCTGCATGTGCTGGTTGGTGGCGTCCAGCAGCGGCAGCAGTTCGCGCGGTGCGCCTTCGGTCGGCAAGGGTGACAGGTCGTTCTCGCTGCGTGCGCCCAGCGCATCACTGATGGCGCGCACCGGCCGCGTGGCGCGCTGCACCACGAACACCACCACCAGCGCGATCACCAGCACCAGCGCGGCCTGCCGCCACAAGGTGTCGATGAGAATCTGCCGCGCCAGGGTTTCGCGCAACTCCAGCGTCTCGGCCACCTGGATGGTGGCCATGCCTTGTTCGTACACGCCCGAGACCGGTTGCAACAGCACCGCCATGCGCACCGGCACCCCCAGGTATTCGTCGTCGTAAAAATTCACCAGTGCCGCATAGAGGTTCTTCTGCGGAATGTCGCTGCGTCCCGGTGGCAGGTCATTGAAGCCCGAGACCAGTTCGCCTTGAAGACCGCTCACGCGGTAGAAGATGCGGCTGCGGTTGTCGGCCTCGAAGGCCTCCAGGGCCGAATAGAGCACGGTGGACTCCACCCGCAGCTCGTTGCCTGTGCCTGTGACGCGCAGTTGTTCACCGAGCGACTTGGCGGTGGCCAGCAAGGTGCGGTCGTAGGCGGTGTCGGCTGCGGCCAGTGCCTGGCGGTACAGCACCACCGTGTTGATCAGGAGAAAGGCGAACACCGGCAGCAGGATGCCGAGCAGCAAGGTGCGGCGCAGCGACAGGGAGCGTGACCGTTGGGCCCTTGCAGGCGCAGGCGCTTGCGCCAGAACAGCAGCAGGCATCAGCTCTCGGCCTTGAGCAAATACCCCAGGCCGCGCAGTGTGACCAGCTGCGCACCGGTGTGGGCGATTTTCTTGCGCAGGCGGTAGGCCACCACCTCGATGGCTTCGGGCTGCACCTGGCTTTCGCCGGGAAACACCAGCTCGAACAGGCGCTCCTTGGCGATGGCGTGTCCCGGTTTGCCGAGCAGGGCCTGCAAGAGGGAGAGCTCGCGCGGCGCCAGCTCCAGGGGCTGACCGGCGAAATACACCGCGCCGCTGTCCTTGTCCACGTGCATGCCGCACCACACAGGTCCTCGACCGGCGTTGCCCACTGTGTGGTCGGCGTTGCCCGAGCGACGCACCAGGGCGCGCAGGCGCGCTTCCAGTTCGTCGAGATCAAACGGCTTGGGCAGGTAGTCGTCGGCACCGGTGTTCAGCCCCAGGATGCGGTCGCCCACCGTTCCGCGCGCGGTGAGGATGATCACGGGCGTCTCCAGGCCGGCGGCGCGCGCCTGGCTCAGCACCTTCAGCCCGTCCAGCCCCGGCAGGCTCAGGTCGAGCAGCACCGCGTCGGGCAGGCAGGCCTGCCACAGCGCCAGCGCGCGGGAACCGTCGTCGCAGCTGAGCACCTGCACGCCGCGCCGCTCGAAGCTGCGACGCAGGGTGGTCTGCATGGTGGCGTTGTCTTCGATCAGCAGCAGCTTCATGTTCTTTCATTATGGGCACGGGAGAGCGGGGCGAAGCTGCTCAGGGTTTGTCCGGATCTGTTCGACAGCGAACTGACAGCCCCCGGACAGAGCATGTCCGCTCCCATCCACTTTTGAAAGTCAACATGAAAAGAAATGCAATTGCCTTCGCTGCATTGGGGTTGATCAGCGGCCTGGCGGCGGCCCAGTCGTCCGTGACCTTGTACGGTGTGGTCGATGTCGCCGTGGAGCGCATCAAGGGTGCGACCTCCCTGACCCGCGTGACCTCGGGGCAGCAGCAAGGCTCTCGCTGGGGACTGCGCGGCACCGAAGACCTGGGCGGTGGGCTCAAGGCCATGTTCGTGCTGGAGAACGGTTTCAACGCCGATGTGGGTACGCTCGGCCAGGGCGGCCGGCTGTTCGGCCGCCAGGGGTATGTGGGGCTGGGTGGTGGCTGGGGTGCCGTGCGCCTGGGTCGCCAGTACACGCCCATGGACGACATTGCGGGCGTCATCGGAACCAAGACCTACGACGTGCTGAGCGTGGTGCCGATCATCGGCAACGGTGACTACAACCGCGTGGACAACGCCATCACCTATGTGTCGCCCACCGTGGCCAACACCGTGTTTCAGCTGCAGTACAGCCTGGGCGAAGAACGCGTGAGCACCGACGCGAGCAAGGATTTCGGCAAGCAGGTCAGTGCACACGCGCTGTACGCCAACGGCCCGCTGACCGCCGGTGTTTCTCTGATGCAGGTGACCGATGCCAACGGCGTGCTCGCCGGCAAACAGGGCCGCGACGCGGTTCTGCTCGCGGGTGCCTACGACTTTGGCGCGTTCAAGCTCTCCGCCTACTACGACGCGGAGGACAAGGCGGCCAAGAAGCTCAAGGTCTATGGCCTGGCTGCGGCCTTCAAGTTCGGAGAGACCACGGTGTCGGTGGGCGCGGCTCAGGCGAAAGACGTGAACGGATCGGCTGCTGCGGCCAGCGACGACGCCAGGCTCTACACCCTGCAGGTCAATCACAACCTGTCCAAGCGCACCGCGCTCTACGGCAACCTCACCGCGGTGTCCAACGACACGGCCGCCGCTCTGGGTTTCAACAGCCCAGTGGCGGGATCGAATTCGAACGGCATCCAGGTCGGATTGCGCCACCGCTTCTGATCCCCGGTCCGGCGATTCAGGGTATCCCCTAGGTCGCCGGACAGCGAATTGACAGGGCCCAGCCGCAAGATAGCAACGTCAGATCACACACAGCAGGAGACACCCCATGCGTCGCGACACCTTCCTCAAATCCCTGGCCGCTCTGGCCGCTGCGGGCGCCTTGCCGAACGCCGCCTGGGCCAACGCCAACATCAAGATGATGATTCCCGCCAACCCCGGCGGCGGCTGGGACGGCACCGGCCGCGCCTTGGGCGAAGCCTTGCGCGACGCGGGTGTGGCTTCGTCGGTCACGTTCGAAAACAAGGGCGGTGCTGCTGGCGCCATTGGTCTCGCCCAGTTCTACAACGCCAGCAAGGGCGACCCGAACGCACTGATGGTCATGGGCGCCGTGATGCTGGGCGGCATCATCACCGGCAAGCCTCCGGTCTCGGTCACCCAGCTCACACCCATTGCGCGCCTGACCACCGAATACAACGTGTTCGTACTGCCGTCCAACTCGCCCTACAAGACCATGAAGGACGTTGTCGAGCAGCTCAAGAAAGACCCCGGCAGCATCAAGTGGGGCGGCGGTTCGCGCGGCGCAACCGAGCACATCGCAGCAGCGCAGATCGCGCAGTCGGTCGGCGTGCCGGCATCCAAAATCAATTACGTGCCGTTCCGTGGCGGCGGTGAGGCCGTGGCCGCCATCCTGGGTGGCAACGTCACCGTGGGTGGCAGCGGCTTCAGCGAGTTCCAGCAGTACATCGAGAGCGGCAAGATGCGCGCGATCGCAGTGACCTCGGGACAGCGCGTGAAAGGCATCGACGTGCCCACGCTGAAAGAGCAGGGCATCGACGTGGAGATCGGCAATTGGCGCGGCGTGTACGGCGCACCTGGCATCACGCCAGCCCAGCGCGATGCACTGACCGCCATGGTGGTCAAGGCCACGCAGAGCAAGACCTGGGCTGCCGCGCTGGAGAAGAACAACTGGACACCTGCGCTGCTCACCGGGAAGGCCTTTGAAGAGTTTGTGGACAAGGACTTCTCGTCACTGCGCGCCACGATGGTCCGCGCAGGGATGGTCTGAGCCTGCCATGAGTTCAGTGCCCCCCAAGCCTTCTGGTCCCAACCACCGAGCAGGCCAGCTGGCCATGGGCATCGGCGCGCTCGTGGTGGCCGCCGTGCTCGCCGTGGGCGCGCTGGATATTTCGTCCGACGCGGGCTATGCCGGCGTGGGCCCCAACTTCCTGCCCTGGGTGATCAGCGCAGCGCTGGCCTTGTGTGGCGGCATGCTGATTCGCGAGGTGCTCACCGGCGGCTACCGGCAGATGGAGGAGCCCTCGGGTGCGGCGCGCGGCGACTGGCGCGCGCTGGCCTGGGTCTCTGCGGGCGTGCTGCTCAACGCATCACTCATCACCACCATCGGTTTCATTCTGAGCTGCTCGTTGTGCTTTGCGCTCGCGGTGCGCGGCCTGCGTGCCAGCGAGGGCAAGCCCATCGGCGATGTGCGTCAGACGCTCAAGGATGTGGCGATCGGTATCGCCATCTCGGCGCCGGTTTTCTGGCTCTTCACCAAACTGCTCGCGGTCAACCTGCCGGGCATCACAGCCAGCGGCTGGATCTGACCGCCGAGGCTGCAACGACATGATGGACACCCTCACCCAACTGCTGGGTGGCTTCGCCACCGCTGGCACCCCCATCAACCTGCTGTGGGCCTTTGCTGGCTGTGCGCTGGGCACGGCCATCGGCGTGCTGCCCGGCCTGGGCCCGGCCGTGACCGTGGCCATGCTGCTGCCCATCACCGGCCAGGTGGAACCCACCGCTTCGATGATTTTTTTCGCCGGCATCTACTACGGCGCCATGTACGGCGGCTCGACGACGTCGATCCTGCTCAACACGCCGGGTGAGACCGGCACCATGGTCACTGCGCTCGAAGGCTTCAAGATGGCCAAGAGCGGGCGCGCCGGCGCGGCGCTGGCCAGTGCGGCCATCGGTTCGTTTGTGGCCGGCACCATTGCCACCATCCTGGTCACGCTGTTCGCACCCATGCTGGCGCAGTTCGCGGTGCAGCTCGGCCCGCCCGAGTATTTCTGCCTGATGCTGCTGGCCTTCACCACGGTGAGCGCGGTGCTCGGGCAAAGCACGTTGCGGGGTCTCACGGCTTTGTTCTTCGGTCTGGCGCTGGGTCTCATCGGCATCGACCAGATCACCGCGCAGGTGCGCTACACCGCCGGTGTGCTCGAGTTCATGGACGGCATCGAGGTGGTGCTGGTGGCGGTGGGTTTGTTTGCCGTGGCCGAGGCGCTCTACAACGCGCTCTACGAAGGCGGCAGCCCGGCCCTCATGAACAAGATGACCCGCGCCCACATGACGCGCAGTGAATGGCGCCGTTCGTGGCCAGCCTGGCTGCGCGGCACCGCCATCGGTTTTCCGTTCGGCACCATCCCGGCCGGGGGTACCGAGATCCCCACCTTCCTGAGCTACGCCACCGAACGCAAGCTGGCCGGCCCCGAGCAAAAGGCCGAGTTCGGCACGGTGGGCGCCATCGAAGGTGTGGCCGGCCCTGAAGCTGCCAACAACGCTGCGGTGACGGGCACGCTGGTGCCGCTGCTCACGCTGGGTATTCCCACGTCGGTCACAGCGGCCATTTTGTTGAGTGCCTTGCAGAACTACGGCATCAACGCCGGGCCGCAGCTGTTCCAGACCTCGTCCAACCAGGTGTGGGCGCTGATCGCTTCGCTGTACATCGGCAACGTGATGCTGCTCGTGCTCAACCTGCCGATGGTGGGTCTGTGGGTCAAGCTGCTGAAAATTCCGCGTCCGCAGCTGTACGCCGGCATCCTGATTTTCGCCACGGTGGGCGTGTACGGCATGCGCCAGAGTTCTTTTGATCTGTTCCTGATGTACGGCCTGGGCCTGCTGGGTGTGGTGATGCGCCGCTACGACTTTCCCACCGCGCCCGTGATCGTCGGTTTGATTCTCGGCCCCATGGCGGAGGCGCAGATGCGCAATGCGCTGTCCATCGGTGAAGGCAGCTGGATGGTGTTTTTGCAGCGCCCGATGTCGGCCACCTTGCTGGCGGTGGTGGTGATGGTGTTGCTGGTGCCTCGGTTGTTGGCGCGGCGGGTTCAGACTTAGGGCGTCGAACCTCTCGGGCTCGTCAGTGAGCGGCGCTCTGCTCCGCGGCTGTCCCCCTGCGGCTGGTGCCGCCTCCTC
>JBBQSX010000127.1:0-10570 GCA_038213545.1 Burkholderiales bacterium
CGGTCGTCGCTGTCGCGCTGGTGCACCCGGCCCCGGGTGTTGATCCAGACCCAGTGACCGTCCTTGTGCTTCAGGCGCAGATCGCAGTCGTAGAACGGCAGTTCGCCGCTCAGGTGGCGATCGCGCACAACATCGGCTTTCACCAGATCGTCCGGGTGCACCCGGGAGCGCCACGTTTGGCGGGTGACCGGCTCCAGCTCGGACAGCGTGTAGCCCAGCATCTCCGCCCAGCGCTCGTTGATGCGCAATGTCAGCTCGGTGAGATTGGTCTCCCAGATGCCTGGGCGCGTGGCGTCCAGGACCCAGGCCAGGCGCTGGCGCTCTTCGCGCAGGGCTTCTTGCGTCGAGATGTAGGAGGTCACGTCGGTGAAGGTACGCACCACGCCACCGTCGGGCAGCCGGCGGGACCGGATCTCCAGCGTGCGCCCATCCCGGGTCTTTCGCCAGTAGTGGTCGGGCAAGGCGACCGGGGCTGGTTGCCCCTCCAGGAAGCGCCTGGCGGCGGGATCGATCAGTTGCAACTGGTCGCCGAAGTCTCCCCGTTCGCGCTGGAAGTTCACCATTTCCTCGTGGGTGGGGCGTTTGGCCATCAACTCGTCCGGCAGGTCCAGCAGCTCCAGCGTGCGGCGGTTGTAGAACAGGATCTGCCCATCGGCCGACACCTTGGTCAGGCCCTGGCTGATGCTGTCCAGCGTGGCCTGCAAAGCCGCGCTTTTCTCCGCCAGCAGGGCGCTCGTGGCCTCCAGCTGGTTGCGGGTGCGCTTGCGCTCCTGCAGACCGCGCCAGGCCAGCACCAGCTGCCGCACGGCGCCCAGCAGCGGTTGCAGAAATTCGATGTCGGCCTCGCTGTAGCCCTCGGACTGGTTCGCCAGTCCGACCATGGCCACCAGCCGATCACCCACCGCCAGGGGAATGCCGAGGAACGCGTCCATGGGGGGATGGCCCTTGGGCATTCCTGCAGCGCGCGGATCGGTACCAGGGTCGTTGGCAATCACGGGCAGACCCGTGGAGAGGGCCCGACCAAACAAGGTCTTGAGGTTGCTGAATGTCATGCCGGCATCGAGCTGGTCTTCGTACAGGCGCCGCGACGCTTCGTCCCAGGCGATGTTGGTGACCGCATGCGTGCGCAGGTAGGGCCTGTCGTTCACGTCGTACAGTACCTCGCCCACAAAGCCGTAGCCGCTGTTCGTGAGCTGGATGAACGCGTCCAGCAATCCTTTGAAGGCACCCCGCTTGTCTTCGGTTTCGATGAACACCGCCTGTGCCCGGCGAACGGCCTCCAGCATGCGCTGCTGTTGCTCGACACGCTGAGCGGCCAATCTTGCTTCGGTGACGTCGGACGTGAACCCGTGCCAGATCACCGAACCATCGGGTTCGCGCTGAGGCACGGCCTCCACCCGGTACCAGCGCAGGCCGCGTTCTGGCAGATCCACGCGGTAGGTCTGGCGCCAGAAGGTCAGCTCGCGCGCGGAGGTGTCCAGCGAGGCGATGACATCGGCCCGATCGTCGGCATGCACCCGCTGGAAAAGAATGCGCGCGTCGCTCTGCAGATCTTTCGGCTCCACACCCAGCATCTCGCGCGCCGCGTCGTTCACATACAGGATGGTGCTGCGGCCATCGGGGGACAACTTCGCCTGAAACATCATGCCTGGCACACGCTGGGCGATGTTCTGCAGCAGATCGAGCTGCCGGGCCAACTGCTCGGTGGCCTGCCGCTCGGGCGTGATGTCCTGCACCACACCAAAGTCGATTTTGGGATTGCCCGCCACCGAGGTCTGGCTCAGGCGGGTGCGAAACCAGCGCAGTTGGCCGTCGGGTCGGAGCCAGCGGAATTCGACTTCCCGGCTGTCCAGCGCTGCCCGGGCTTCGAGCCAGGCCGGCATGTCGTCGGGGTGGACGCCACCTCGCCCGACTTCCCTCGGCACCGGGTTCTGGTAGGTCACGCCCGCGATGTCGAAAAGCCCCGGCGACCACTGCACATGCTCCCCGACTTCGCCATTCATCCAATGGCCCACCCGCGCCAGCTTCTCGATCGCAATGTGCAGCTCCACACGTTGCTGCAATTCCACGTTGGCCTGCTTCAGGGCGGTGTTCGACTGGGCGAGAGCCGCCTCGGCCTCCAGTTCGCGCGTCGTTTCGGTGAAGTACACCAGCAGCAATTTCTCGGGTGTGGCCTCCAGCGCGGTGGCGTGCATGCGAACCCGGTGCGCGTGGCCATCTTTGAAGTGGAGCACCTGCACATCGTCGGGGCCTGGCAGGTCGAGCAGAAAACGGTCTCGCTCCACCGTTCCCCTCCAGTGCCCCAGCTCCACCGTGGTGCGGCCAATGGCCTCTTCGCGCGACAGCCCCGTGATGGCCACCCAGGCATCGTTGACGGCCAGCAGGCGGCCATCGTGCCAGCGGGACACCGACGCCGGCAACGGCGCAGCCATGAAGATGGCATCAAAAGGGAGGATGGAAGCCTCTGCCGAAGCCGAGGCAAACGGCGGAAAGACCTGCTTGCTGGAATCAGGCTCTGATGCAGCTTCTGACATGCGTGCTCGGGGTTGGAGTGGACGGGTACTGATGTCCGCACAAAGGCAGGGTGCCTTCTGATGGCCTCGCCTAATGTACGCGCCCGAACAACGGGCGAGTGCGCTTTGAATGCAAAGCTTGGGCCAACTGCCGTTCGCGCCCTTCTGAGCCTGCACCTTCTCCCTGCGCCCGACCCCACTGGTGGAAGCGGCAACCGCCTGAGCCATGGGCAGGCACATCTCGTGCCAAAATCGCCGGCTGAATTCGCACCACCAACCCAGGCGAATATGGGCTGCACGGCGCTGATGCTCTGCCGCCGTGCTCGTCTGACCACACCCCATGAAAATGCGCCACAAGCTCTTCGGCATCACCTTCGCCGCCTGCATGGCCGGGACCATCGCCTTCGTGGTGAGTGCAGCGCTGGCCCCCATCAACACCAGCCTGGGTGTGGGCCACCTCGCACGCGTCCCCCATGGCTGCGCACTGGCCTTCCCGGTCGCGCTCACTGGGGTCGCGATACCGCAACCCGTTGTCGGCTTTCTGGTGAAGAAGACGGTTCGTACGCCGCCCTGGGCCTGAGCGCTTGATGATCCAGGACACCGTCAAACAACCACGGGCCACAGGCGAACTGTCTGTGCACACCCCCATGATGGCCCAGTACTTCGGCCTGAAAGCCGGGTTCCCGAACACGCTGCTGTTCTACCGCATGGGTGATTTTTACGAGCTGTTCTTTGCCGACGCCGAGAAGGCTGCACGTCTGCTGGACATCACGCTCACGCAGCGTGGCCAGTCGGGCGGGCAGCCGGTGGTGATGGCGGGCGTGCCCTTCCATTCGGTCGACACGTATCTCGCGCGCCTCATCAAGCTGGGCGAATCGGTTGCCATCTGCGAGCAGGTGGGCGACGTGGCCACGGCCAAGGGGCCGGTGGAGCGCAAGGTGGTGCGGGTGGTCACGCCCGGCACGCTCACAGACAGCGAGCTGCTGTCCGACAAGTCCGAGGCCTTGCTGATGGCGGTGCACCCCGGCGCGCGCACCGGCTGCGGCCTGGCGTGGATGTCGGTGACGCAAGGCATCGTGTTTCTCGCGCAGTGCGCCAGCGACGAACTCACCGACTGGGTGGCGCGCGTGAACCCCGGCGAACTGCTCTACAGCGCCGACACCTCCACCGCTTTCGAGAAAACCGTGTTGGCGCTGGCGAGCCAGACCAACGGCCAACGCCTGGTGGCAGTGCTGCGCCCGGCCTGGGCGTTTGACGCCGGCCTGGGCCAGCGCAAGCTGCTGGAGCAACTGCAGGCCGCAAGCCTCGCCGCGTGGGACGCGCAGAACCTGAGTGATGCACACGCCGCCGCGTCCGCGCTGCTCAACTACGCCGAGCACACGCAGGGCCGGGCGCTCAGCCACGTGAAGAGCCTGCAGGTGGCGCGCAGCGGCGAGCTGATCGATCTGCCGCAAAACACCCGTCGCAACCTTGAACTCACCCAGACCCTGCGCGGCGAGACCAGCCCCACGCTGTTCTCGTTGCTCGACGTGTGCTGCACCGGCATGGGCAGCCGCGCACTGCGCAGCTGGCTGCTGGAACCGCGGCGCGACCGCGTCCAGGCCCGCGCCAGATTGGCCGCGATCGACACCCTGCGCGGTGGCCTGTGGCAAGGCTTGCGCGACTCGCTCAAGGGTGCGAGCGACGTGGAGCGCATCACCGCACGAACTGCCTTGCGCCAGGTGAAACCGCGCGAGCTGGTGGGCCTGGGGCAGACGCTGGAGCGTGCGCAACAACTGGCTCGCCAGCTCGGCACCCAAGACGCGGGTGGCCTGCTGCACGGCATCGGTGTGCAGCTCACACCGCCCGAAGGCTGTGCCGGACTGCTGCGCGCCGCCCTGCTCGCCGAACCCGCCGCCCTGGTGCGCGACGGCGGCGTGATCGCCGAAGGCTTCGATGCCGAGCTCGACGAACTGCGCGCCATCCAGAACAACTGCGACGGTTTCCTGATCGAGCTGGAACAGCGGGAGCGCGCGCGCACCGGCATCGCCAACCTGCGCGTGCAGATCAACAAGGTGCACGGCTTCTACATCGAGGTCACGCAGGGGCAGGCGGCCAAGGTGCCCGACGACTACCGCCGTCGCCAGACGCTGAAGAACGCCGAACGCTTCATCACGCCCGAGCTCAAGGCCTTTGAAGACAAGGCGCTGTCGGCGCAAGACCGCGCGCTGGCGCGCGAGAAGTGGCTGTACGAACAGTTGCTGGACCAGCTGCAGACCTTCATTGCGCCGCTCACGCAACTGGCGCGCGCGATGGCCGCGCTCGATGCGCTGTGCGCGCTGGCCGAACGCTCGCTCACGCTGAACTGGTGCGCGCCGCAGTTTGTGCCCGAGCCCTGCATCGACATCCGTGGCGGTCGCCACCCCGTGGTGGAAGCGCGGCTGAATGAAACCAGCGGCGGCAGCTTCATCGCCAACGACACCGTGCTCGGTCCCAAGCAGCGCATGCAGGTGATCACCGGCCCCAACATGGGCGGCAAGAGCACCTACATGCGCCAGGTCGCGGTGATCGTGCTGCTGGCCAGCATGGGCAGCTTTGTGCCCGCTGTCTCATGCCGGCTCGGGCCGATTGATGCCATCCACACCCGCATCGGCGCGGCCGACGACCTGGCCAACGCGCAGTCCACCTTCATGGTGGAGATGACCGAAGCCGCACAGATTCTGAACACCGCCACGCCCGAGAGCCTCGTGCTGATGGACGAAATCGGCCGGGGCACCTCCACCTTCGACGGCCTGGCGCTGGCCGGCGGCATCGCCACCCACCTGCACGACAAGTCGCGCGCCTTCACGCTGTTCGCCACCCACTACTTCGAGCTCACCGAATTCCCGGCTGGCCACCACGCTGCAGTGAACGTGCACGTGAGCGCGGTTGAAGCGGGAAGCAAGGCCGGCGGCATCGTCTTCCTGCACAAGATCGAGCCCGGTCCGGCCAGCCGCAGCTACGGCATTCAGGTGGCGCGCCTGGCCGGTGTGCCCGCCGGCGTGGTGCAGCATGCGCGCCACGCACTGGCCGCGCTGGAGGCCCAGAGTGAGGAAAGCCGAAGCCAGGTCGACCTGTTCGCTCCACCACCTGCGACACTGGAGGCCGACAACCACCCGCTGCAAAGCGCGCTGGAGAAAATCGACCCCGACACCCTGAGCCCGCGCGAAGCGCTGGAACAGCTCTACACACTCAAGAAACTGGCTTCTTCATCATGACTTATTGCGTCGCCGTCAAGCTCAACGCCGGCATGGTCTTCCTCTCCGACTCGCGCACCAACGCAGGCCTGGACCAGATCAGCACCTTCCGCAAAATGATCGTCTACGAAAAGCCGGGCGACCGCTTCATGTGCTTGCTCTCGGCGGGCAACCTGAGCGTCTCGCAGTCGGTGCGCGAAATCCTGCAGGTCGAGCAGCTCGAAGACGTGGACGGCGGTGAGCCCATCACCATCTGGAACGCGCGCAGCATGTTCGATGCCGCGCGCGTGCTGGGCGCAGCGGTGCGCCATGTGTACGAGCGCGACGGCGAGTCGCTGCAGCGTTCGGGCGTCGAATTCAACGTGTCCATGATCTTCGGCGGCCAGATCCAGGGCGAAGGCATGCGCCTGTTCCAGGTCTATTCGGCGGGCAATTTCATTGAGGCCACGTCTGAGACGCCGTTCTTCCAGGTCGGTGAATCCAAGTACGGCAAGCCCGTGCTCGACAGGGTGATTGCGCCCGAAACACCGCTGGACGAGGCTGCCAAGTGCGTGCTGGTGTCGATGGACTCCACCCTCAAATCCAATCTGTCGGTGGGCCTGCCGCTGGACCTGGTGGTGTACGAGGCCAACCAGCTGCGGTCCGACAAGATCACCTGCATCGACAACGACAACCCCTACTTCCGCATGCTGCACAACACCTGGGGCCAAAAGCTGCGCGAGGTGTTCGACAGCATCGAAGACCCGACCTGGGACGGTGCCCACACCGATGTGCCGCTGCTGAGCAACGGCGCGCGCAACCAGCCGCTGAAGAAGATATCGAACGCCAGAGAGAAGCTGATTTAAGGCATGTCGCTGATCATCTTCTCCCACGCCAACAGCTTCCCCGCCAGCACCTACCGCGTCCTCTTCAAATCCCTGCGCGCCCGCGGCCACGCGGTGCGGGCCGTCGAGAAGTTTGGCCACGACCCGCGCTACCCCGTCACGAGCAACTGGCCGCACCTGGTGCAGCAGCTCGCCGACTTCGCTGCACCCGAAATCGAAGCCCACGGCAAAGGTGCCTGGCTGGTGGGGCATTCACTGGGTGGGTTCCTGAGTCTCATGTGCGCCGCGCGCCACCCGCAGTTGGGCGGCCACACGGTGCGCGGCGTGGTGCTGATCGATTCGCCGGTGCTCGGTGGCTGGCGCGCCCGCACGCTGGAGCTGATCAAACGCGCGCAGCTGGTGGGCTCGGTCTCGCCCGGCAAGGTCAGCCGCAAGCGCCGCAACGCCTGGCCAGACGCCGACGCCGCACTCACGCATTTCGCTGGCAAGAAGGCCTTTGCCGACTGGGAACCGCAGGTGCTGCAGGACTACATCGCTCACGGCACCCTCGACCGCACCGACGCGAACGGCAAGCAGCACCGCACGCTGGACTTCGACCGCGAGGTGGAAACCGCGATCTACAACACCCTGCCGCACAACCTGGACCGCCTTCTGCGCCGCCATCCACTGCCGTGCCCGGTCGGTTTCATCGGTGGTACGCGTTCGCTGGAGATGAAGCAGGTCGGTATGGCCATGACGCACCGCCTGGTGGGCAATCGCCACCCCGAGCGTCTGGCCATGATCGAAGGCAGCCACTTGTTCCCGATGGAGCAGCCGCTGGAAACCGCCGCCGCCATCGATGCGATGCTCCAGGCACTCCAGGGTCCAGCGTGAGCGAGGGCGGACACGCAGTGCTGACCGCACGCCGGTCCGGTATAACCGGGTCTGCAGCCCAAGCGCCCACCATTCAAGCCAACACCCCTCCGATCCCATGACGATCCTCTCGCCACCGGGCAGCCCCTTGCAAAAGGTTTGGCGTCGCTTGGCGGACTGGCAACCCGATCGCCACAGCATCTGGACGCGTCTGGCCGTGGCGCTGGTGATCACGCTGCTGGCGGCCTGGATGCGGGTGGCGCTGGCGCCGGCCGAATCGGGCGGGCGCTTCATCACACTCTCGCTCGCGGCGGCCATCTCCGCGCTCTACGGGGGCTTTCGGGTCGGCATGTTCAGCACCGTGCTGGGCACGCTGGTGATCAACTACGCGCTGGTCAAGCCCTATTTCAGTTTCGCGTTCGAGAACGCGGTCGAAGCCTTCTGGCTCAACCTGTGGCACCTGCTCACACAGCTGGTGGTGGTGGGTGCCATCGCGCTGATGCAGCGGCAGAACCGCCACCTGCGGGACGCCACCGCGCTGATCCAGCAGGGCAAGCAGCAGCTGGAGGACACTTTCGAGCAGGGCGCCACCGGCATGACCCACAGCCACATCAATGGCGAGTGGATCCGCATCAACCAGACCTACTGCGACATGCTCGGCTACACCAAGGCCGAGATGTTGAAGATGCATTTCCAGGACTTCACGCACCCGGACGACCTGGAGCTTGATCTCGCCCATTTCAACCGCGCACTGAACGACGAAATCACCCACTACAGCTTCGAGAAACGCTACATCCACAAACTCGGTCACGTGGTGTGGGCTTACCTCACGATCTCGCTGGTGTGCAAGGCGTCGGGCGAAGCCGACTATGTGATCGCCGTGGTGCAGGACATCTCCGCCCTCAAGAACGCGGAGCAGGCCTTGCGCACCAGCGAGCAGCTGCTGCGCCAGGCACACGAACTCGCGGGCCTGGCGAGCTGGCAAGCCGACGTGGCTACGCGCCGCTTCATCACGCTGTCGGGTTCGCACGAGATCCTGGGCCTGCCGCAGGCCAACTTTTCCGACGAGGAACTGCTGGCCCTCACCCACCCCGACGACCTGCCCCGCGTGCTGCGCCTGTGGGCGCTGGCGGTGCAGGGCAAGGCGGTGTACGACATCGAATACCGCATCATGATCAACGGCCAATGGCGCTGGTTCACGGTGCGGGCCGAGTTCGAGCGCGATGCCCAGGGCCGCGCTGTGCGCGCCCTGGGCGTGACGCGCGACGTGACCGAGCGCATGCGCAGCCAGATGGAAATCAAGCAACTCAATGCCTCCCTGGAGCAGCGCATCGATGAACGCACGCGCGCCCTGAAGGCTGCTTACGACGAGCTGGAAAGCTACTCCTACGCCGTGGCGCACGACCTGCGCTCACCGCTGCGCATCATCAACGGTTTCGCCCAGGCCCTGCGCGAAGACAACCCCAAGCTCGACGAGGGCAGTCTGGCCCACCTGGAGCGCATCATGGGCGCCAGCAAAAAAATGGGCGAGTTGATCGACGGCCTGCTCACCCTCTCGCAGTTCTCGCGCGGCGAGTTGCAGCGCAAGCCGGTCAACATCAGCAGCATCGCCAGCCGCCTGCTGGACGAGTTCGCCAGCGCCGACCCGCAGCGCCACGTGCGCTGGGAGATCGCACCCGACCTCAACGCCATGGCCGATCCGCCGCTGATTGAAGCCTTGATGCAGAACCTGCTGAACAACGCCTGGAAATACACCGCAAAAACGCCGCAGGCGGTGATTCGCGTTTACGCGCAGGAGGTCGATGGCCAGACGCGTTTCTGTGTGAGCGACAACGGCGCGGGTTTCGACATGGCCCGGGCCAACAAGCTGTTCCAGCCGTTTCAGCGCCTGCACATGCCGCACGAATTCGCGGGTCTGGGCATCGGCCTGGCCACCTCGCTGCGCATCGTGCAGCGCCACGGCGGCGGCATGGCGGCCACCGGCGAACCCGGCAAGGGCGCCACGTTCTGCTTCAGTCTCTACGCACCGCTGGCCGGTTAGGCAACCGGCGCGCGGGATCCGCCGCAATCACTCGTGCCGCAGCGCCTGGATCGGCAGCAGCCTTGACGCACGCCGCGCCGGGTAGAAACCGAAGAACACGCCCACCAGCGCCGAGAAGCCCGCCGCCAGAACGATGGAAGTGAGCGTCATGCTCACCTGCCAGCCTGCAAACTGGCCGACCGCCCAGGTGGCGATCGCGCCCAGCAGAACACCAATGGCACCACCCATCAGGCTCAGCGAGATGGCCTCGATCAGGAACTGGGTCAGGATGTCGCGCCCGCGCGCACCCACGGCCATGCGCAGGCCGATCTCGCGGGTGCGCTCGGTCACGCTCACCAGCATGATGTTCATGATGCCGATGCCCCCCACGATCAGGCTCACGCCGGCCACGGCCGAGAGCAACAGCGTCATGACCTGGCTGGAGGCCTCTTGCGCCTGCAGCGTTTCGGTGAGGTTGCGGATGCGAAACGGCTCGTCGCCCCCGGTCTGCACCCGCATGCGCTGGCGCAGCAACTCGCGGATGTTCTCCTCGGCCTCTTTCATGTCGTGGCCATCGCGCACCTTCACCGAGATGCTGCCCACGCGCTTGAGCCGGCCAGCAGCGTCGCCCTGCACGCGGTTGCGAAACGTGCTGATGGGCACGATGGCCACGTCGTCCTGGTCCGAGCCCCAGGAGTTCTGCCCCTTGCGTTCCAGCACACCGATCACCGTCATGGGCACGTTGCGCAGGCGGATCACCTGGTCCACCGGGTCCTGATCGCCGAACAGTTCGCGCGCCACAGTCTGTCCGATCACCACCACCTTGGCAGCGCCCTGCACTTCGCCAGTCTCGAAGAGTCGCCCGGAAGCCAGGGGCCAATCGCGCGCCTCCAGGTAGTCGTTGGTGGCACCAAACACCGGTGTGCTCCAGTTGGTGCCACCGAACACGGCCTGCACGGTGGCGCGTGAAGTCGGCGCGGCCACCTGCACCTCGGGCACCTCCAGCGCGATGGCGAGCGCATCGGCTTCGGAGAGGGCCTGGCTGGTCTGCGCCCCCTGGCGCACACCACCGCTGTTCACGCTGCCGGGCAGCACCAGCATCACGTTGGCGCCCAGCACTTTCATGTGCTCCTGCACCCGCTCGGT
>JBBQSX010000128.1:0-10483 GCA_038213545.1 Burkholderiales bacterium
TCGTAGTTGCTGTGGACATGCTGCAGGATGGCGGCCAGGCGCTCCAGACCCATGCCGGTATCGACGCAGGGCGCGGGAAGACGCGAGACGCTCCCATCCTCGGCCATGTTGAACTGCATGAACACGTTGTTCCAGATCTCGATGAAGCGGTCGCCATCTTCATCGGGGCTGCCCGGGGGACCGCCGGCAATGTGGTCGCCGTGGTCGTAGAAGATTTCGGAGCACGGGCCGCAGGGGCCGGTGTCGGCCATCATCCAGAAGTTGTCGCTCTTGTAGCGCCCGCCCTTGTTGTCACCGATGCGGATCACGCGTTCCGGCGGCAGGCCAATCTCTTTGGTCCAGATGTCGTAGGCCTCGTCGTCCTCTTCGTACACGGTCGCGAGCAGGCGCTCTTTCGGCAACTTGTAGACCTCGGTCAACAGCTCCCAGGCCCACTTCAAGCTTTCACGCTTGAAGTAATCGCCAAACGACCAGTTGCCCAGCATTTCGAAGAAGGTATGGTGGCGCGCGGTGTAGCCCACGTTTTCCAGGTCGTTGTGTTTGCCGCCGGCGCGAAGACAGGCCTGCACCGAGGCCGCACGCACGTAAGGGCGCTTGTCGGTGCCCAGGAACACGTCCTTGAACTGGACCATGCCCGAGTTGGTGAACATGAGCGTGGGGTCGTTGCCCGGCACCAGCGAGCTGGACGCGACCACGGTGTGGCCCTTGGAGGCGAAGAAGTCCAGAAAACTCTTGCGGATGTCGGCAACGGAAACAACTGCAGTGGCAGGGCGGTTCATGGGGGCCTTGTGGTTTTCGGTCGAGGGAGCGGCTGCCGCGCGGGCGCGCGAAACCCTGTATTTTCCAACATGGCGGGCCACTTGCTTCGAAGCAGGCTTTCAAGGCGCGATTGCCCGGGTGGACCAAGGGCCAAGGTCACCAGCGGTACTGCACTCCACCCCCCAAAGGGCTATGCTTTCTCGCTGCCCTGCCGCCCTTGGCGCATCGAACACTGGAGACACCCCATGGACATGAAGACTTCCCCCCTCGCCCTGCTCAAGGACCCCACCCTGCTCAAAACCGACGGTCTGGTCAATGGCCAGTGGGTGGCGGGCGGCAGCCGCTTCGATGTGCTGGACCCCGCCACCGGCCACAAGTTGGCCGACGTGGCCAACCTCGGCCCGAAAGACGCTGAAGCCGCCATCGCCGCCGCCAACGCCGCCTGGCCTGCCTGGAAAGCCAAGACCGCCAAGGAGCGCAGCATCATTTTGCGCAAATGGTTCGACCTGCTCATGGCCAACCAGGAAGACCTGGGGCGCATCCTCACCGCCGAGCAAGGCAAGCCGTTCGCCGAGGCCAAGGGAGAGATCGCCTACGGCGCGAGCTTCGTGGAGTGGTTTGCCGAAGAAGCCAAACGCGTCAACGGCGAGACCCTGCCCACCTTCGACAACAACCGCCGCCTGATCGTGCTCAAGCAACCCATCGGCGTGTGCGCGGCCATCACGCCGTGGAACTTCCCGCTGGCCATGATCACGCGCAAGGTCGCACCCGCGCTGGCCGCTGGTTGCCCGGTGATCATCAAACCGGCCGAGCTCACGCCGCTGACCGCGCTGGCCGCCGCCGAGCTGGCCATCCGCGCCGGCATTCCGGCCGGTGTGCTCAACATGCTGTGTGCCGACGCCGACAACAGCATCGCCGTGGGCAAGGTGCTGTGCGAAAGCGACGTGGTGCGCCACATCAGCTTCACCGGCTCCACCGAGGTGGGCCGCATCCTCATGGCGCAGTGCGCGCCGACGGTGAAAAAGATGTCGCTGGAACTCGGCGGCAACGCGCCCTTCATCGTGTTCGACGACGCCGACATCGACAGCGCGGTGGAAGGCGCCTTTGCCAGCAAGTACCGCAACGCCGGGCAGACCTGCGTGTGCTCCAACCGCATCTACGTGCAGGCCGGCGTGTACGACAGCTTCGTGGAAAAGTTTGCGGCCAAGGTGAAGACCACCAAGGTCGGCAACGGATTCGACGACGGCGTGAGCCAGGGCCCGCTGATCGAAGAAGCCGCGCTGGTGAAGGTGCAGCGCCATGTGGACGACGCCGTGGCCAAGGGCGCGCGCGTGATGACCGGCGGCAAGCGCCTCGCGAACATCGGCAGTGGCCAGTTCTTCGAGCCCACCGTGGTGGCCGACGCCACCGCCGACATGCTCTGCGCCAAAGAAGAAACCTTCGGCCCGTTCGCGCCGGTGTTCAAGTTCCACACCGAGCAGGAAGCCGTGGACGCGGCGAACAACACCGAGTTCGGCCTGGCCAGCTACTTCTACAGCCGCGACGTGGGCCGCATCTTCCGCGTGAGCGAAGCGCTGGAGTACGGCATGGTCGGCATCAACGTCGGTATTCTGGCCACCGAACACGTGCCGTTTGGCGGAGTGAAACAGTCGGGCTTGGGACGCGAAGGTTCACACCACGGCATGGACGACTACGTGGAGATCAAGTACCTCTGCGTGGGCGACATCCACAAGTAAACTCTGTCGCTCTGCGGGTGTAGTTCAATGGCAGAACGGCAGCTTCCCAAGCTTCATACGAGGGTTCGATTCCCTTCACCCGCTCCACTCATTCAAAAGGCCCCACCCAGGGCCTTTTTTGTGGGTGCTCAGCCGATGAACGACTTGCCGACACCCAGCAGTGTCAGCACGCCAAGCACCGCAAAAATCAGCGCTGCAATGCCGTGCACCAGCTTGATGGGCACACGCCGGGTGAGCTTGTCACCAAAGAACACCACCGGCGCGTTGGCCAGCATCATCCCGAAGGTGGTGCCCAGCACCACGGCGTAGAGGGGTTCGTACTGGGCGCCGAGCGCCACGGTGGCGATTTGGGTCTTGTCGCCCATTTCGGCCAGAAAGAAGGCCCAGGTGGTGACGAAGAACACGCCCATGCGCTGCTTGGGCACAGCGTTGTCGTCGTCGATTTTGTCCGGGATCAGCATCCACAGCGCCATGGCGATGAAGGACACGCCCAGCACCCAACGCATCACATCGGGCCCCACAGCGGCCATGATCCATGCGCCCGCCAAGCCTGCCAGCGCATGGTTGAGCACCGTGGCGGCGAGGATGCCCCAGACGATGGGCCAGGGGCGTTTGAAGCGCGCCGCCAGCACGAGAGCCAGCAGTTGCGTCTTGTCGCCCATTTCGGCGAGGGCGACGATGCCGGTGGAGATGAGAAAGGCTTCCAAGGTGGCCCTGATCTTGAAAAGAAAACGCCCGCTCGGGGCGGGCGTGGCAGGCCCGCAGTGTAGCGGCTCAGATCAGCGTGGGCCCGGTCTTGGACTGGATGAACTCGCGCGAGACGCCGGGCGCCAGCTCCACCAGCTTCAGGCCTTGCGGCGTCACGTCCATCACGCCGAGGTCCGTGATGATGCGGTTGACCACGCCCACGCCGGTCAGCGGCAAGGTGCATTGGTCGAGGATCTTCAGATCTTCGGTGCCGTCTTTCTTCTTGGCCACGTGCTCCATGAGGATGATCACGCGCTTGACGCCGGCCACGAGGTCCATCGCCCCGCCCATGCCCTTGACCATCTTGCCGGGGATCATCCAGTTGGCCAGATCGCCTTTGGCGCTGACCTGCATGGCACCCAGGATGCTCAGGTTGATCTTGCCGCCGCGAATCATGGCGAAGCTGTCGTGGCTGCCGAAGATGGACGAGCCGGGGATGGTGGTCACGGTCTGCTTACCGGCGTTGATGAGGTCGGCGTCCACCTCGTCTTCGGTGGGAAACGGGCCGATGCCCAGCATGCCGTTCTCGCTCTGCAGCCACACCTCTTTGTCGGCGGGCACGAAGTTGGCCACCAGCGTGGGGATGCCGATGCCCAGGTTCACATAGAAACCATCTTCGAGTTCGTGGGCTGCACGCGCAGCCATCTGGTCTTGGTTCCAGGGCATCTCAGACTCCTTCCTTGGGGGTGATCGTGCGCTTCTCGATGCGCTTCTCAGGCGTGGCATTGAGCACCAGGCGGTGCACATAAATGCCGGGCAGGTGGATGTGATCAGGCTCGATCGCGCCCTTCTCCACGATTTCCTCCACTTCCACCACGCAGACCTTGCCGGCCATGGCCACGGCGGGGTTGAAGTTGCGCGCGGTGAAGCGGAACTGCAGGTTGCCCGAGGTGTCGGCGCGCCAGGCTTTCACCAGCGAGATGTCGGGCACCAGTGCGCGCTCCATCACATAGGTCTCGCCGTCGAATTCGCGCAGTTCCTTGCCCTCGGCCACCATGGTGCCCACACCGGTTTTGGTGAAGAACGCAGGGATGCCGGCGCCGCCGGCGCGCAGCTTTTCAGCCAAGGTGCCCTGCGGCGTGAATTCGAGTTGCAGCTCACCGGCCAGGTACTGGCGCTCGAACTCCTTGTTCTCGCCCACGTAGCTCGAAATCATCTTGGTGATCTGGCGCGTCTCCAGCAGCTTGCCCAGTCCGAAGCCGTCCACGCCCGCGTTGTTCGAGATCACGGTGAGGTTCTTCTTGCCGCTGTCGCGCAGCGCGTCGATCAGCGCCTCCGGAATGCCGCAGAGGCCGAAGCCGCCCACAGCGAACAACTGGCCGTCGGCCACGATGTCTTTGAGCGCGTCAGTCGCGCTCGGGTGGATCTTGTTCACGTTGCTGTCTCCTGGGTTGAAGCAAGGGTATCGGTACGATACTACGTAACGGCATACGTAGTAACTCGTAAAGCAAAACCCTCATCACCATGGACATCGACTACCGCCTGGCCTTCGACCTGGCTCCCGTGGGCCTGGCGCTCTCTCGCCAGCGCACCATGGTCGACTGCAACCAGGTGCTGTGCGAGATATTCGGTGCCACGCGCGAGCAGTTGGTGGGCCATAGCTTCCAGATCCTGTACCCCAGCGTTGACGAGTACGAACGCCTGGGCGCGCGCATGGCGCCTCTGCTGGGCAAGGGTGGCACCTATGCGGACGACCGTATCATGAAGCGTGTGGGCGGTCGGCTCAAGGACGAAAGTTTTTGGTGCCATGTGACCGGACGTGCGCTCAACCGGGAAACACCGCACGCTGCCGGCATCTGGAGCTTTGAGGACCTGAGCTCGCGCCGCTCCGTCAAGGCCGACCTCACACCGCGCGAGCGAGAAGTGGCGGCCCACCTCATGAACGGCCTGACCAGCAAGGAAATCGGCAAGGTCCTGGACATCAGCCACCGCACGGTGGAGATCTACCGGGCGCGGCTGATGCGCAAGTACGGCGCGCACAGCACGCCGGACCTGGTGCACAGATTGCTGGCGGGTTGAGCAGGTCCCCGTTCGGACTGCGCTTGTCGAAGCCTTCAGGTCAGCGGCTGGGGAGGCCCATGGCGGTGAGCTTCTCGCACACATCGGGCATGGCGGCCTTGCGCTTCGTGCCCAACACCGTCACCACCCGCAGCTTGTCCGCCTTGTGGTTTTCAGTGAAGTCGGGAATGGAGGCGACGCCGCCCCGCGCAAAGCCCACCAGGATGCGGGTGGTGGTTTGCGCGTGGGCCATGCCGAAGCAGGCGACGAGTGTGGCCACGAGGGCGACACGGCACGCGAATGCAGATGGCATGAACGCTCTTTCGGAAAAGCTCAGTTGGGATCGGCTTCAACCACGGACGCTGCGGTGCGGAACGCCTCAACCGCCGTGGGCACTCCGCAGTACACGGCCACCTGCAGCAACACCTCTTGCAACTCCGCCGGTGTGGCGCCGTTGTTGAGTGCGCCTCGCACATGCCCCTTGAGCTCGTTCTGCTTGCCCAGCGCGGCCAGCATGGTCACGGTGATGAGGCTGCGGGTTTTCAGGTCCAGCGTGCCGCGCTGCCACACATCGCCCCAGGCCTTGCGCGTGATGTGCTGCTGGATCGGCTCGGTGAATGGCGTCATGTTGTTGAAGGCGTTGGTCACAAAGGCCTCGCCCATGACCCGCTTGCGCATGGCCAGGCCGCGTTCGAACTCGGGGTCGTTGTTGTCTTGCATGGTGTGTTCCTGAGAGGAGAGAAAGAAGCTGCCGGCAACGATACCGCAGGCCCGGCGCGGCCGGTACGATGCACGGGCACAAGACTCGCCACGCACAACCCGGAGACACCCATGAACCGCTACCCCACCCCCGACATCAACGACCTGCCCGAGGACATCAAGGCCAAGGTGCTCGAAGTGCAGACCAAGGCCGGTTTTGTGCCCAACGTGTTTCTGGCCCTCGCCCGCCGCCCGGCCGAGTGGCGTGCGTTTTTTGCGTACCACGACGCGCTCATGCTCAAGGAAGAAGGCTCGCTCACCAAGGGCGACCGCGAGATGATCGTGACTACCACCAGCGCGGCCAACCACTGCCTGTATTGCGTGGTGGCGCACGGCGCCATCCTGCGCATTTACGAGAAGAAGCCGCTGGTGGCCGACCAGGTGGCGGTGAACCACCACAAGGCCGATATCACGCCGCGCCAGAAGGCCATGCTCGATTTCGCGATGAAGGTCTGTCTGGCCTCGCACGAGATCAACGACGACGACTTCACGCCGCTGCACGCCCACGGTTTTTCCGACGAAGACATCTGGGACATCGCGGCCATCACCGCCTTCTTCGGCCTGTCCAACCGCATGGCCAGCTTCAGCAACATGCTGCCAAACCCGGAGTTCTATCTCATGGGCCGTGTGCCCAAGACCAAGCCCGTCTGAACTCAGTCTTGCAGGTGCACCCGCAGCGTGTCGGGCATCGGTGCGGACTTCTGCTGCGGGAAGTTCACCCACACCGTGGTCGCGCCGCCCGAGGCGTACAGCGTTTGCGGATCGTCGGCTCGGGTGAGCGTGCACCAGGTCTCGAAGCTGCTGCGCCCCACATCGCTGGCAAACATGGTGGCGATCACGTCGCCCGGGTATTCGAGCTGCTTGTGGAAGGTGCAGAAGGCGTTGACGATGACCGGGCCTTCGCCCTGCGGATCGGGCTGGCAGCCGATGCTGCGCATCCACTCGATGCGGATGGTCTCCAGGTACCGAAAGTAGGTGGTGTTGTTCACATGCCCCATGGCGTCCATGTCGCCCCAACGAATGGGGATGGTCATACGGAAAACTTCCTTCTTCTGCGCGGGCAGTTCGAACTTCATCGATGGGCCTTGATGGATGCGAGGATGCCCAGCACAAACAGCGCACAAGCCGTCCACTGCAGGGCAACTGGCCAGGCGCCATCCCAGGCAAAGCTGTAGAGAAGACCAAAAACCGTTTCGCTGACGATGAGTTGGCCAGCCAGGCTCGGGCTCAGGCGGCGGCTGGCCATGTTCCAGAGCACCGACGCGATCCACGCAGAGCCAATACCGGTGACCGCGCAGACGATCACGAAGGTGCCGAAGCCCGGGCGCGAGGCCAACGTGGCGAGATCGGTGCCGGCCACGGCCCAGATGCCCAGCGCGCCCAAACCCGCCGCCACACCCAGCCAGTTGGCCCACACGGTGGAGTTCACTTCAGGATGCCGGCCCAGCCAGCGCGCGTTCAGCAGCCCGAACGCGGTCCAGGCGGCCATGGCGAGCACCGCGTAAAAGATGCCGAGCCACAGGTTCGACCCGCTACCTGCCTCGGCGCCGTGTGCGGTCACCCGCATCATCAACACGAGGCCGGCCAGGGTGAGCAGCAAGCCCGGCACCAGCGAACGCCAGCTCAACCCTTTGGGCTTGCCGATCAACATGATCCACAGCGGAATGGTGCCGATGATGAGCACCGGCAAGGCTGCGCCGGCAGCCTGAATGGCCAGCACCAGCAGCAGGTAGTAGCCGGTGTACCCCAGGAGGCTGAGCCAGAGCGCAGCGCCCGCTTGAGGCCAGGTGGGCAGGCGCGCGCCGCCGCGCAGCCCGGCCCACAGCAGCAGCATCACCGACAAGATGCCGCACGACAGAAAGCGGCCCACCGTGAGATCGATCGAGCTGAACCCGGGCGTCATCAAGGGCGCGACGAAAGCCGTGCCCCAGAAAGCACCAGCGCCCAGGCCAGCCAGGATGCCTGTGACCATGCCGGGCGGCCAGCCCGAAGGCCGGCCCAGGACAGCAACATTCATTCAGGCTCCGAAACCGTCGTCGGCTGCGATCACCGCGCCGTTGATGAAATGACTCTCGTTGGAGCACAACATCACCAGCACCGCGTCCAGGTCGGTCGGCACGCCCACGCGCTTGCGCGGCAGCATGCCGATGAGCTTCTGGCCCTGCTCGGTCTGCCAGTGGTGGTGGTTGATTTCGGTGTCGATGTAGCCCGGGCATATGGCGTTCACGTTGATGCCGTACTTGCCCCACTCCACCGCCATGGCCTTGGTCATCTGCACCACCGCCGCCTTGCTCATGCAGTACACCCCGATCTGCGGCAGCACCTTCAGACCCGCCATGGAAGCGATGTTGACGATGCGACCGCCCACATAGGTGCCCGGTGCAGCGCCTTTGGCCCGCGCCAGCATGCGCTTGCCCACTTCCTGCGCCACAAAAAACGCGCCCTTGGTGTTGGTGTTGAAGATGAAGTCGTAGTCTTCCTCGCTCACATCCTGCAGGCGCTGCGTGGTGCTCACGCCCGAGTTGTTCACCAGGATGTCGATCGCACCCACCTCGGTTTCGGCGTGCGCCACTGCAGCCTTGATGGACGCCTGGTCGGTCACATCCATGGCCACCACGTGGGCGTCGCCGCCCTCAGCCTCAATGTGCGCGCGCAAGGCCATGAGGCGGTCGGTGCGGCGGCTGGCCAGCACCACGGCAGCACCGGCCTTGGCCAGGGTTTTGGCGAATTGCTCACCCAGTCCGCCCGAGGCTCCGGTGATCAAGGCCACGCGGCCCGACAAGTCCATGCTGTATGCCACGATGAAAGTCCCCAGTAGAAATTAGTACGACCGTTCGATTTTGTGCGGGTGCCGCATAAAATGCTGTCTGTCGAGTGACACGCAAGGCACACTTTGCGCCTTCTCAAAATCATTATCTGCGAGACCCCCCGATGACCCACGATGAATTGCTGGCCCAGTTCGGCCCCCGCGAAGCCATGGAATACGACGTGGTCGTGGTCGGCGGCGGCCCGGCAGGCCTGGCCACCGCCATCCGCCTGAAACAGCTGGCCAGCGAGAAGGGCAGCGAGATCAATGTGTGTGTGCTGGAAAAGGGCTCCGAGCCCGGCGCACACATCTTGAGCGGCGCGGTGATGGACCCGATCGCGATCACCGAACTCTTCCCGGACTGGAAGGAACGCGGCGCACCGCTGAACCAGCCCGTGACCGGCGACGACTTGCTGGTGCTCACCGAAACCGGCGCCACCCGTACGCCCGACTGGCTGATGCCGCGCAACTTCCACAACGACGGCTGCTACGTGATCAGCCTGGGCGCAGTCACCAAGTGGCTGGGCGAGCAGGCCGAAGCGCTGGGCGTGGAGATCTTTCCCGGCTTCACCGCCGCAGAGGTGCTCTACAACGAAGACGGTTCGGTCAAGGGCGTGGCCACAGGCCACCTGGGCCTGGGCAAGGACGGCGAGCCCACCAGCCACTTCCAGCTCGGCATGGAACTGCACGCCAAGTACACCGTGTTTGCCGAAGGTGCGCGTGGCCACCTGGGCAAACAGTTGATTGCCAAGTACAAGCTCACCGAGGGCAAGGACACACAGACCTTCGCGATCGGCATCAAGGAACTGTGGGAAGTGCCGGCCGACAAAGCCAAACCCGGCGTGGTGGTTCACACCGCCGGCTGGCCCATGGACACCGACACCTTCGGCGGTGGCTTTCTCTACCACCTCGAAGACAACAAGGTCACGCTGGGCCTGGTGGTCGGCCTGGACTACCAGAACCCCTGGATGTCGCCGTTCGAAGAAATGCAACGCTGGAAAACACACCCCAGCATCCAGGCCCACATTGCTGGCGGCAAGCGCCTGGGCTATGGCGCGCGTGCACTCAACAACGGTACGCCACAGGCCCTGCCCAAGCTCGTGTTCCCGGGCGGCGCCATGGTGGGCTGCAACGCCGGCTTTTTGAATGCCGCACGCATCAAGGGCAGCCACGCTGCCATCAAGAGCGGCATGCTCTGCGCCGAGGCCGCGTTTGAAGCGGTGGCCGCCGGCCGCCAGAGCGACGAGCTCTCGGGTTTCACCGAGCGCTTCGAGAAGAGCTGGCTGCATGAAGAACTCTGGACCTACCGCAACTTCAAGAACTGGTTCAAGAAGAGCCCGCTGCTGGGCAAGCTCATGACCGGTGTGGAGCACTGGTTCCTGCCCAAGGTGGGCGTGAAGACCCCTCCCTGGACGCTGCACAACACGACGCCCGACCACCTGAAGCTGCGCCCGGCGGCCGAGATGCCGAAGATCACCTACCCCAAGCCCGACGGCAAGATCACCTTCGACAAACTCTCCAGCGTGTTCGTGAGCAACACCAACCACGAAGAGAACCAGCCGGCCCACCTCACGCTCAAAAACAACAGCGTGCCGGTGCAGATCAACCTGGCGAAGTACGCCGGCCCCGAGAGCCGCTACTGCCCGGCCGGTGTGTACGAGTACGTGAAGAACGACGA
>JBBQSX010000129.1:0-10472 GCA_038213545.1 Burkholderiales bacterium
GCCGCTGATCTTGAGGAGTGTGTTTGCCATGTCGTTTCCTTGATCAGTGCCCACCGGTGCCGAGGTAGGCCTCGATCACCTTGGGGTCGCGCTGCACATCGGCCGGCGAGCCCGACGAGAGCTGCTTGCCGTAGTCGAGCACGGTCACACGGTCGCACAGGCCCATGACCAGCTTCACGTCGTGTTCGATCAGCAGGATGGTTCGGTTGTCGTTGCGGATCTGGTCGATCAGTTCGCGCAGCTGCACCTTTTCAGTGGCGTTCATGCCGGCGGCGGGTTCGTCCAGCGCGATCAGCTGGGGGTCGGTGGCCAGCGCGCGCGCGATCTCCAGGCGGCGCTGGTCGCCGTAACTCAGCGTGCGTGACTTGTAGTCGGCAAAACGCTCGATGCCCACGTAGGCCAGCAACTCGCGGGCACGCGCCGTGATTTCGGCTTCTTCGCGCTTGAACCCGGGCGTGCGCAGCACGGCGCCGATCAGGCCCGAATGGGTGCGCACATGACGCCCGACCATCACGTTTTCCAGCGCCGTCATTTCGGCGAACAGGCGGATGTTCTGGAAGGTGCGCGCGATGCCGGCCTTGGCGACTTCGTGCACGGCGCTGGGCGTGTAGGGCTTGCCGGCGAGTTCGAAGGTGCCGCTGTCGGGTGTGTACAGCCCGGTCAACACGTTGAAGAAGGTCGTCTTGCCGGCGCCGTTGGGGCCGATCAGGCCACACACCTGGCCACGTTTGATTTCCATGCCCACATCGCTGAGGGCTTGCAGCCCGCCGAAGCGTTTGGAGACATTGGCAACTTTGAGGATGGTTTCGGTCATTGAAGTTGCTCCGCTCACTTGGACAAGGACTTGCCGTGCTCGGGGGCGGGCCACAGGCCTTTGGGACGGATCAGCATCACCACCACCATGGCCAGTGCAATGAGCAACTGGCGCAGGATTTCAGGAGCCAGACGGCCGTCGGTCATGGCCGTGAGCGGATGCGCCACATGGCGCAGCAGCTCGGGCAAACCCGCCAGCAGCAAGGCACCGAGCACCACACCGGGGATATGCCCGATACCGCCCAGCACCACCATGGCCACCACCATCACCGACTCCATGAGCGAGAAGGATTCGGGCGACACGAAGCGCTGGAACGAGGCGAACAGCACACCGGACACACCGCCGAACGAAGCGCCCATGCCAAACGCCAGGAGCTTGAGGTTGCGGGTGTTCAGGCCCATGGCCTTGGCAGCTATCTCATCTTCGCGAATGGCCATCCACGCGCGGCCGATGCGCGAATCTTGCAGGCGGTACGAAATGACAATGGCCATCACCACGAAGAAAAGGAACAGGTAGTAGTACAGCGTGACCGGCTGGAAGGTGTAGTCGCCGATCGTCAGGCGTTTTCCGAGGTCCAGCCCGAAGACCGAGATGGTGTCGATCTGGCTGATGCCTTTGGGTCCGTTGGTGATGTTCACCGGGCGGTCCATGTTGAGCAGGAAGATGCGGATGATCTCGCCAAAGCCCAGCGTGATGATGGCCAGATAGTCGCCGCGCAGCTTGAGCGTGGGGGCGCCCAGGATCATGCCCACCACACCAGCCACCACCGCAGCGACGATCATCACGATCCAGATGCTGTAGTGGATGCCCTCCGGGAACATGGCCTTGATGGCAGGAAACGTGTCGGCCAGGTGAGGCGACCCCAGCAGCGCAAACACATAGGCACCCACCGCGAAGAACGCGATATAGCCCAGGTCCAGCAGGCCGGCATAGCCCACAACGATGTTCAGCCCAAGGGCCAGCAGCACATAGAGCAGCGCGATGTCAAGAATGCGCACCCAGGAGTTGCTGCCGGTGGATTGCAGGAGGATCGGCAGCAGCAGCAAGGCCGCGCCCGCGAGCAGAAAGACGATCAGCTTGCCGGTTTTGGTGTTCATCATGTGATGTCTCCTGGCACTCAGGCGCGGTCGGCCACACGTTCACCCAGCAGGCCCGAAGGGCGCAGTGTGAGCACGACAGCCAGCACGATGAAAGCAAAAATGTCGGTGTACTGGCTGCCCAACACGCCGCCGGTGAGCTTGCCGAGGTAACCGGCGCCCAGCGATTCGATCAGACCCAGGGCAATGCCCCCGACCACCGCACCAGCCAGGTTGCCGATGCCACCCATCACCGCAGCCACGAAGGCCTTGAGACCGGGCATGAAGCCCATGGCGTGCTGCACCGTGCCGTAGTTCGAAGCCCACATCACGCCTGCGATGGCAGCGAGCATGGCGCCGATGATGAAGGTGGCGGAAATGACCACGTCGGGTTTGATACCCATGAGCGCGGCCACGCGCGGGTTCTCGGCGGTGGCGCGCATGGCACGACCCAGATTGGTGCGGTTGACCAGCCACATCAGGAAGGCCAGCGTGATGACGGTGGTGGCCAGGATGGTGATCTGCGTGATGGAGATCACCGCGCCGCCGAAGTGAAGCGGCTCGGTCGGCAGCATGTTGGGATACGACTTGGGGTTGGGCTTCCAGATGATCATGGCAAACGTCTGCAGCAGCAGAGACATGCCGATGGCCGTGATGAGTGGCGCCAATCGGGACGAGTTGCGCAGCGGCCGATAGGCCAGCTTCTCGATCGTGAAGTTGAGGGAGGCGCACACCACCATGGCGATGATCACCGCCAGGAGCAAGACCAGCCAACCGGGCATGCCGGGGGTGGCGTCCTGCATCACGCCAATGATGGTCCAGCTGGTGAGAGCCCCCACCATGAGGACGTCTCCGTGGGCGAAATTGATCAGCCCGATGATGCCGTAGACCATGGTGTAACCCAAGGCCACAAGCGCATACATGCTGCCCAGCACCAGACCGTTGATGATCTGCTGTAGCAAAACTTCCATGAGGGTTCTCCGTGTGTGTGACAGGCCGAGAGGCGCTTGTGGCGCTGGCCGGTTTCAACCTAGCAAAAAACCCGCCAGACCTGACCTTGGAACAGGACAGACTGCGGGTTGGTGGACGGATTGTAATGAGGCGCTTTTGGGGGCTGCATGCGTGTAAGCCCTTAGCAGACAAGGGTTTACCCTGATTTCTCATGCAGCCCTGGCGCTTGCATCAGCGCGATTGGGAACGCATTAGTCAGTTTGATCGTTGCGTTTTTTGAGCTCGCGCAGCTTATCGGCGATGCGCAGCTCCAGTCCGCGGTCCACCGGGCGGTAAAAACCGGGCTCGGCCATGCCCTCGGGCAAGTAACGCTCGCCTGCCGCAAAACCACCTTCTTCGTCGTGCGCGTAGCGGTAGCCCTTGCCGTGGTCGAGCTGCCTCATGAGCTTGGTCGGCGCGTTGCGCAGGTGCATGGGCACCGGGCGTGTGCCGTCCTTCTTGACCCAGGCCTTGGCTTCGTTGAACGCCTTGTAGACCGCGTTGGACTTCGGCGCGACGGCCAGGTAGAGCACGCACTCGGCCAGGGCCAGTTCGCCTTCCGGGCTGCCAAGGCGCTCGTACACATCGGCCGCATCCAGCGCCAGGCGCAGGGCGCGCGGGTCGGCCAGGCCAATGTCTTCGCTGGCCATGCGGATGAGGCGCCGCGCCATGTAGCGCGGGTCAGCGCCGCCGTCGAGCATGCGCACGAACCAGTACAGCGCTGCGTCCGGATCGGAGCCGCGCACGCTTTTGTGCAGGGCGCTGATCGTGTCGTAGAACTGGTCGCCACCTTTGTCGTAGCGGCGCATGCGCTCGCCCAGCACCTTCAACAGCCAGGCGTCGGTGATCTCGGTGAGCTTCTCGCTGCCGGCGGCCACCGACAGCGTTTCCAGCGTGTTGAGCAGGCGGCGGGCATCGCCGTCGGCATAGGCAATCAAACGGTCAATGGCGGCCGATTCAATGGCGGGCACCGCGTCGATGGCTTGTGCCTTGGTCACGATCCGCTTCAGGTCGTCTTCCGACAGCGGCTGCAACACATACACCGCAGCGCGCGAGAGCAGGGCCGAGTTGACCTCGAACGAGGGGTTTTCGGTGGTGGCGCCGATGAACGTGAACAAGCCACTTTCCACGTGCGGCAGAAAGGCGTCTTGCTGGCTTTTGTTGAAGCGGTGTACCTCGTCCACGAACAGGATGGTGCGCTGGGGCGAGAGTCCGGTGCGTGCGGCCTCAGCCCGCTCCACTGCCTCGCGGATGTCTTTCACGCCGCCGAGCACCGCACTGATGGTGAGGAACTGCGCGTCGAACGCGTCGACCATGAGCCGCGCGATCGTGGTCTTGCCCACGCCCGGCGGGCCCCAGAGGATGCAACTGTGCGGCTGGCCCGATTCAAACGCCAGGCGCAGCGCCATGCCTTCGCCCAGCATGTGCTGCTGGCCGATGACCTCGGCCAAGGTGCGCGGGCGCAGGCGCTCTGCGAGAGGCGCGTGGGGGCTGGGGGCGGGCACAGGTTTCAGGGCCGCATGACCGACGCGCCCGCGGGTGGCTCGAATTTGAAGTCTGCAGCCTTCAGCGGCGCATTGGACTGCCAGCCGTTGAAGGTGAGCACCGAGCGCTGGCCCAGGCTGTCTTCGATGTCGAGCACCGAAATCTGGCCCTGCTTGAAACCGACACGCACCATCTGCAATTGGCCGTTGCGGTCCTTGGGCTTGGCCTCCAACCACTCCAGGCCGTCTTTGGCTACGCCAGGCTTGAGATCAAACGCATCCGACAGGCCTTTGAGGTCGGTGCCCGCTGCGATCAGGGCGGCAGGCGTGCTGCCCAGCACCTCCTTCTGGCCACGGGCCGTGACCTGGTTCAGGTCCACGTCGTGCAACCACAGCGTCTGGCCGTCGGCCACGATGGTCTGCTCAAACGGTTTGGTGTATTCGAAGCGAAAGCGGTTGGGCCGCAGAAATTCAAAAGTACCGGTGGACGTTTTGCTGCGCGCCACCGTCTCGGTGGAGCGCTTGGGCGAGGTCACCACCTGGGTGAAGCCGGCCTTGCCGCTGCTCACGTCACGCAGGAATTTCTCGAGGTCTTGAAGGCCGTCGGCCGCAGCGCCGACAGTGCCAAGACCAAGAGAACACAGGAGCAACAGTTTTTTCATCATGGAGATCTGATCCGGTTGGGCCGGCTCGGTTCAAGCCAGCGTCATTCGCCGCGCGCCGGCACCAGGATGTCCCGCTGCCCGCTCGATGTGAGGGCGCTCACCAGACCAGCGTTTTCCATGTCTTCGAGCAAACGGGCAGCGCGGTTGTAGCCGATCTTGAGCTTGCGCTGCACATAGGAAATGCTGGCCTTGCGGTCCTTGATGACGATTTCCACAGCCTGGTCGTAGAGAGCATCCTTCTCACCATTGCTCTCCCCACCGCCTTCACCGAACAAGTCGCTGCCCTCGCCATCGGCCACGCCGCCTTCCAGCACGCCGTCGATGTAGTTGGGCTCGCCACCCTGTTCCTTGAGGTAGGCCACCACGCGGTGCACTTCGTCATCGCTCACAAACGCACCATGCACCCGGATCGGGAATCCTGTACCCGACGGCATGTAAAGCATGTCGCCCATACCCAGCAAACTCTCGGCGCCCATCTGGTCGAGGATGGTGCGGCTGTCGATCTTGCTGCTCACCTGGAAAGACAGGCGCGTGGGGATGTTGGCCTTGATCAGACCCGTGATCACGTCCACGCTGGGGCGCTGTGTGGCGAGGATCAAATGGATACCGGCCGCGCGCGCTTTCTGTGCCAGTCGGGCAATGAGCTCTTCGATCTTTTTGCCGACCACCATCATCAGGTCGGCCAGCTCGTCGATCACCACCACGATGTAGGGAAGGCGCTCCAGCGGTTCGGGTTGCTCGGGCGTGAGGCTGAACGGATTGCCGATGATCTCCCCACGCGCTTTGGCCTCGTCTATCTTCACGTTGTAGCCCGCGAGGTTGCGCACACCCATCTTGCTCATGAGCTTGTAGCGCTTCTCCATTTCGGCCACGCACCAGTTCAGGCCGTTGGCCGCGTGCTTCATGTCCGTGACCACGGGCGCCAGCAGGTGCGGAATGCCCTCATAGACACTCATCTCCAGCATCTTGGGGTCGATCAGCAGCAGGCGCACGTCGCGCGCATCGGCCTTGTACAGGAGCGACAGGATCATCGCGTTGATGCCGACCGACTTGCCCGAACCGGTGGTGCCGGCCACCAGGCAATGCGGCATCTTGGCGAGATCGGCCACGATGGGCTGTCCACCAATGTCTTTGCCCAGACCCATGGTGAGCATGGACTTGGCGTCGTTGTAAACAGACGAGCCCAGAATCTCGCTGAGCTTGATGGTCTGGCGCTTGGCGTTGGGCAACTCCAGCGCCATCAGATTCTTGCCTGGAATCGTCTCGATCACGCGGATGGACACCAGCGAGAGCGAACGCGCCAGATCGCGCCCGAGGTTGACGATCTGCGAGCCTTTCACCCCCGTGGCAGGTTCGATCTCGTAGCGCGTGATCACTGGGCCCGGCGCCGCGGCGACCACGCGCACGTCCACACCAAAGTCCTTGAGCTTCTTCTCGATGAGGCGGCTGGTCATCTCCAATGTCTGGCTGTCCACCCCCGCCTGGTGCACCGGCGCGCTGTCGAGCAAGTCCACTTGCGGCAGCTTGCTGTCGGGAAGTTCGGTGAACAGCGGCTTCTGGCGCTCCTTGGCCACGCGCTCGCTCTTGGGCACATCGACCAGCGTGGGCTCGATCACCACCGGCGTGGGGTGTTGTTCTTCAATCTCCACCCGTTCGACCTTCACCACTTCTTCGCGTTCGCGTGCAGCTTTCTCGCCGATGCGCTGATCTTCCACCGCTTCGCGCTTTTCGCGCCGAGACTCGAACCAGCCGTCCAGCGTGTGGCCCACCTCCTCGGCCCAATGGCCCCAGGAAAAACGGAACACGCGCGGCAGGCACACCAGCAGCAGCGCCAGCATGGCCAGCGCCGAGCCGGTGAACCCGAGCCAGCGCATGGAAAACGCACCGAGGCCATGGCCAAGCACACCTCCCGCATGGCCCGGGAGCAGTGCCTCCAAGCGGTACAGGCGGCTCCACTCCAGCACCGTGCTGGCAGCCATCAGGGTGATCAGCGCCAGCCAGAAGAGGCTGCGGCGCGCCCAGGGACGCTGCCAGACAGGCGTGTCCTGCCCATCGTCCACGTCGGGCCGAGTTCCGCGAATCCAGCCAGCCAACGCGGACAACCAGGCCCGGACACCCGCGAGAAAACACCACCAGACCGAAAATCCGAACAGGTAGTAGCTCCAGTCGGACAACAAAGCGCCGAGCCGCCCCCCCCAATTGCCCACCTCGGTGGCGGTGCCGGTGGTGCTCCACGCAGGATCGGCCAGCGAGTGGCTCAACAAAGCCAGCAACCAGAAGGCCAGCGCAGCCGCACCCAGCACCAAGCCAATTTCCTGGGCAAAACGGGAAACGCCGACCTGCGGTTGGCCCGCACGGTCGGCGTTGAGGGTGTTCAGTGAGTAGGTCATGGGCTGTTCAAATGTCCAGCAGCTAGCTTACCCCAAGCCCACCCCGATCCCATCCCCGGCTGAGCCAGCCAACGACCGCTTCAGCCGAGGGAATTCAGCCGTTCCTTGATGATGGTGCTGCCGTCTTCGGCCATCTCGATGAAGCCCCGGTCTTCCAGATCCTTCATGACGCGGCTGACCATTTCGCGCGAGGCGCCAATCATCTTGGCGACGTCCTGGCGCGACACACGGTCCTTGATGGTGAGCTGGCCGTCCTTGTCGGGCTGGGCAAACTCAAGCAACGCGCGCGCCACACGACCATACACGTCCATCAGCGCGAGCGATTCGATCTTGCGGTCGGCGTGGCGCAGACGCTGCACCAGGCCCTTCATGACCGCGTAGGCCATGGAACTGTTCTCGGGCAGGCAACGGGCGAACTCGGCGCGGCCCAGGATCAGCACATCGGTCTGCACCTCGGCTTTGACCGTGGCAGAGTGCGGCTGGTTGTCGATCAGGCTCATTTCGCCCACGTAGTCGCCGGGGTTCATGGTGGCCAGGATCACCTCGCGACCGCGCGAATCGGTGGTCACAACGCGCGCGCGGCCGGTGAGCACGATCGCCAGACAGTTCGACTTCTTGCCCTGCTCGACGATGCACTCGCCTCGCTTGAAACGTCGTTTGATGACCGCATCTGCAACGCCTTCGGCCTGGGCCTGCGTCAAAGTTGAAAAAAGCGGCACCCTGCGGATCAAATCGAGATTGGACAGTATCGACATGCGTGTATTCCTTGTTCCGGGAAGCGCCTGCAGCGCCGTTTCATACAATGACTTGAAGTCATGGCCCCCTGCCCCGCAGGCTTCTGACCTGACGCCCCAATATACCCGCCGACTCTAAACCACTTGCCCCTGAATCCGATGGGGACTTGCACCATGAAACACGCCAAAGTATTGATCCTCGGCTCCGGCCCCGCTGGCTACACAGCCGCGGTTTACGCTGCCCGCGCCAATCTCAACCCGGTGCTGATCACCGGCATTGCACAGGGCGGCCAGCTCATGACCACCACCGACGTGGACAACTGGCCAGCGGACGCCGACGGCGTGCAAGGTCCCGATCTGATGCAGCGCTTCCAGGCGCACGCCGAACGCTTCAAAACCGAGATGATCTTTGATCACATCAACGCAGTTGACTTCAGCAAGCGTCCTTTCGTGCTGAAGGGCGACAGCGGCGAATACAGCTGCGACGCGCTCATCATCGCCACCGGCGCCTCGGCCAAGTACCTTGGCCTGCCGTCCGAAGAGGCTTTCATGGGAAAGGGCGTGTCGGGCTGTGCAACCTGCGACGGTTTCTTCTACCGAGGCCAGGAAGTCAGCGTGGTTGGCGGTGGCAACACGGCAGTGGAAGAAGCGCTGTACCTCTCCAACATCGCGAGCAAGGTCACGCTCGTGCACCGGCGCGACACATTCAAGGCCGAAGCCATCTTGATCGACAAACTGATGGAGAAGGTCGCCGCAGGCAAAATAGAACTCAAACTGCACAGCACACTCGACGAGGTGCTGGGTGACCACACCGGCGTGACCGGCGTGCGCCTGAAAAGCGTCAAGACCGGCGACACCGAAGACATTACGCTCAAGGGCTGCTTCATCGCCATCGGCCACCAACCCAACACCGATATCTTCAAAGGCCAGCTCGACATGAAGGACGGCTACATCACCACCCGTTCGGGGCTTCAAGGCATGGCCACCATGACCAGCGTACCCGGTGTATTCGCCGCCGGCGATGTGCAGGATCACGTCTACCGCCAGGCCATCACCAGCGCCGGCACCGGCTGCATGGCCGCGTTGGACGCCCAGCGCTTCCTGGAACAGAGCGCATCCTGAAAGCATTGTTGGCCCCATGCATCCCCGATTGGCTATAATCGCGGGCTTTGCTGAGATTGAAAGGTTCGTCCGGGACCACAGCAGATTCGGGTTACCGCCACCCTTTCCTGGCGAGGTGAGGCTGCTTGGCAAAGCGCGGAGATTTCTCCGGACGCGGTCGACAGCTGTTTGAAATGATCGGAGTGTCCTCATGGCACGCGTCTGCGAAGTCACGGGCAAGAAGCCCATGGTCGGGAACAACGTTTCCCACGCCAACAACAAAACCAAGCGCCGGTTCCTGCCGAACCTGCAATACCGCCGTTTCTGGGTCGAGAGCGAAAACCGCTGGGTGCGTTTGCGCGTCTCCGGTGCCGCCCTGCGCCTGATCGACAAAAACGGCATTGACGCCGTGCTCGCGGACCTGCGCGCACGCGGTCAAGCTTAAGGAGAACCAAACATGGCAACCAAAGGCGCACGCGAGAAGATCAAGCTGGAGTCCACTGCTGGAACCGGTCACTTCTACACCACCACCAAAAACAAGAAGACCACGCCCGAGAAGATGCTGATCAAGAAATTTGATCCCAAAGCTCGCAAGCACGTGGACTACAAAGAAATCAAGCTGAAATAAGCTGGATCTCTTCCAACAAGAAGCCGCTGTGACCCAGCGGCTTTTTTGCGCGCCATTGAAAACCAGTTGCGCGGGTCTTACAACGCTCGTGGCCCAAAGAGGTCGGAATCCTCAATGAGGACAAGGGGTTACGGGCGGAGGTGGCGTGCGAAACAGGGGTCGGCGGACTTTTACATCTCGGTCGAGCCGGCGCGTGGATAAATCGCAAAAAGGGCACCCAATCGAGTGCCCTTATTCAAACACGCCATCTCTTCGGCTCAGTCAAACGAGCGCCAAAAGAACAGCGTAAACCATGCCTAGCGTGGTGGCCCTCTTGAATATCCCGGGTGGTGCTTCAAAATAAACAAAAGGCATCAGGACCGGGGTCCTGATGCCTTTTACAATGGCTTAGGGTGTTGCGGCAACGTGACGCCTGATACGCGTCGCATTGCCGGTTCCCACCCGAGAGGGGGGATAAGCCACCCGAAAGGAGGACCTGACAATGCGCAACAACAAGAAGCGTCAGGGCCACACCCGGTTGGTCAACATCATCAAGTGGGTCGTAAGACTTGCTTGGCTGGTGTACAGCGGTGACGTGCTGTAACTTGACC
>JBBQSX010000130.1:0-10463 GCA_038213545.1 Burkholderiales bacterium
TCTTCGCGATCGAAACCGCTGACGGCCACAAAGGCGGGGTTGCAGTACGTGATGCGGCTTTGCAGGTCGGTCGTCGAGACGAGGGTCACGCCCTCGGGAATGACGAACTCCTGGTGGGTGACGGGCAGGTTGGTGCGCATGCTTGTCTCGCTGGTGTGTTGAGGAGTACCACGTCTTTTCGCAGCCTGTTGCGATCAGTTCCGTGTACACACCGTATCGGTGGTCCCCTCATTTCCTTGACCAGATAACCCGCCGCCGAGCGACTCCTTTGATCTGGATCAACCTTCTGCCCGATATCCAGATGGGGACCTGGCCTCACAAGACGGCTTGTCTTCAGTCTTCCCGGCATCAGGCCGCCGCGCTGGGGGAGCGTGCAACACCTTGTGGCGCTTGCAAACCTGAGGAAAGTGGCTGCCAACTGTGTCAGTTCGGGCGTTTGACGTTGTGCCGCCTCCCTACATTTGCAACAGACGCGGTCGATATACCGGACAGGCGACATCCCAAGGGTGCCCGGCGCGCATGGACCGACAGGGTCAGCAAACTGCCTTTGAGCTGCGTCCACAACCCCATCTGCATCGGAACCATCATGTTCAAAAATCTCAAGATCGCCACGCGCCTGGTGGGCGCATTCACCCTGCTGGTGGCCATGCTGCTGGCCATTGGCGGGCTCAGCGCTGTGCGCACCATGTCGGTGGAAGCCGACCTTGTCGACATCACCCAGCGGCGCATGACCGCCATTGCCGAGCTGGAAATCATTCGGACCGAAGGCAACTTCCAGGCCCGGGCGATCCGGAACATCGCCCTGCTGACCGACCCCGCCAAGGCGACCCAGGAGAAGCAGGCCATTGCCGAATCGCGCGGCAAGGTCAACGACAGCGTGACCAAGGCGGACGCCCTGATCACCTCTGACAAAGGCCGTGAATTGCAGGCCAAGCTGGAGGAGGCCCGCAAGCCATTCCGTTCCAGCGTGGACAAGTTCCTTGAAATGATCGCTGCTGGTCAGCGCGAGCCCGCCATTGCCTACCTGTTCGAAACCGTCCGCCCGGCACAGCTCGCGTACTTCAAAGTCATCGACGATGCCGTGGCTCTCCAAACGGAAGGTGCTCAAGTCGCCAGCCAGGTTGCCCAGGAGACAGTCAAGACGCTCGTCATCACCATCGTGGTCGCGGTGCTGCTGGCAGCGGCCATCGCGGCTGTCGTGGCCACCTGGATCATCCGCTCCATCACGCGCCCCATCAACTCCGCCGTCGAGCTCGCCCGCGCCGTAGCCGCCGGTGACCTGACCCGCGTGGTGGACACGAAATCCCAGGACGAGATCGGTGTGCTCATGAAGGCCTTGGCGGAGATGCAGGCGGGTCTGGTGCAGGTGGTGGGCCGCGTGCGCACGGGCTCCGAATCGGTCTCCACTGCCAGCGAGCAGATTGCCCAGGGCAACCAGGACCTGAGCTCACGCACCGAAAGCCAGGCCAGCGCGCTGGAAGAAACCGCCGCTTCGATGGAAGAACTCTCGTCCACCGTGCGCCAGAACGCCGACAACGCCCTGCAGGCCAACCAGTTGGCACAGAGCGCATCGAGGGTGGCCATCGAAGGTGGTCAGGTGGTGAGCCAGGTGGTCGACACCATGAAGGGAATCAACGAGAGCAGCCGCAAGATCAGCGACATCATCAGCGTGATCGACGGCATTGCATTCCAGACCAACATCCTGGCGCTCAACGCGGCTGTGGAAGCGGCCCGCGCCGGTGAACAGGGCCGTGGGTTTGCGGTGGTGGCTGGCGAGGTGCGCAACCTGGCGCAGCGCAGCGCAGCCGCTGCCAAGGAAATCAAGCAGCTCATCAACGACAGCGTGGAGCGCGTGGAAAGCGGCACGGTGCTGGTGGACAAGGCGGGCGCCACCATGAGCGAGGTGGTGGACAGCGTGCGACGCGTCACCGACATCATGGGCGAGATCAGCTCGGCCAGCAAAGAGCAGAGCGACGGTGTGGGCCAGATCGGCGAAGCCGTGACCCAGATGGATCAGGCCACGCAGCAGAATGCCGCGCTGGTGGAAGAAATGGCGGCCGCGGCCAGCAGCCTGCGCACCCAGGCCACCGACCTGGTGCAGGCGGTGGCGGTGTTCCGCCTCTCAGGCAACGCGGTGGGCTTCAGCGCGGTGACGCCAGTGGTGCGCACCCATGCGCCTGTGGCCGCGCCCAGGAAGATTCCCACGACATCAGCCCTGAACAAGCCCGCAGCGCGCACCGCCTTGCCTGCTGCCAAGCCCGCAGCCCGCCCAGTGGCTGTGAGCCAGAAGGCCGACCAGGGCAACGGAGCTTCTGACTGGGAGTCCTTTTAACCGGCGGAAAGCGCCATGTGATGAGACAACAAGAACGAAAGCGGCTCACGCCCCAGCCTGTTCGAATTCACCACGCTGCTCGCCCACCTGGCCATGCGTGGTGGTGGTGTCTGAAGTTCTGCAAAACGCCTGCCATCTGTTGTTGACGTACTGTTCAACTTCATGGCTCTGTGAATCGATTCGCAGCAGGTGCAGCCATTTGTTGGCGACCAGTTGCTGGACGGTCTCATGTCGGGACATCACGGTTTCGATCGCGTCGCGCGAAGCCTCGATGAACACACTCAACCGCAGCGGCGTGTGATGCAGGCGGTGACCGTCGTGAAGCGACTGCATCGGCAGGCCAATGCGCAAATCGCCGCCGTTGCCTTCAAAAACACCCAGGCGTCCGCCGACCACGTTGTGCAGCACCTTGTTGCCGCTGCCGTAGCGGCGGTTGTCGACGGTCGAGGCGTGGTACTGCATGTTGATCCAGTTGGTCACCACCATCGGCGCGGTCATGATGAGCGTCAACACGCCCAGGTCTGGGTCGTTCTGCTGGTCGTAGTCGTGCAGGAAGCAGCGGCCCGACAACTTCAGATGTCGGGTTCGGGAGCGCGGCGCCACGACGAAAGCGGCGTTGTTGACCAGCCCCCATTCGGGTCGAACTTCCGCCCAATGGTTGGCGCGTTGCAGCACCGCCTTCTTCAGGGCGGCTTCCTGGGCCTTCAGATGACCCAGACCCAGGCTGTCGGAGCGCTCTGCCCGGGCCATCACGCCCGCGTAGTCCAGCCACCCTTGCAGCCGTGTCAGGTCGGCGTGCAGATGGGGCGGCACGCCACCTGTGTCGTACAGCGCCACCTCGTCGGTCGTGGTGTTGTGCAGGGCGGCGAGGAAACGGGTGCGCTCCGGCACATCCACCCCCAGGGCACGCAAGTGCGTGCGCACCTGGGGGGTGTTGAGCAGGTCCGCCAGGGCGCGGGCGTTGACCTCGCCGGTCTGTCCACCGCAGGCACCGCAGTCCAGGCCTGCGGCGTGGGGATTGTTTGCGCTGCGGCTGCCATGTCCGACCAGCATCACCAGCGGCGCGAAGCCGCTCTGAAGTCCCATGGCGCCCAGAATGCCTTTGGCCATCGCGGCAGCGGCTTCGGGGTCGGCGTCCGTCAGAGGCAAGCAGGGCCGCAACGTCTCATCTTTTTGCTTCGGCAGTCCCTGGGCTTCCCAGTTCGCCGGGGCCTTTGTTGAGGCCAGGCTGTCAGCCAACAACTTTGCGCCGTACACCAAGCCCATGCTCTCCACAAAGCTGAAGCCCGAAGAGGGTGAAGAGCGGAACTCCGTCCATCGCTGGCGCCACTGCAAGGCATTTTTCCGGCGAGCAGCCAGCACCTGCCCGAGGCTGGCTTCAACGCGTTCGGTGACGCACTGTGCCGGGGCCAACAGCCCAGGCAGTTGGGGGCGCGTGAGCGCACTGCCTATCGGGGAATAGGCAATGGGCAGCCCAAAAAAGCCGGCAAAACCGCGGGTGTGTATGTCAGGGCTTGCAGACTCCAGCGCCCGGCGGAACACCTCGGATCGCACATCGATACAGAACACGGCCTGGACGCTGTGCACCGAACAATCGCGGGCAGCAGTGCTGCCGCCAAGACCATCGACCATCGTCTGCTGAAAGGCGATTTCAACCGCGTCTTGCAGCAACCAATCCATGCGCTGGGATTGATGCAACGTGTGAATGCCATGCGTCACCCCCGACCACTGTTGCGCCCAGTTCAAGGGCAACTCACCCGGGGATGCGTCTTCTTTCAACAGCCATTCCCAGGCGAGCCGAATGGCCAGCAAGTGTTCGATGCTGTCGTCATCGCTGCCGCGCAGCCGCGCCTGCCAGCGCTCGAAGCTGCACCATGCGCCCCAACCCCCGATCGCCGACAGGACAGCACTCAGATAGGCATCCCGGCCACTTTCGGGCATCTCCAGGGCGGCAAGGGCCTCTGCGATCAGCACACGGGGATCCGTTGGCAGCTCGGCCAGGCGAGTCTGGAGTGAAGCCCGTCCCCGTCGCCATGGCAATCCATGATCCGCCTCCAGATGGCGCAGCCAGCTGCCGTACAGACCATGCGTCGTGTTCAAACCCCAGGTGGCCTGGTGGCGATCAAAGTAGGCCGCACAGTGCTGGCTCACCTGGTGCGTCACCAGATCGGACCAGCTCAGACCAGGGCGAGGTTCTGCTGCCCGGTCGCGCAGGTCCGTGATCAGTGGCAGGCGGTTCAGGTCCGCCTCAACACCGCCCAGTGCCTGCACCAACTGTTCAACCTCTTCTTCCAGCCCGGTGTGCGAAAGCGACCCGGTTGTCGGCAAGGATGGGGTGGCTGCTTCTGACATGCTGCGCAGCACGGCGGCACGCAGGTGCCACGGCTGCAAGTCGCCATTTCGCCATTGCTCGGCATACCACGCTCTGGGCATGGTCAGGCTCGTGCCAGCGAGCACGCCCAATGCCGCAGAGGCCTGCGCAATCGGTTGATCCACCCAGCCCCAGTAGGGATTGACGGCAATGAACTCATCCAGCGGCCAGGTGGGTGCGATGCGCGCGGTCGCAGCATCGATGTGAGCTTGCAGGCGCTGGGCCTGCACTGCGAGAAAGTCAACCGGGGCATTCATGCGCGGACTCCTTGTGACGTACCGGGTTTGGGCAATACCGAAACGGATGCGGGTGGCTTGGGCGGGGCAAACAAGCCAAAGGCCAGCTGATTGAACCTCTCGTCGAGAAACAGGCCGCCATAAAACCAGGGGTAAAGACGGCGAGCCAGCGCTCCCGCAGGGGCCAGCGTGATGACCGATTGCAGGATGAACAAGCCCGCAAAACACAGCGCCACCCATGCGCACAAGACGAGATACACAACCGACGGCTCGATGGCAGGCGTGGGGAACCACACACTCAACAGGTCGTGCAGACCGAAATAGGCCAGTGCGACGCCATAGGCTCCGAAGCCAAGAGCTGGCAACCACCAACCGCCCAGCTGCAACGATTGCGCATGCAGCAGTGGCACCAGGGCCATGCTCACGACGCACGCCAGCACCCACATGGCCCACGGTGTTGTCGAGCCCTGTCCCCAGGGCAGCCAGGCGACGGTCCAGGCCGCGAAGCCCGTCATGACCATGCCCAGCAACACGCCAAACAGCAAACCGGACAGGTCGGGCTTTGCCGCTTGAGGCGTGAGTTGCACCAGCGAAGCTCGTCGCACCGCGCCACCTGCGCCGAGGAAGGCGTGAGCCTTGTACAGCGAGTGCGCGACCAGGTGCAGCAACGCCATCTCCCAGACCCCCAGACCACACTGCATCAGCATGAAGCCCATCTGGGCGCAGGTGGACCAGGCCAGCATCACCTTGACGCTGATGCGCGTGGTCATCACGAGCGCCGCCACCACGGCTGTGGTGGTGCCCGCCACCACCAGCAGCACTTGTGCAGCCGGCACTTCGGACACCAGCGGCGCGAAGCGCAGCAACACAAAACCACCCAGGTTCACCACGCCGGCGTGCAGCAGCGCCGAGACTGGCGTGGGGGCTTCCATGACCTGGATCAACCAGCCGTGAAATGGCAGCTGCGCGCACTTCAACAAGGCCGCGCAAGCCACCAGCAGCACCGCCGCCTGGGCAGCCAGCGGGATCTGCTCCGCATCGGCGGTCAGTTCCATGATCTGGTCGATGTGCAGGGTGCCGAAAGCGACGTAGAGCAGCGCAGCAGCGCAGAGCATGCACGCATCGGCGGCGCGGGCGACGATGGTTTTTTTGTGCGCCGCCACCACCGCGGCAGGACGATCGCTGTAAAAAGTCAACAGACGATGCAGGGCGACACTTGTAGCGGTCCAGGCCAGCGCCAGCAGGAGCACATGGTTGGAGCTGATCACCAAACCCACCATGGACAGGGTGACCATCATCCAGCGCACATAGTGCGTCTCGCCGTGCTCTCCACTGAGGTAGGGCTGCGAAAAGCGCACGATCACCCATCCCACGAAAAACACCAGCAAGCTCATCAGGGCGCCCAGTGCATCGGCGCGCACGCCCTGGCCTGTGCCAGTTTCACCGGAAAGCACAACGAGCAGAGACACAGCCGCAACAGCCAGTGCGGCACGCGTTGCCCAGCGGGCCGCCATCCACGCCGCGGCGGTGCTGGTCCGGGGTCCGGCAAAGCAGGCCGCAGCTCCAGCGATGAGGCTGGGTGCCAGAACGAGCAGCACTTGCCACAGGGAAAGCGCGGATGAAAGGTGGGTGTCGGGCGTCATGAGTGAATCCAGAGAGGCAGTGCCATCACTGTTCCCGATTCATAGCGTTCTGTAAAATACATTGTTGAGCACACATTGTTCGTTAAAAAAGAACATACAAGTCATGTCCCGATTGAACTTTCACCACCTGCACTATTTCTGGGCGGTCGCCAAAGAAGGCAACCTGACCCGTGCCGCGGCGCTCCTGCACGTGTCGCAGTCAGCGTTGTCGGCACAGATCCGTCAACTCGAAGAGCAGTTGGGTCAGGACTTGTTTGCCCGCACAGGGCGCAGCCTGCAGCTGACTGAGGCTGGTCAACTGGCGCTGGGATACGCCGACTCCATCTTTGCGGCAGGGGCCGAACTGACGGCTCTCATGAGCGAGGGCCATCGCAGGCAGCGGCAGGTGCTGCGTATCGGTGCTGTCGCCACCTTGTCGCGCAACTTCCAGGAGAACTTCTTGCGCGCCTTGCTGGCACGAGACGATGTTGAACTTGTTCTGCAATCAGGCAGCCTCGTCGATTTGCTCGCGAGGTTGAGGGTGCATACCCTGGACCTGATCCTCTCCAACCAACGGGTACACGCCAGCACCGACAACCCATGGCGCTGCCAGCGCATCGCGCGCCAGCCCGTGAGCCTGGTGGGCAAACCCAGGCCCAAACGCAAGGCCTTCCGCTTTCCCGACGAACTGGCCGAGGTACCTTTGCTGCTGCCAGGGCGCGACAACGATATTCGTGCCGGCTTTGACCTGATGTGTGATCAGCTCGGTATCCGTTACCGCTTGCGTGCCGAGGTTGACGACATGGCCTTGCTGCGACTGCTGGCCCGAGACTCCGACGGCGTGGCCCTGTTGCCCACGGTGGTGGTGCAAGACGAGCTGCGCAGTGGTTTGCTGGTCGAGTACGGCGTCGTACCCGATCTGCACGAAAACTTCTACGCCATCTCGGTCCAGCGGCATTTTTCTCCACCGCTGATCAAGGCGCTGCTCAAGCAGTCTGAAGCAGATGTGTTGGGATCAATGCCCCCATAGGCCGAAGCCCCGATTTCGGGGCTGCCGAACCCTGTGTATGGCCGGTGCCGAGGCCTCCTTTTTTTGGACTTGAGTCCCCAATGACCCGATCCGGTCTTTGGCCGATTTCATTCGCGTCAAGCGCGCACGTGTGCCATCGCACAGACCCACCCCGCTTTTTTTCTTAACGTGCTTCCTCCATTTCCATGACGAGGACCACGCATGAACATCGAAACCCAGACCACCCCCGAGCTCAAACACATTGCCGAGCTGATCAAGGGCATCGCGACCTCGATGCTCACCACCGTGGAAGCCGATGGCTCGCTCGCGAGCCGGCCCATGTATGCACTGGAGATGGACGCCAGCGGCGCGCTCTGGTTTTTCACCGATACGCGTTCATCCAAGGTCGAGCGGCTGGGCGTGGCCAACTTGACATTCACTGATCTGGACGACAGCACCTACGTGTCGCTCTCGGGGCACGGCGAGATCGTCACCGACCGGGGACATGTCGAACGTCTGTGGTCGTCCTTTGCGCGGCCGTGGTTCCCTGATGGGCCCGACTCGCCGAACCTGGCGTTGTTGAAATTCGTCCCCCACTCGGCCGATTACTGGGATGCGCCCAACAGCAAGATGGTGCGTGCGGTGAGTGACCTGGTGTCCATCGTGGCGGGCAAGCCCATCGGCATGGGTGATCACGGCTCGCACGAGGGTTTGGCGGGCGGTGCCCAGCCGGTCGGCAGCCGCGCATGAACAAGCCCGGTCAACCCGTTGTGCCGCCCCAGCCCGCCGAACCGGACACCCCGTTTGAGCTGCCGCCCGAAGAAGGCGATGCGCCATTGAAGTTGCCCCACGAACGCGACGAAGACACCGACATGACGGACGACCAGCCCGACCCGAAGATCTTGCAGGCCTACAAAGACCTCAAGCAAGGCCTGGTGGACACCGACATGCGTGCCACGCCGGGACAGGACGCGGCGAAACGAGCCAGAGACGTGCCGGGTGCGGGCGGGCAGCACCCGCCGCAGGACAAAAACAGCGTTCGTCGCCGGTAGGGCTCGCGCTTCCTTGGGGGAAGCGCCACACAACGGTGGCAGAATCCGCGCTCCCCATGAGCCGGCGCCTTCGTTCGTGCCTCGGGGGCCATCTCCCCACCGCTCCCCATGACTCCTCCGCTCCACGGCACGCTCGGCATTGATTTCGGCACCTCCAATTCGGCCATGGCGTGGGCCGACGTGCGGGGCACAGCGCGCTTGATTCCGCTGGAGGGCGCGGCGGTCTCCATGCCCACGGCGGTGTTCTACAACTCGGAAGACAGCACCACGCATTTCGGCCGCGACGCGGTGGCGCAGTACCTGGCTGGCACCGAGGGCCGGCTGATGCGTTCGCTCAAGAGCCTGCTGGGCAGCCCGCTGCTGCTGGAGACCACGGTGGTCAACCACCAGCAGATCAGTTTTCAGGAGATCGTGGCCACCTTTCTCGCTGCGCTGCGCGAGCGCGCGGCGCAGGCGCTGGGCGTGGCGCCCACCAAGGTGGTCATGGGCCGGCCTGTGCACTTTGTCGACGACGATCTGGAGCGCGACGCGCTCGCGCAAGACTCTCTGCTGCAGGCCGCGCAGGCCGTGGGCTTTCGCCAGGTGTCGTTTCAGCTGGAGCCGATTGCCGCCGCGCTGGACTACGAACGCCGGCTGGACGTTGAGCGTGTGGTGCTGGTGGTCGACGTGGGTGGCGGCACGTCCGACTTCACCGTGGTGCGCCTCGGCCCGCAGCGCATGAAGCTGGCCAACCGCTCGGGCGATGTGTTGGCCACCACCGGAGTGCACATCGGCGGCACCGACTTCGACCACAAGCTCAGCCTTGAACAGGTCATGCCCCTGCTGGGCTACAAGCACCTGGGTCCGCAGCAGCGCGAGGTACCCAGTCGCGTGTTTTTTGATCTCTCCACCTGGCACCTGATCCAGTGGCTCTACCAGCCGCGCGCACTCAGCCAGGCGCAACAGTTGCGCGTGAACTACAGCAATGTGGCGCTGCACGAGCGGCTGATGAAGGTGCTCAAGCACCGCGATGGCCACCGCATCGCCCACGAGGTGGAGCAGGCCAAGATCCGCTGTTCCAACGAAGATGGTGCGACGCAGGTGGATTTGTCCGAAGTGGAGCGCGGGCTCACCGCCGACATGCACGCCAACGCCATGCGCGACCACCTGGGCACGCTGTTGGCGCGCACCGTGGCCTGCGCGCGCGAGTGTGTGCAACGCGCCGGGCTGACGGACCAGACGCTGGACGCGATCTACCTCACCGGCGGTTCTTCGGCCCTGCGCCCGTTTCAGCGCGCCTTGCAGGCCGAGTTTCCGGGTGTGGCCATGGTCGAGGGTGACCTGTTTGGTGGTGTGGCTTCGGGGCTGGCGTACAGCCGGTCGTGAACTTGCCTGCGAAGATGCATTCCAAGCCGTTCAATTTGTGAACACAGGAGACCCCCGCATGCGCACCGTGTTGTCCCGTCTGGCCGTCGTGTCTGTGTCGGCTGTTGTTGTGGCTCTGTTGTCGGCCTGCGCCGGCTACGCGCCGCCCACCGGCTTGTCAGGCCTCTCTCGAGACGAGATCGTGGCCCGCATGGGTCCGCCCGACATGCAACGCCAGGTGGCGGGCGGGAGCCGGCTCGAATTCCCACGTGGGCCTTATGGCGTTCACACCTGGTTCGTGTACCTGGACCCCATTGGCCGTGCCACCCGCTCCGAGCAGGTGCTCACCGAAACCAACTTTCTGCGCATCAACCCCGGCATGAGCCAGGAAGAGGCCCGCCAGGTCCTGGGCCGGCCGGGCGAGGTAGAGGCGCTGGGCCGGAACCGTGGGCAGGTGTGGAGCTACCGGTACGAAAACCCGTTCTGCCGCTGGTTTC
>JBBQSX010000131.1:0-10309 GCA_038213545.1 Burkholderiales bacterium
GAAGATCGCCAAGGGAACGGCGATCGACAAGGCCTACCTCGACAGCGTCGAGAAGTACCACTGGTTCGACATCCGTCCGGCCGACGACGAGGTGGCCTCGCAACTCGAGTCGATCAAGAACTCGATGGAACATACGCGCCACAGCTTCGACCAGATGTTCGAAGAAAAGCGCAATAAGCTCACGCAGGGCGACGAGCTGCCCGCTGGCGTGCTCAAGATGGTCAAGGTGTACCTGGCCGTCAAGCGTCGCCTGCAGCCGGGTGACAAGATGGCTGGCCGTCACGGCAACAAGGGTGTGGTCTCCAAGATCGTGCCTGTGGAAGACATGCCTTACATGGCCGACGGCACGCCCGCCGACATCGTGCTCAACCCGCTGGGCGTGCCTTCGCGCATGAACGTGGGCCAGGTGCTCGAAGTCCACCTGGGCTGGGCCGCCAAGGGCCTGGGCCAGCGCATCGGCGACATGCTGCAAGCCGAAGCCAAGGTCTCCGAGCTGCGCGGTTTCCTCGACACGATCTACAACCAGGCTGGCAAGAAAGAGTCGCTCGGCGACATGAGCGATGCCGAAGTGATCGAGATGGCCGAGAACCTCACCACCGGTGTGCCGTTCGCCACCCCGGTGTTCGACGGCGCTTCGGAAGACGAGATCCGCACCATGCTCAAGCTGGCGTATCCCGACGACATCGCCGAGCTCAAGGGCCTGACCGCCACCCGCACCCAGGCGCAGCTGTACGACGGCCGCACGGGTGACGCTTTCGAGCGCAAGACCACTGTGGGCTACATGCACTTCCTGAAGCTGCACCACTTGGTCGACGACAAGATGCACGCCCGTTCCACCGGTCCTTACTCGCTCGTCACCCAGCAGCCGCTGGGCGGCAAGGCGCAGTTCGGTGGTCAGCGTTTCGGCGAGATGGAGGTGTGGGCGCTGGAAGCCTACGGCGCCTCGTACATCCTGCAGGAAATGCTCACCGTCAAGTCCGACGACGTGCAGGGTCGCACCAAGGTCTACGAGAGCATCGTCAAGGGCGAGCACACGATCGACGCCGGCATGCCCGAGTCGTTCAACGTGCTGGTCAAGGAGATCCGCTCGCTCGGTATCGATATTGAGCTTGAGCGGTCCTGAGACCTTGCGGGACAGACCAATGAATTGCACAGCAATTTTTGCTCTGTCCTCAACTGATTAACGATTTGGAAAGAGTCACATGAAATCTTTGCTCGACCTGTTCAAACAGTTCACGCCCGATGACCACTTCGATGCCATCCGCATCGGTCTGGCCTCGCCTGAAAAAATCCGCTCGTGGTCCTTCGGTGAAGTCAAGAAGCCCGAGACCATCAACTACCGCACGTTCAAGCCTGAGCGCGACGGCCTGTTCTGCGCCAAGATCTTTGGCCCCATCAAGGACTACGAATGCCTGTGCGGCAAGTACAAGCGTTTGAAGCACCGCGGTGTCATCTGCGAGAAGTGCGGCGTTGAAGTCACACAGACCAAGGTGCGCCGCGAGCGCATGGGGCACATCGATCTGGCCGCACCTTGCGCCCACATCTGGTTCCTGAAATCGCTGCCATCGCGCCTGGGCCTGATCCTGGACATGACGTTGCGCGACATCGAACGCGTGCTGTACTTCGAAGCCTACGTGGTGACCGACCCCGGCATGACCCCGCTGAAGAAGTTCGGCATCATGTCCGAGGACGACTTTGACGCCAAGCGCAAGGAATTCGGCGACGAATTCGTGGCCAAGATGGGCGCAGAAGGCATCAAGGAACTGCTGCAGGCCATCGACCTCGACATCGAGATCGAAAAACTCCGCAACGACCTGACCGGCTCCGAGCTGAAGATCAAGAAGAACGCCAAGCGCCTCAAGGTGCTGGAAGCCTTCAAGAAGTCGGGTATCAAGCCTGAGTGGATGGTGCTCGACGTGCTGCCCGTGCTGCCGCCGGACCTGCGTCCGCTGGTGCCACTGGACGGTGGCCGCTTCGCAACTTCCGACCTGAACGACCTGTACCGCCGCGTCATCAACCGCAACTCGCGTCTGCGCCGCCTGCTGGAGCTGAAGGCTCCCGAGATCATTGCGCGCAACGAAAAGCGGATGCTCCAGGAAGCGGTTGACTCGCTGCTGGACAACGGCCGTCGCGGCAAGGCCATGACAGGCGCCAACAAGCGAGCACTCAAGTCGCTGGCCGACATGATCAAGGGCAAGAGCGGTCGTTTCCGCCAGAACTTGCTGGGCAAGCGCGTTGACTACTCGGGCCGTTCGGTCATCGTGGTTGGCCCAACGCTCAAGCTGCACCAGTGCGGCCTGCCCAAGCTGATGGCTCTGGAGCTGTTCAAGCCGTTCATCTTCTCGCGCCTGGAAGCCATGGGCATCGCGACCACCATCAAGGCCGCGAAAAAGGAAGTTGAAGCAGGCACGCCGGTGGTGTGGGACATCCTGGAAGAGGTGATCAAAGAGCACCCGGTGATGCTCAACCGCGCACCGACGCTGCACCGCTTGGGCATCCAGGCGTTCGAGCCCATCCTGATCGAAGGCAAGGCGATCCAGCTGCACCCCCTGGTCTGCGCTGCGTTCAACGCCGACTTCGACGGTGACCAGATGGCCGTTCACGTGCCGCTGTCGGTGGAAGCGCAGATCGAAGCGCGCACCCTGATGCTGGCCTCGAACAACATCCTGTTCCCCGCCAACGGCGAGCCTTCCATCGTCCCGTCGCAAGACGTGGTGCTGGGCCTGTACTACGCCACCCGCGATCGCATCAACGCCAAGGGCGAGGGCATGATCTTTGCCGATCTGTCCGAGCTGCTGCGCGCACTCGACAACGGCGTGGTGGAAATCACCGCCAAGATCAGCGTGCGCCTGACCCAGCAGACGCTGGACAAGGCCACGGGTGAGTGGACGTCGTCGACCTCGCTGGTGGACACCACCGTGGGCCGTGCGCTGCTGTCCGAGATCCTGCCGCGGGGCCTGCCATTCGACGTGCTGAACAAGCCGCTGAAGAAGAAGGAAATCTCGCGCCTGATCAACACCTCGTTCCGCAAGTGCGGCCTGAAGGAAACCGTGGTGTTCGCCGACAAGCTGTTGCAAAACGGCTTTCGTCTGGCCACGCGCGCCGGTATCTCGATCGCCGTGGACGACATGCTGGTGCCCAAGGAGAAGCCGGCCATCATCGACCGCGCCGAAAACGAGGTGAAGGAAATCGCCCAGCAGTACGCCTCCGGTCTGGTGACCGCGGGCGAGCGCTACAACAAGGTGGTGGATATCTGGGGCAAGGCCGGTGACGAGATCTCCAAGGTCATGATGGCCCAGCTGGCCAAGCAGAAGACCACCGACCGTCACGGCAAGGAAGTGGACCAGGAGTCGTTCAACTCCATCTACATGATGGCCGACTCGGGTGCGCGTGGCTCTGCTGCGCAGATCCGCCAGCTCGCCGGCATGCGCGGTCTGATGGCCAAGCCCGACGGCTCCATCATCGAGACCCCCATCACGGCGAACTTCCGTGAAGGTCTCAACGTGTTGCAGTACTTCATCTCGACCCACGGCGCGCGCAAAGGCCTGGCCGACACGGCGCTGAAGACCGCGAACTCGGGCTACCTCACGCGCCGTCTGGTGGACGTGACGCAGGATCTGGTGGTGAACACCCAGGACTGCGGTACCACCAACGGCACGCTGATGCGCGCCATCGTTGAAGGTGGTGAAGTCATCGAGTCGTTGCGCGACCGCATCCTGGGCCGCACCACGGCCGAAGAAGTCACGCACCCCGAGACGCGTGCGCTGCTGGTGCCCGCAGGCGAGATGCTCGACGAAGACATGCTCGACATGTTGGAGGCGGCAGCGGTGGACGAAGTGAAAGTGCGCACCGCACTGACCTGCGAAACCCGTTTCGGTATCTGCGCCAAGTGCTACGGCCGCGACCTGGGCCGTGGTGGTCTGGTGAACATCGGTGAAGCGGTCGGCGTGATTGCTGCCCAGTCCATCGGTGAGCCGGGCACGCAGCTGACCATGCGCACCTTCCACATTGGTGGTGCGGCGTCGCGTGCGGCGGTGGCCTCCAGCGTGGAAGCCAAGTCCAGCGGCGTGATCGGCTTCAACGCCACCATGCGCTACGTGACCAACACCAAGGGCGAACTGGTGGTGATCTCGCGTTCCGGCGAAATCATCATCCACGACGAACACGGCCGTGAGCGCGAGCGCCACAAGGTACCGTACGGTGCGATCCTGTCGATCAAGGCCGACCAGTCCATCAAGGCCGGTGCGATCCTGGCCAACTGGGACCCGTTGACCCGCCCGGTCATCACGGAGTTCGCCGGTAAAGTGCGTTTCGAGAACGTCGAAGAAGGCCTCACCGTGGCCAAGCAGGTGGACGATGTCACCGGCTTGTCGACGCTGGTGGTGATCGATCCGAAGCGCCGCGGCGTGGCCAAGGTGGTTCGCCCCCAGGTCAAGCTGATTGACGCGCAGGGCAACGAAGTGAAGATCCCGGGGACCGATCACTCAGTGACCATCGGCTTCCAGATCGGCTCGCTGATCCAGGTGCGCGACGGCATGGACGTGGGCCCAGGCGAAGTGCTGGCACGCATCCCGGTCGAAGGTCAGAAGACGCGCGACATCACCGGCGGTCTGCCGCGTGTGGCCGAGCTGTTCGAAGCCCGCAGCCCGAAAGACAAGGGCATGCTGGCCGAGATGACCGGTACCGTGTCGTTCGGCAAGGAGACCAAAGGCAAGGTTCGCCTGCAGATCACAGACCCCGAAGGCAAGGTGTGGGACGACCTCATTCCGAAGGAGAAGAACATCCTGGTGCACGAGGGCCAGGTGGTCAACAAGGGCGAGAGCGTGGTGGACGGCCCGGCCGATCCACAAGACATCCTGCGCCTGCTGGGCATGGAAGAACTGGCGCGCTACATCGTTGATGAAGTGCAGGACGTCTACCGCTTGCAAGGTGTGAAGATCAACGACAAGCACATCGAGGTGATTGTTCGCCAGATGCTGCGCCGCGTGGTCGTGGACAGCGTGGGTGATTCGAACTACATCGCCGGTGAGCAGGTCGAGCGTTCGGAGATCCTCAACACCAACGACGCGCTGCGTGCCGATGGCAAGCTGCCAGCGGTGTTCAGCAACATCCTGCTGGGCATCACCAAGGCGTCGCTGTCGACCGACTCGTTCATCTCGGCAGCTTCCTTCCAGGAAACCACCCGGGTGCTGACCGAAGCGGCCATCATGGGCAAGCGCGACGAGCTGCGTGGTCTGAAGGAAAACGTGATCGTGGGTCGCCTGATTCCGGCCGGTACCGGCATGGCTTACCACGAGGCGCGCAAGGTCAAGGAAAAGATGGACGACGAAGAACGCCGTGCCATCGCCGAGGCCGATGCCGTGTCGCTGGCGGCCGATCAGGCCGAGCAAGCCGACGCTTCGAGCACCAACGAAGCCGAGTAACGGTTCATCTTCGCGGCGCTTCGCGCCGTCGAATGTTCAGAAGCCCCCAGTCGTCCGACCGGGGGCTTTTTTCATGGTCGCGCCTCTCGTGCGGGCAGAGGCGCGCGGGTATATTGGCCTCGCCTGCCGGGGGGCGGGGTGGCTTGCAAGGAGTGCCGAACATGTCCGTGTCGTTGTGGGTGTTGCTGGGTGTGGGCCTGGCGGTGTTCTTCTGGGGTGTGGGGGCCTACAACCGACTGGTGCGTCTGAAGAACGCCATTGCCAATGCGTTTGGTCAGATCGATGTGCAGCTCAAGCGCCGCTACGACCTGATCCCCAACCTGGTGGAGGTGGCGCGCAAGTACCTGGCCCACGAGGCGCAGACCCTTGAAGCGGTGATCGCCGCGCGCAACCAGGCCAGAACGGCTGAACAGACCGCCGCTGCCAGCCCGCTCAACGCTGGTGCACTGGGCGCACTGGCTGGGGCTGAGCAAATGCTGGGTGGTGCCCTCGGCCGCTTGTTTGCCGTTGCAGAGGCCTACCCCGATCTCAAGGCCGACCAGAACATGCGAGAGCTCAGCGAAGAGCTCTCAAGCACCGAGAACCGCATCGGCTTTGCGCGCCAGGCCTACAACGACAACGTGCTCGAGTTCAACGACGCTGCCGCGCAGTTTCCCGCCCTGATCGTGGCGCGGCTGTTCAACTTTGTGCCGCAGGCCATGCTGGAATCCACCACCAGCGAGGCCGAGCGCCAGACACTGCGCATCGAGATCTGAACCTCGATTGACAGCGCGCCCATGCGGTTCTTCGAATTCCAGCGCGAGGCCCGGGGCGAAACCGTTCGCCTGCTCTTGGCCTTCGGTATCACGGTCCTGCTGCTGCTGGTGGCGGTCAACGCCGCACTGGCGCTGGCCTGGGGCCTGACCTGGGGTTTCTGGATGCCGGGCGGCATGAGCTTCCCGCGCTACTTTTTTGAGGTCAACACCGCGGTCACATTGCTCTTTGTGCTGGGGGGCTGGTGGGTGGAGACCTCGCGCCTGAGCGAGGGTGGGGGCGTGCGCCTGGCAGAGCAGCTGGGTGCGCGGCTGGCGCAGCCCTCGGGCGACTTTGACGAGCAGCGCTTCTGCAACATCGTGGATGAGATGGCCATTGCTTCCAACGTACAACGGCCGCAACCCATGGTGCTGGCGCGCGACCAGGGCATCAACGCATTCGCTGCCGGCTGGGACGAGGACGACTCGGTGGTTGCCGTCACCCAGGGCGCGCTGGAGAACCTCACGCGCGAGGAGCTGCAAGGCTTGGTGGCTCACGAATTCAGCCACATCGGCGAAGGTGATACGCGCTTGAACATGCGGCTGGTCGGCATGGTGTTTGGACTCGAGATGCTCTTTCGCATGGGCCAGACGCTGTTCGAACCGGACACCCGCGACCGGCGCATGGCCGCCTCGCTGATCGGTCTGGCCGTCATGGCCGCCGGCTGGTTGGGTTGGGTGGCGGGCCATGCCTTGCAGGCGGCGGTGTCGCGCCAGCGCGAACACCTGGCCGATGCGCGGGCGGTGCAGTGGACGCGCAGCCGCGACGGACTGGGCGGTGTGCTGCGCAAGATCCTGACCCAGCAAAACGCGGGCGTGGAGACGCGCGCCGTGGGTTCGGTGGTGCAACACATGCTGCTGGTGGCCAACGAGTCGGGCAAGGTCGCAGGTTGGTTCGACTCGCATCCGCCGCTGACCGAGCGCATCCGCCGAATCTACGGCCGAAACCTCGGCCCGCTGCCCCTGCAGCGAGAGGCAGAGCCCGAGGCCTCGCCGCCGGTCGCTGCTCCCACCAACGACGCCCCGGGCTGGACCCTGGTCTGAAGCGCCGTACCGGCAGGTCGTGCTGGTACCCTCACCGGTCCCACACACCATTGCCCGGAACCCGATTGACCGCCTCGGCCTTGCCCACCCAACCCGCCTCGCGCCCACCCGGCGCACCCTTGGGCCCCAGCCTGGCCACCCAGCTGCGCCACACGGCGCGCTGCGTGCGCGCCGTTGAGCAGGGTCAGTCGCTGAGCGACGTGTTGCCCCAAGTCGCCCCCGAGCTGCGCCCCGGTGTGCAGGCCTTGACGTTTCATGTGTTGCGCCATCTGGGCACAGCCCACGCGCTGGTGGACCAGCTGGTGCAGCGCAAACCCGATGCTGCGGTGCAGGCGCTGCTCTGCAGCGCTTTGAGCCTGATGCTGGAGGACACCGAGTCAGGCTCATCGAGCGGCTTGCACTATGCCGCCCACACCGTGGTGAATCAGGCGGTGGACGCGGCGCGGCAAGACCGCGGCACCGCGCGCCAGGCCGCGTTCATCAATGCCTGCCTGCGCCGCTTCCTGCGTGAACGCCCGGCGCTGATGGCCGAGGCGCTGCGCCACCCCGTGGGGCGCTGGAACCACCCGACGTGGTGGATCGAACGCCTGCAGCGCGACCACCCCGAGCACTGGCAGTCCATCCTGGCGGCCAACAACCAGCCCGGTCCCATGACGCTGCGCGTCAACCGCCGCAAGGTCGAGCGCGCTGCATACCAGCAAGCGCTGCTGGCGATGGGCGTGGCGTCCACCCCGGTGGGCGACGACGGCCTGGTGCTCGATGCCCCGCAGCCGGTGGAGCGCCTGCCCGGTTTTGCTCTGGGCCACTGCTCGGTACAGGACGCAGCCGCCCAGATGGCCGCCAGCCTGCTGCTTGAAGGCCGCAGCTGGAGCCCAGCCGACCGCGTGCTCGACGCCTGCGCCGCCCCCGGCGGCAAAACCGCCCACCTGCTGGAGCGCACCGACTTGCACCTGCTGGCGCTCGACGTGGACGCCCGCCGTTGCGAACGTGTGAACGACACCTTGAAGCGCCTGGGATTGAACGGGACGATCGGCGCCGAGGTGCGCTGCGCCGACGCTGGTCAGCCCGCCGCCTGGTGGGACGGCCAGGCCTTCGACGCGATCCTGCTCGACGCGCCTTGCACGGCGTCCGGCATCGTGCGCCGCCACCCCGACGTGCGCTGGCTGCGCCGGGCCAGTGACGTCGAGCAGTTGGTCAAGGTCCAGCGTGCTTTGCTGGAAGCGCTGTGGCCGCTGCTCAAGCCCGGGGGGCGGCTGCTCTACGCCACCTGCTCCGTGTTCCGCGCCGAAGGCGCCGATCAGGTGCAATCGTTCCTTGAGCGCCACACCAACGCGGTGCATCGGCCCTCTCCAGGGCATTTGCTGCCCACATCAGACTCCCCGGCGGGGGAGTTCAACGACAATCCGTTGGGTGGATATGACGGATTTTTTTACACTCGCATCGACAAGGCTGCGCCTTGATCAGCTGCCGCGCCTGGCGCGGTGGGTGCGTGGCATGAGCCGACTGGCTGATCTCCACCCGCTGTGTCTCCTGCTTGTGGCCTGGATCTTCGCCTTTTCTGTGCCCGCGCTGGCCCAGGCGCAGAAACCCCAGGTGTTTCAGCTCAACCTGCAACGCACCCCTGAAGCGCTGTACCTGTCGGGCCGCATGGACATTTCCCCCGAGCAAGTGGTGGAAGAAGCGCTGCTCAAATCGGTCCCGCTCTATTTCGTCTGGCAGGCCGATGTGTACCGCGAGCGCTGGTATTGGACCGACCGCCGCATTGCCAGCGTCACGCGCACCCTGCGTCTGGCGTACCAACCCCTCACACGCCGCTGGCGGGTCAGCCTCTCCAACGACGCCGCGGTGAACGCCGGGGGCGCCGGGCTGCAGTACGCGCTGCACCAGAACTACGACACCCTGGCCGATGCGCTGACCGGCGTGGCCCGGGTCACCCGCTGGAAGATTGTCGACGCCGCCCGGCTGCCCACCGACGAAAGCCACCGGGTCGAATTCACCTTCCGGCTCGACCTGTCGCTGTTGCCCCGCCCGTTCCAGATCGGTCTGGGCAACCAGCCTGGGTGGAGCATTGAAGTTCGCGACCGGATGGAGGTACCCAACCGGGTCGAGCCCGATCGAGCACCCGCGCCCGTCTCGGATCTGGGCGCGGCCGAGTTGCCTGCCAGCGCCACTGCGGCGGGTGCGGAAGCGCCCGCTCCCGCCCGCTGACACGCTGGCTCGCCTTCGCGGCTTGGAAATTTTCTGTGAACCCACCAGACACATCCACTGCCCTGCGCAAGCGACCTGGCGCCGTGCGTTGGGCCGTGGGCGCCGGCCTGGTGTTCATGACCGGCGTGGGCATGGTGCTGCTGTTCCTGCTCACGCTGGCCACGCGCAACCGGGCGCTGTACGAACAGAACTTCGGCTGGTTGGTCGCCATCAACGTCGCGGTGGCAGGCTTTCTGTTGCTGGTCATCGTCTGGCTGGGCGTGCGACTGGCGCTGCGGTTCAAGCGTGGCAAGTTCGGCAGCCGCCTGCTCATCAAGCTGGCTGCGATCATCGGGCTGGTCGGTGTGTTGCCCGGTTTGCTCATCTACACCGTGTCATACCAGTTCGTGTCACGCTCCATCGAGAGCTGGTTCGACGTGCGTGTGGAGTCCGCCTTGAGCGCCGGCCTCAACCTCGGCCGCACCACGTTGGACACGCTGGCTGCCGATCTCGGCAGCAAGACCCGCGTGGCCGCCGAGGGGCTGGGGCGCACGCCCAACTCGTCGGCCGTGCTCGCGCTGGAGCGCCTGCGCGAGCAGCTCGGTGTGACCGATCTCGTGCTCTGGAGCGCGTCGGGCCAGGCGCTGGGCAGCTCGGGGCTGTCCCGGTTCGACCTCACCCCCGAGCGGCCCAGCGCCGCGCAATTGCGCAGCGTGCGCGCCTCGCGTGTGGTGGCACAGATCGAGGGTCTGGACGAAGGCGCCGACGGAGAGCTCCAAGCGGCGCTGGCCGCCAACCAGGCGCGCATCAAGGTGCTGGCACTGGTGAGCCCGCCCAGTTTCGGTTTTGATTCCGAGCCCCGTT
>JBBQSX010000132.1:0-10258 GCA_038213545.1 Burkholderiales bacterium
GGCCATTCAGGTGGCAGTCCCTCATCGCGGTAGTCCGGAACAAACACCCCGTCGTTGCGCTGTGGCCGCTCTGCCAAAGGCTCGCCCTGCTGAGCACCCAGGCTCATCTGTCCTTTGACCGCGTTCAACGGCAGGTCGTGCATCGACATCGGGTAGCTGTTGCCGGTGAGCAGGTCCATGCTGCCCAATGCGGCAGCCACCACGACGGTGGATGCCTCGCCGACGCAGCGGCCCTGCGCGTCCCAGGCATGCCACAGGGTTGGGGTGTTGGGGTCGCTGGTTGAGCCCATGCTCAGGCGCTGCACCACGGTGTTCCAGTGTCGGTTGAGCGCACCCAGGGCCTGCGCTTCCTCCAGCCACGCGTGTACCAGCGCAGCCGGGCGCACCAGCGTGGCGGGCCAGCGGCCAGGATCGTGACCGAGGTTGTCCACCTCGCACGCTTGCCAGCCAGCACCCTGTGGCACCAACCGCTGCAACTCGGCCAGCGTGTGGGCTACGCCGAGCGCCGAGAGCCTGGACAGCGGGGTGGGTGTGCGCGTGACGTGGGGACTGAGCATGCCCACCGGCAGACCGGACGCACCTTGAGACGCGCCGCTGGCCGCGTCCAGCAGGGTGATGTGCCAGCCGCGACGCGCCAAGGCCGATGTGGCCGCCGCGCCGGCCAGGCCAGCGCCGATCACCAGCGCGTGGCGGCCGGCTTGAGGCATGGCAGCGTTGGAAGAAGCGGGATCAGGCCGCAGGCGGTGGCACGTACCCAGCCGCTGCATCGGCACCTTCGCCAAAAAAGTGCTTCTCCATCTGGCGGGCGAGGTATTGGCGGGCGCGTGCGTCGGCCAGGTTCAGGCGGTTTTCGTTCAGCAGCATGGTCTGGTGCTTGAGCCAGGCGGCCCAGGCTTCCTTGCTCACGCCTTCATAGATGCGTTTGCCCAATTCACCGGGGTAGGGCGGGAAGTCCAGGCCTTCAGCTTCCTTGCCGAGCTTGATGCAGTTGACGGTGCGTGCCATGGGGTGTCCTTGGTGTGATTCAGATGATCTGGTTATAACGAATGGAAGAATTTATTCGTTCCAGTGTCTTGCGAAGGCCGGCATGATGCGGGCTTCGTGCGGCAGAGGGCGACTGTAGCAACCTTTGATCGACCGCAAAGTCTTCGGGGCCTCAGCCCAGGTAACCGGTTGAGTGCCAAGTCCATGATGGGCTTGTAGCCTCAGCGCCTTTTTACAATAGACCCCTTCGCCTCCACAGGACCCCCCATGAGTGCATTTCAGGAAGAGCGCGTGCTCAGCGTTCACCACTGGACCGACCGGTTGTTCAGCTTCACCACCACGCGCGACGCGTCGCTGCGGTTTTCCAACGGCCACTTCACCATGATCGGCCTGCGTGTGGACGGCAAGCCGCTGCTGCGCGCCTACAGCATCGTCAGCCCCAATTACGCCGACCACCTCGAGTTCCTGAGCATCAAGGTGCCCGACGGCCCGCTCACCTCGCGCCTGCAGCACATCCAGGTGGGCGACACCATCATCGTGGGCCGCAAGCCCACCGGCACCTTGCTCATCGACTACCTGCTGCCCGGCAAGCGCCTGTATCTGCTGGCCACCGGCACCGGGCTGGCCCCGTTCCTCAGCGTCATCCGCGATCCGGAAACCTACGAACGGTACGAGCAAGTGGTGCTGATCCACGGGGTACGCCAGGTCAAGGAGCTCGCCTACCGCGAATACCTCAGCGACACCCTTCGCCACGACGAGTTTTTGGGCGAGATGGTCCAGCAGAAGCTGCTGTACTACCCCACCGTCACGCGCGAGCCGTTCGTGCACCAGGGCCGCATTCCTCAGCTGCTGGCCGAAGGCCAGGTCGCCAAAGACCTGGGCATTCCCATGCTGAACCCGGCGGAAGACCGCATCATGATCTGCGGCAGCCCCGAGATGCTGCGCGACCTCAAGGCGCTGGCCGAAAAGCTGGGCTTCGAGGAAGGCAACACCAGCCGCCCGGGCGCTTTCGTGATCGAACGCGCCTTCGCCGGAACTTGATCGAGGCTCGCCAACTCTGTCTCGCAGCCCCCTCCCACCCCAGGTCTTGCCTTGATCACCACCATCCCGACCTTTCGCCCCTCGTTCCTTGAACGCAACCCCCGCCAGATCCTGGGCCTGATTGCCTTGGTGTGTGTCGGCATGCTGGCGTTTGGCCTGTACCTGCAGCACGTGGTGGGACTGGAGCCGTGCCCCATGTGCATCGTGCAGCGTTATGCGCTGATTGCCGTGGCGCTGGTGGCCGGCATTGCGGCTTTTTTGCGCGGACGCAAGGCGCTTTGGACGGGTGTGGGCGTGATGGCGGTGTTTTCGGTCTTCGGCGCCGGCGTGGCTGCGCGTCAAAGCTGGCTGCAGTGGAACCCGCCCGAGATCATGAGCTGCGGGCGCGACTTCTTCGGGATGATCGAGTCTTTTCCGCTGCGACGCGCGATCCCCATGATCTTCCGAGGCAGCGGCGACTGTTCTGTGATCGACTGGACCTTCCTGGGCCTGTCGATCGCCAACTGGTCGTTCATCAGCTTCAGCGCCATCACGCTGTTGGGGCTCGCCCTCTGGCTCAAGCGCGCGCCCGCCTGAAGCTGGCCAGCCGAGCGCTCAACTCAGCTTTTTCACCAGCACCTGGCTCTTGCGGTCCCAGTTGTATTTGCGCTTGCGGGCCTCGGGCAGCCAGTCGGCGTTGACCTGAACAAAACCCCGTTTGATGAACCAGTGCATGGTGCGCGTGGTGAGCACGAAGATGCTTTGCAGGCCCTGCGCCTTGGCCCGCACTTCAATGCGCTTGAGCAGCCGCTCGCCATCGCCCTGGCTCTGCGTGTCGGGAGACACGGTGAGCGCGGCCATCTCGCCCGTGCGGGCCTCGGGGTAGGGGTAGAGCGCGGCGCAACCGAAGATCACGCCGTCGTGTTCGATGATCGTGTAGTTGCCCGCGTCTCGTTCGATCTCGGTGCGGTCGCGCTTGACCAGCGTGCCGTCCTTCTCGAAGGGTTCGATCAGCGCCACGATACCGCTCACGTCGTCCATGGTGGCCTCGCGCACGCTCTCGAGTTTTTCGTCCACCACCATGGTGCCGAAGCCGTCGTGGGTGTAGATCTCCAGCAGCAGCGCACCGTCCACCGCAAACGGAAGGATGTGGCTGCGCTCCACACCACCTTCGCAGGCGCGGATGCAGTGCTGCAAATAGAACGCCGGGTCGGTCGGAAGGTTGGGCGCGGGCAGGCTGGCCAGCAGCTTCTTGGCATCGGCCAGCGGAATCTCGGTGTCGATGTCGCTCTCGGGATCGGCCAGATCGGCGCGCAGGCCGGGCACTTCGGTCAGAAACATCAGCTTGTCGGCTTGCAGCGCGATGGCCACGGAGGTTGCCACGTCTTCCATGGTCAGGTTGAAGGCTTCACCGGTGGGCGAGAAACCGAATGGCGAGAGCAGCACCAGCGCGCCCATGTCCAGCGTGCGCTGGATGCCTTCGGTGTCGACCTTGCGCACCAGGCCCGAGTGCTGGAAGTCAACACCGTCCATCAAACCCACCGGGCGCGCGGTGATGAAGTTGCCTGAGATCACGCGCACGGTGGCGCCGGCCATGGGCGTGTTGGGCAGGCCCTGGCTGAACGCTGCTTCAATTTCGTAGCGCAGCTGGCCGGCAGCTTCCTGCGCGCAATCGAGCGCCACCGAGTCGGTGATGCGCATGCCATGGGAATACCTGGGTTCATGGCCTTTCGCCTGCAACTGCTCGTTGACCTGCGGGCGAAAGCCGTGCACGAGCACGATCTCCACGCCCATGCTTTGTATGAGGGCCAGGTCCTGCGCCACGTTCTGCAGTTTGCCGGCCGCGATGGCCTCACCCGCGATGCCCACCACCAGCGTGTTGCCTCGGTGCTTGTGGATGTAGGGCGCGACCGAGCGAAACCAGGGGACAAAAGTGAAGTTGAAGACGGTGGACATGGTGGGGGCTCTAAAGAAACGGGTTTTCGACGGTGAGTTTGCCGAAGCGCTGGCCGTGCTGACCGTCTTCGCTCACCAGAACATCGGCCTGCGCGCGCAAGGCGGCTTCAAGGATGAGTGCGTCCCACCACTGCAACTGGTGCCGCTCAGCGAGCTTTGTGGCTTCCAGGACGCTAGTGGCCGAGCTTCCCACCACTTCGAAGCTGGCCAGTCGCTCAATTTGCGCCTGCGCGGCGCTGGGGGAGAGCGCAGGCCGAAGCTTGCGAGTGGTGACCGCATAAAACTCCTGCAGCACCTGGGCGCTGAGCACCACGGTGTCTTGTTCGCAGGCCCGTGCAAAGCGTTCGATGGCCCGTGTCTGCCGGTCTGGATCCCCGGCGTCCATGCAGTACACAAGGATGTTGGTGTCGAAGAAGCAGATCATCAACGGCTTGGGGTCTTGCCGGCCGCACCTGGATAAGGGCGATCGTGAGCATCGGCCCGGCTCCAGCGCTGGCCCGAGCGGTTGGCTTCACTGCTGCGGGCTGCGGCGATGAACTCCTGCGCGGCGGTTTGTTGAGGCATCCCGCCCTGGGCGTAAACCGCCAGGAAATCGCGCACCTTGGCGCTGACCGATGTGCCTTCCTGGATGGCGCGCACCCGCGCCTGCCGCACCACGGCTTCATCGATGGAAATGGTCAGATTGGTCATGTTTAAACTCCAAGGCTGGTAACACGAAAACACGTGCTGCACGTGAACCTGTGCCCTGCGATAATACCGCTGTGAACGACGCTGTCAAACCCCCTATCGCTCCTCAGCCACCCCGGCCCTTGCACATCGAATTCCCTGAGTCGCTGCCGGTGTCGGCGCGCCGCCATGAGATCGAGTCCGCCATGCGGGAGCACCAGGTGGTGATCGTGTGTGGTGAGACAGGCTCGGGCAAGACCACGCAGATTCCCAAAATTGCGCTTGCCATGGGGCGTGGCAAGTGCAATGCAAAGCCGGGCCAGCGCGGCCAGTTGATCGGCCACACGCAGCCTCGGCGCATTGCAGCGTCCAGTGTGGCCAAGCGCATCGCCGAGGAACTGAAGACGCCGCTGGGCGATGTGGTCGGGTTCAAGGTGCGCTTCCAGGACCGGTTGTCGAAAGACGCTTCCGTTAAGCTGATGACCGACGGCATCTTGCTGGCCGAGACGCAGACCGATCCCGACCTGCGCGCCTACGACACCATCATCATCGACGAAGCCCACGAGCGCAGTCTGAACATCGACTTCCTGCTGGGCTACCTGCGCCAGTTGCTTCCGCGCCGGCCCGACCTGAAGGTGGTGGTGACCTCGGCCACCATCGACGCCGACCGTTTTGCGCAGTACTTCGCTTCCAAGCGCGGTCCGGCGCCGGTGATCATGGTGTCGGGCCGCACCTTTCCGGTGGAGGTGCGCTGGCGCCCGTTTGAAGAGAGTCGCGACCATGACCTGAACAGCGCGATCACCGATGCAGTGGACGAGTTGTGGCGGGGCACGTCCGGCGGCGACATTCTCGTATTTCTGCCGGGCGAGCGTGAAATCCGCGAAGCCGCCGACCACCTGCGCAAGCACCTGAGCCACATTCCGACCCTGCGCAACGCGGAGGTGCTCCCGCTGTTTGCGCGCCTTTCGCAGGCCGAGCAGGACCGCATCTTCCAGGAGCACGGCGGGCGACGGATCGTGCTCTCGACCAACGTGGCCGAAACATCGCTCACGGTGCCCGGTATCCGCAACGTGATCGACGTGGGCACCGCGCGCGTGAAGCGCTACAGCTTCCGCCAGAAGGTGGAGCAGCTCATGGTCGAGCCCATCAGTCAGGCCGCGGCCAACCAGCGCGCCGGGCGCTGCGGCCGCGTGGCCGACGGCATCTGCATCCGCCTCTACGACGAGGCCGGCTTCAACGCCCGTCCAAAGTTCACCGATCCCGAGATCCTGCGTAGCTCGCTCGCTGGTGTGATCCTTCGCATGAAGGCGCTGCGCCTGGGCGCGGTGGAAGACTTCGCCTTCATTGAAGCGCCGCAGAAGCGTGCCATTGTCGATGGTTACCAACTGCTGGCCGAGCTCGGCGCGGTGGACGACGACAACGAGCTCACACCCATTGGGCAGACGCTTTCGCGCCTGCCGCTGGACCCGCGGGTGGGCCGCATGATCCTGGAAGCGCAGCAACGCGGCGCGCTCGACGAGGTGATGGTGATCGCCTCGGCCCTGAGTGTGCAGGACGTGCGTGATCGACCGCTGGACAAACAGGCGCAGTCCGACCAGGCGCACGCCAAGTTCGATGACGAGAAGAGCGAGTTCAGCGGCACGCTCAAGCTCTGGAAATGGTTGGAAGACACAAAGGGCGGCCACGGCAAGGACCACAAGCTCAGCCACCGTCAGTACGAGAACCTGCTGCGCGAGAACTTCGTCAACGTGCGCCGAGTGCGCGAATGGCGCGATATCCACACGCAGCTGCACACCGTGGTGGCCGAGCACAAGTGGCAGACCAACACCGCGCCGGCGAGCTACGAACAGCTGCACCTGGCCATGCTCGCCGGTCTGCTGGGCAACGTGGGCCAGAAGAGCGAGGCTGAGGATTGGTACCTGGGCGCGCGCGGCATCAAGTTCTACCGCCACCCGGGTGCCAACCTGAGCAAGAAGCCAGGGCGCTGGATCGTCTGCGCCGAGCTGGTGGAGACCACGCGCCTGTTTGGCCGAGGCATCGCCGGCATCGAGCCGCTGTGGCTGGAGCAGGTGGGCTCGCACTTGCTGAAGAAGCAGTTGCTCGACCCGCATTGGGAAAAAAAGTCGGCCCAGGTGACAGCGCTGGAACGCGCCACGCTGTACGGTCTGGTCGTCTACAACAACCGGCGCACCGACTACGGCCGCGTGGACCCGGTGGGCGCACGCGCGATCTTCATCCGCGAGGCCTTGGTGGCCGGCGACTGGGAAACGCGCCTGCCGTTTCTGGCCGCCAACCAGAAGCTGGTGCAGCAAGTGGCCGAGCTGGAGCACAAGTCGCGCCGGCAGGACGTGCTGGTGGACGACGAACTCATCTACGCCTTCTACGACCAGCAGCTGCCCGCGCACATCTGCAATGGCGCCACGTTTGAGCGCTGGTACCACGACGAGGTGCGGCGCAATCCGAAGCTGTTGCTGCTCACGCGCGAAGAGCTCATGCGCCATGAGGCCGCGGGCATCACCACGCAGGCTTTCCCCAAAACGCTGCGCCTGGGGGGAGTGGACTGCGCTTGCGAGTACCTGCACTTGCCCGGCGACCCGCGCGACGGTCTCTCAGTCACGTTGCCTATCTTTGCGCTCAACCAGGCCAGCGACGACCGCTGCGACTGGCTGGTGCCCGGCATGCTCAAGGACAAGCTGCTGGCGCTGCTCAAGACGCTGCACCAGCGCCCACGCTCGCGCCTGGTGCCGCTGCCGGCCACGGCTGAGCGCTTTGCGCAGGCATTGTGCGAGCCGGCCGCGTTTAACGCCGGCAACCTGATGGACGCGCTGCTGAAGCTGGTCCGCGGAGCCACGCAACTCGACATCCAGCGCAACGACATCAAGGTCGACATGCTCAGCCCCCACCACTTCATGCATTTGCGCGTGGTGGACGAACACGGCCGCCAGCTGGGCCAGGGCCGCAGCCTCCCGGCACTCAAGGCCGAGCTGGGCAGCCAGGCGCGGGGTGCGTTTCAGGCGCTGGCTTCGCTCAAGCTGGGCTCGCTGTCCGTTGTCGGCGAGCGGTCTTCACCCTCTCCCTCTGGGAGAGGGCAGGGTGAGGGCACGGCACGCCCACACAGCCCTCACCCTCCTTCGACAGGCTCGGCACAAGCCAAGCCTGTCCCAAAGGGAGAGGGGGCCAAGCCCGCCAGCGCAGCCCAGCGCCATACCGCCTGGGACTTCGGCGAACTCCCCGAGCTGATGGAGATCCGCAAAGGTCAGCAGTCGCTGATCGGTTTCCCCGCCCTCATCGACGACGGTGACGCGGTGCGCCTGGAAGTCTTCGACGAACCCGAACTGGCCAAGGCCCGACACCGCGAAGGTCTGCGCCGCCTGTGCGCGCTGCAGATCCGCGACGCACTCAAGTACCTGGAGAAGAACCTGCCCGGCCTGCAGACCATGGCCGCGGCCTACATGCAGGTGGGCAAGGATTCGGGCGGCGGTGGCACGCTGGAAGAGCTGCGCACCCAGATTCTTGAGTTGGCACTGGACCGGGCCTTTCTGGTCGAGCCTCTGCCCACCGACGAAGCCGCGTTCAAGCTGCGTGTGGACGAAGGGCGAGGGCGCCTCACGCTGATCGCCAGCGAGATTTCACGAAGCGCGGGCGCCATCCTGACCGAGTACGCTGCCGCTGCGCGCAAGCTCAAGGACAGCAAACCCGCTGCCGATGTGGCCACCGATGTCGGCCAACAACTGGCGCGCCTGGTGCCCAAACGTTTTCTGTTGCAGACGCCCTATGCGCAGCTGCAACATCTGCCGCGCTACCTGAAGGCTGTGCAGCTGCGTCTGGAAAAGCTGCGCGCCGACCCGGCGCGCGACGCTTCAAGGCTGGCTGAGCTGCGCCCGCAAGACCAGCGCTTCTGGCGGCTGGTGGCCGAGCGCAAGGGCGTGCAAGACGCGCGCCTGAATGAGCTGCGATGGCTGCTGGAGGAGCTGCGGGTGAGTTTCTTCGCGCAAGAGTTGCGCACGCCACAGCCCGTCAGCGTGAAGCGGCTGGACAAGGCCTGGGCGCAGCTGCAGCTTTGATGATCAGCGCGTCGCCAGCGCCACGCGGCCGTCGGTCACGTCCAGTGCGGTGTTGGACTGGAGTTGCTTCAGCACCGTCTCTGCGTCTTCGCGCGTGGCGAGCTGGTTGATGCGGACTTCAAAGCGACCGTCCCTGGCCACGACTTCGGCTGGATAGCCGGCGGCTTGCATTTTGGTGCGCAACGCGTTGGCTTGGACGCCGCTGGGCATCGAACCCGCCACGGTGCGCCATCGACCGCCCTGCAACACGATGCCCTGGCCAGGCTGCATCTCGGCCTGGCCGATGAATTTGGCGAGTTGGTCCGGCGTGGCCTGACCCGCGGGCTTTTCGGCCTCACCCGTGAACACCGCCCAGAAAGCGCCGGGCTTGTCCAGAACAACGCCGGGCTTGGCGTCGCGCACGACCTCGACCTTGCCTTCAAACAGGCACACGGCATCGTGCGCGGCATCGGTCATGCTCCAGAAATCGGTACCTCGAATGCCCACGGTGGCGGTGGCCATCTTGAGGTTGAGGTCGCGCTTGTGGCCCAGCGCCTTGCTGGAGTAGTCGGTGGCGTAGCGGAACACACCAGTGACAAGGCGCAGCGTGGCCGAAATCTCCGACGGACCCGCCGCCTGCGACTGGCGCACCGTGAGTCCTTCGATCAAAAATTCGGTGTTCTCGCCGAGCTTGATCATGCTGCGGTCGGACATGCGCAGCAGCATGCGGGCGTTGCCGGCCGTGATGGCCTTGTCGGTGGCGCGCAACTGCACGCCCGGCTCGGCGGCACGGCGCTGGCCATTGCGCTCGACCCAGGCGGGCAGCTGGATCGCCTCCACAACGGTGCTGATGGTCGAGGCGCGGGCAATTCCGGAGCTGGTCCAGAGACCGGCGCCCAGCAGAAGCAGGCCCAGGGAATGGCGTACGAATGGCCAGGGTGAACGGTTGGCGGTGAGGACGCGCGATGCGGCTGAGGAAAACATGAACAACCTCTTCAAGACGGGTGGGTGGCGAAGAAACATCAATCGTTCTTGACTGTATCTACGCTTACGATCTTTTATCGGATGCAGCGCCCAGGCAAACAAGCTTCAAGTGACGCACTTCCGTGCGAAATGTCGCGCACGCCATCCCCGCGTGTCACTCTTTCTTGTCCCCTGGCCGAGGTGGGGCATGTCCGAGTTGGTTGACATTGCGCCGGTCGATGCGTTTCACTGCGCCTGGGGCCATTCCGTGGCCGTCGTTTCAACGCAGCGGGGACTTCAGATGGATCGTCGTGAGTTCGTGGAGAGTTGTGCGCTGGGCGCCGGATCGCTGGCGGCCACACTGGCCGGCACGGCTTGGGCTGTTGACGCCAAACCCCGGAGCCACGGCCGCGTGCTGCTGGTGGACGAGCTGGGCAAACCGTTCAAGGCCTCGAGCCTGCGCGCCCAGACCAACTACGTCTTCCACTACCCCTTCGAGGCGACGCCGGTGTTCCTGCTCGATCTGGGCAAGGCGGCGGCAGCCACCCAACTGGTCACACGCGACAAACAGCCCTACCAATGGCCTGGCGGTGTGAAACGCATCGACCGGCGCAATGTCAACCAAC
>JBBQSX010000133.1:0-10172 GCA_038213545.1 Burkholderiales bacterium
GGCACCACCGGTGCATCGATGCTGCTGATCCGCCCGCTGATCCGCGCCAACGACAACCGCAAGCACCAGGCGCATGTGGTGGTGTTCTTCATCTTCATCGTCTCCAACGCCGGTGGTGCGCTCACGCCGCTGGGCGATCCGCCCCTGTTTCTGGGTTTTCTCAAGGGCGTTGACTTTTTCTGGACCATCACCCACCTCTGGGGCCACACGCTGTTCCTCATCGGTATGCTGCTGGCGATGTTTTACGCCATCGACTGGTGGTACCACCACCGCCGCGAAGAGCTTCGACCGGTGGACCCCACGCCCGACACGCAGCGCCTCGGCTTCGACGGCGGCGTCAACTTCGCGCTGCTGGGCGTGGTGGTGTTCCTGGTGCTGCTCAGCGGTCTGTGGAAGTCGTCCGTGGTGTTCAACATCGCGGGCACCGAGGTGGGATTGCCGGGCATCGTGCGCGACGTTGGCCTGATCGTCGTCACGCTCGTCTCGCTCAAGATCACGCCGGCCAGCGCACACGAGAGCAACCAGTTCGGCTGGGGTCCGATGCAGGAAGTGGCCAAGCTGTTTGCCGCCATCTTCCTCACCATCATCCCGGTGATCGCCATGCTCAAGGCCGGCGTGGACGGACCTTTCGGTGCGGTGGTGAACGCGGTGACGAACGCGGACGGCACGCCCAACCCGGCCATGTACTTCTGGGCCACAGGTGCGCTCAGCTCGTTCCTGGACAACGCCCCGACCTACCTGGTGTTCTTCAACACCGCCGGTGGCGATCCGCGGGTGCTGATGAACGCGCTGGCGCCCACCCTGGTGGCCATCTCGGCCGGCGCCGTGTTCATGGGGGCCAACACCTACATCGGCAACGCTCCCAACCTCATGGTCAAGGCGATTGCCGAAGACCGTGGCGTGAAGATGCCGAGCTTCTTTGGTTACATGGTGTGGTCCTTCGGCATTCTGGTGCCCCTGTTCGCGCTCATGACCTGGTTCTGGTTCGCCTGATTTTCTGGAGACACACCGATGACAAAACCTTCCATCCTCGTCAGCCGCAAGATCTTCCCCGACGTGGTGGAGCACCTGCGCCAGCACTTCGACGTGGACACCAACGACACCGACGGCGTGCTCTCGCCCGCAGAGCTGGTCGCCCGCCTGCAAGGCAAGGTGGGCGCGCTCACCACCGGCAGCGAACGCATCGACGGCGCGGTGGCCGCGGCCTGTCCGCAGCTGCGCGTGGTGGCCAACATCGCTGTGGGCTTCAACAATTTCGACGTGCCCGCGCTCAGCGCCGCCGGCGTGCTGGCGACCAACACACCCGATGTGTTGACCGAGACCACCGCCGACTTCGGCTTTGCGCTGGTCATGGCCACGGCACGCCGCCTTACCGAGAGCGAACATTTTCTGCGCGCGGGCGAGTGGAACAAGTGGGCGCTGGACATGTTTGCCGGCGCCGAGGTGCACGGCAGCACGCTGGGCATCCTGGGCATGGGCCGCATTGGCCAGGCCATCGCGCGCCGCGGCGCTCATGGTTTTGGCATGAAAGTGATCTACCACAACCGTACTCGGCTCGATGCCGCCCTTGAGTCCGAATGCAAGGCCAGCTATGTGGACAAGACCACGCTGCTCAAGACTGCCGATCACCTCATCCTGGTGCTGCCCTACAGCCCGGAGAACCACCACACCATCGGCGCGGCCGAGATCGCGCAGATGAAGCCCACCGCCACGCTGGTCAACATCGCGCGCGGTGGCATCGTGGACGACGCCGCGCTTGCGCTGGCCCTGCGCAACCGCGTGATCGCTGCTGCGGGTCTGGATGTGTTTGAAGGCGAGCCCAAGGTGCACCCCGACCTGCTGGCGCTGCCCAACGTGGTGCTCACGCCGCACATCGCCAGCGCCACGCTCAAGACGCGCCGCGCCATGGCAAAGCTGGCCGCCGACAACGTGATTGGCTACCTCATCCAGGGTAAACCGCTGACGCCGCTCAACGCCGAAATCCTTGGCAAAGGCGCGCGTTGATGACCGACTCGGCGCTGCTCATCGCGCTGCTGGTGCTGGTCGCCATCGGCGTGCTCTTTCAGGTGGCACTGTGGGTGCGCAAGCCGGCGGTGGACGCCGACGAACTGGCCCACCGCCAGACCTTGCTGAACCAGCTGCAGCAGACCACGGCACGTGTGGAGCGTGTGGAGAGCGAGTTGCGCCGCGAGATGGCCGAGGGTTCGCGCACCGCGCGCCAGGAGTTGCAGCAAACCCTGGCCACCTTCCAGGAAGCGCTCACCAGCCAGGGCGCAGAAGCCACGCGCACGCAGAATGCGCAGATCGACGCCTTTGCGCAGCAGCTCGTGCAACTGCGCGGCACGCTGGGCGACACGCTCACACGCCAGTTGCAAGACCTGAGCGAGGCCAACTCGCGCCGGCTGGCCGAAGTGCGCGCCACGCTTGAGGCCCAACTGATGCAGCTGCAGCAGGGCAACGCGGCCAAGCTCGACGAGATGCGCGCCACGGTCGACGAAAAACTGCAGAGCACGCTGCAGGCGCGCCTGGGCGAGAGCTTCAAGCAGGTGGCCGACCGGCTGGAGCAGGTGCACAAGGGCCTGGGCGAGATGCAGACGCTGGCGCAGGGCGTGGGCGATCTGAAGCACCTTCTGACCAACGTGAAGACACGCGGCATGTTCGGCGAAGCCCAGCTGGCGGCCTTGCTTGAACAGGTGTTTGCACCCGACCAGTACGCCACGCAGGTCATGACCAAACCGGGCAGCCGCTTCACGGTGGACTTCGCCATCAAGCTGCCAGGCCGCAGCGACGACGGGGTGCCGTGCTGGTTGCCGATCGACGCGAAGTTTCCCAACGAAGACTACGAGCGCCTGCTCGACGCGCAACAGCGCGCCGACGCCGAGGGCGCCGAGATCGCAGCACGGGGTCTGGAGCAGCGCATCAAGCTGGAGGCCAGGTCCATGGCCGACAAGTACCTGGAGCCGCCGCACACCACCGACTTCGCCATCCTGTTCCTGCCCACCGAAGGCCTGTACGCCGAGGTGCTGCGCCGGCCCGGCTTGATGGAAGTGCTGCAGCGCGAATACCGCGTGACCCTGGCCGGGCCGACCACGCTCATGGCCATGCTCAATTCGCTGCAGATGGGCTTTCGCACGCTGGCGCTGGAGAAGCGTTCCAGCGAGGTGTGGCAGGTGCTGGGCGCGGTGAAGACCGAGTTCGGCAAGTTTGGTGATGTGCTGGCGCGGGTGAAGAGTCAGACACAGACCGTGCTCAACACGCTGGACAGTGCGGAGACGCGCAGCCGCGCCATGGGCCGCGCGCTCAAGGCGGTGGAGGCACTGCCGCAGGAGCAGGCCAGTGCGGTGCTGCCGCTGGACCCCAACGACACCGGGGACGCTTGAACCCCGGGTTGCGGTCCAACCTGGCACGGCTGATCGCGGCGCAGATCTGCCTGCATGCCTGCATGACCGGCTTTCGCATGGCAGCGCCGCTGATGGCGCTGCGCGAGGGCTACAGCCCGGCGGCTGTGGGCATGCTGCTGGCCTTGTTTGCGCTCGCGCCGGTTTTCATGGCCTTGCCCGCCGGGCGCTACGCCGACCGGTGCGGATTGAAGAAGCCCGTGGCTCTGGCGGTAGGCGTCGCGTCGGCCGGTGCGGCGGTGTCGGTGGCCTTCCCGGTATTCGGCGTGTTGTGCCTCACTGCGCTGACCTGTGGTGCCGCCACGGGCCTGGCAATGATCTCTTTGCAGCGCCACGTGGGCCGCCTGGCGAACAACGCCACCGAGCTCAAGCAGGTGTTCAGCTGGATGGCCATCGGCCCGTCCATTTCCAACTTTCTGGGCCCGTTCGCCGCCGGCGTGATGATCGACAGCTTCGGCTTTCGCGCCGCCTTCCTGTTGCTCGCCCTGTTGCCGTCACTCGCGTGGTTCTGGGTGCGCCACACGGTTGAACACGAACCGGTGGCGCCCGAGCTTCGCCAGTCCAGCGGCTCCTCGTGGAATCTGCTCAAGGATGCGGGCTTTCGCAAGCTGATGCTCATCAACTGGATGCTGTCGTCGTGCTGGGACGTACACACCTTCCTCGTGCCTGTGCTGGGCCACGAACGTGGGCTGAGCGCCACGGTCATCGGCTCCATCCTCGGGGCGTTTGCGCTGGCCGCCACGGCCATCCGCGTGCTCATGCCCTGGCTGGCTGCGCGCTTGCGCGAGTCGGTGGTGATCGCCTCAGCCATGGGCGCCACCGCGCTGTTGTTCGCTGTTTATCCGCTGGTGCAAGCGGCGTGGTCCATGGCGGCTTTGTCGATCCTGCTGGGTCTGGCGCTGGGCTCGGTGCAACCCATGATCATGAGCACCCTGCACCAGATGACGCCGCACCATCGGCACGGCGAAGCGCTGGGCCTGCGCGCCATGGCCATCAATGGATCGAGTGTGGTGATGCCCTTGCTGTTTGGCTCCGTGGGCGCCCTGGTGGGCGTGGGTGCGGTGTTCTGGGTCGTCGGCGCGGTGGTCGGTCTGGGTTCGCCGCTGGCCTGGACCTTGCGTGCAGAGCACCGTGTTGCACCCGAGCGGACCGAGTCATGAGCATGTAGACCCGTGTTGCAGGCTGTATGCGGAACTCAGCCTTCTGTAAGTGCTCCCCTGTAAAGTTGTCGGCTAACTTGAGAGATTTGCTGTGCTGTTGATCATCGTCCTGCTGCCCCTCCTGCTGGGTACCCTGGCCACCTTGTGGCTCGGCTCCAGGTCCCGTTTGCTCACGGCACTGGCGGCCGGGCTGGTCACGCTGGCCAGTTTGATGCTCTTGGTGTCTCACGCTCCGACCGTCATGGCCGGTGTTATCGTGATGAACAGCTGGCAGTGGGTGCCCGAAATCGGCTTGAACCTGGTGTTCAAACTCGATGGCCTGTCGATGATGTTCGCTGGACTCATCCTGTTCATCGGCCTGCTCATCGTCATCTACGCCCACTTCTACCTGAGCCCCAAGGACTCGGTGGCCAAGTTCTACAGCGAGATGATGCTGTTCATGGCCGCCATGCTCGGCGTGGTGCTGTCCGACAACCTGCTGCTGCTGGTGGTGTTCTGGGAGCTCACCAGCCTGTCGTCTTTCCTGTTGGTGGGTTTCTGGAGCCACCGTGCCGATGCGCGCGCCGGTGCCCGCCAGGCGCTGGCCGTCACCGGCGGCGGTGGCTTGGCCATGCTGGGCGGCTTCGTGTTGCTGGGGCAGATCGCCGGCACCTACGAGATCAGTGCCATGCTGGGGCAGGTGGCGCAGATCCAGGCCCACCCGATGTTCGTGCCTGCGCTGCTGCTCATCTTGCTGGGCTGCTTCACCAAAAGCGCACAGTTTCCATTCCATTTCTGGCTGCCCGACGCCATGGCCGCGCCCACGCCGGTGTCGGCCTACCTGCACTCGGCCACCATGGTCAAGGCCGGTGTTTTTTTGCTCATGCGGCTCTACCCCATCCTCGCGGGCTCGGGCTGGTTCGAGGTGATCGTCACGGCCACCGGCTTGGTGACCATGATCTTTGCGGCCTTCATCGCGATCTTCAAACACGATCTGAAGGGCCTGCTCGCGTATTCCACCGTGAGCCACCTCGGCCTCATCACTTTCCTGGTGGGTCTGGGCTCGCCGCTGGCCGCGGTGGCTGCCGTGTTCCACGTGCTGAACCACGCGACCTTCAAGGCCTCGCTCTTCATGATCGCGGGCATCGTCGACCACGAAACCCACTCGCGCGACATGCGCCAGCTCGGCGGCCTGTACAAGCTCATGCCGTGGGTGGCCACGCTGTCCATGGTGGCCGCAGCGTCCATGGCCGGCGTTCCGCTCACCAACGGGTTCCTGTCGAAGGAAATGTTCCTCACCGAAGCGGTGGTAGGCACGGCCGGTGTTTGGGCCTGGCTGGTGCCGGTGGCGGTCACGCTGGGCAGCGTCTTCAGCGTTGCGTATTCGGTGCGATTCATCCACGACACGTATTTCAACGGTCCCATCGGCGATGTGCCGAACAAGCACCCTCATGAGCCCCCACTGGGCATGAAGCTGCCATCGATGCTGCTGGTGACGATGTGCATCGTGGTCGGCCTCTTGCCCGCGCTCACCTTTGGCCCGCTGGTCGATGTGGCCGCCACCGCATTGGCAGGCAAGCCGCTGCCTGGCTACAAACTCTCGATCTGGCACGGTTTCAACCTGCCGCTGCTCATGAGCGTGATCGCGCTGGCCGCGGGAGCGGGTCTGTACTTCTGGCTGGCGCGCGGCAAGCGGCTGCACCGCATCAGTTCCGAAGACTGGTTCGGTCCGGTCACCGGGCGCCAGATGTTCGAGGGCTTGATCGATGGCCTGTTCGCCTTGTCGGGCCGCATCTCGACCCGCTTGGAAAACGGTTCGCTTCAGCGGTACGTGGCGTGGCTGCTGGGCGCCGCGCTGGTGATGGCCGCCATTCCGCTGGCCGGCAGCAGCATTGGCACCGGTGACCGTGAATTGATGGCTGCACCACCGCTGGCCATCGCTGTCTGGGTGCTGCTGCTGGCCACCTGTGTGGCGATCGCGCTCACGCACCGCGAGCGTTTCCAGACCGTGGTGCTGGTGGGGGTGGTTGGGCTGGTCACGGCGCTCACCTTCGTGAGCCTGTCCGCGCCCGACCTGGCCCTGACCCAGCTCTCGGTCGAAGTGGTCTCCACCGTGCTGTTGCTCATGGGCCTGGCCTTGCTGCCGCAGCGTTCACCAAAGGAGACGAAGTCGATCCACCGGCTGGGCCATGTGGCGCTGGCCTTGACCGCCGGTGCGGCCATGGCTGGCCTGTCCTGGCTGGTGCTCACGCGCGACTTCGAGTCCATCTCCTGGTACTTCCTCGAAAAATCCATCCCGGTCGGTGGGGGTACCAACGTCGTCAACGTGATCCTGGTGGATTTCCGCGGCTACGACACCTTTGGCGAGATCACGGTGCTGGGCATCGCTGCGCTGGGCGTGCTCGCGCTCATGGAGGGCATGCGCACGCGCCGCCCCACCGTGGACCCCGAAGGCCGCAACTGGACCTTTGCCGCTCAGCCCTTGCTGTTGCGCGTGGCGGCCTCGCTGGTGCTGCCTCTGGCGCTGGTCTTCACCCTCTACATATTCATGCGCGGCCACAACCTGCCCGGCGGCGGTTTCATCGCCGGCCTGATCACCGCGGTGGCGCTGGTGCTGCAGTTCATGGCACTGGGGCAGACCCGGGCCGAAGCGCTGTTGCGGGCCGGCGGTGGTCGCCGCTTTGTGCTCTGGATCGGCGCTGGTCTGGGGATTGCCGGGCTCACCGGCGTGGGTGCCTTCCTGTTCGGCCGGCCCTTCCTCACCAGCTCACACGGTCACCCCCATGTGCCCTTGTTGGGTGAGCTGCCGTTCGCTTCCGCTGCGCTGTTCGACCTGGGTGTCTACCTCACGGTGGTGGGTGCCACGCTGCTGACCATCTCGGTGCTGGGCACCGTGTCGCGCGAAGGGTCCGCGCCTGTTCAAACGTCCGGGAGTGCAACATGAGCATGGAATTTCTCTTGGCCAGCGGCATCGGTTTTGTCACCGCCTGCGCGGCCTACCTGATGCTGCGCGGCCGGACCTTTTCGGTGGTGCTGGGCCTGTCGTTGTTCGGTTACGCCGTCAACGTGTTCCTGTTTGCCATGGGCCGGCTGTGGACCAACGCCCAGCCCATCCTGGTGGGTGAAGGCCCGGTGGCCGACCCGCTGCCGCAGGCGCTGGTGCTCACCGCCATCGTGATCGGCTTTGCCACCACCGGTTTCGTGATTGAGCTCGCCCTGCGCAGCCGGCACGAGAGCGGCACCGACCACGTCGATGGCCGTGAGCCCGGAGGGCATCACTGATGTGGGATGTGATCACGGATTTCTGGTTGCAACACGCGCCCGTGTTGTCGGTGCTCTTGCCGGTCTTCACCGCCGTGCTGTTGCTGCTCATCGGCGACCCGTCGGGCGTGTCGGCGCAGGGAGGCGGGCACGACGACGCGCGGCTGCGCTGGCGGCGGCGTGTGTCCGTGGCGTCGATGCTGCTGGGCGCCTTCATGGCCGCGAGCCTGGTGTGGCACGCCTCTCAAGGTGAGTTGCTGGTCTACCGGCTGGGCGAATGGCCTGCGCCGTTCGGGATCGTGCTGGTGGTGGACCGCCTCTCGGCGTTGATGGTGCTGCTCACCTATGCCGTGGCCGTGCCCGCCATGTGGTACGCCACCGGCGGCTGGGACTGCCGCGGACGGCACTTCCACGCCCTTTTTCAGTTTCAGCTCATGGGTCTGTGCGGTGCTTTCCTCACGGGTGACCTGTTCAATCTCTTCGTGTTTTTCGAGGTCCTTCTCATCGCCTCTTATGTGTTGCTGGTGCACGGGCAGGGCAAGGAGCGTTTCCGCATGGGCGTGCACTACGTGGTGCTCAACCTCGCGGCCTCGGGCCTGTTCCTGATCGGCCTGGGCATGGTGTACGCCGTCACCGGCACGCTCAACATGGCCGATGTGGGGCTGCGTGTGGGGCAACTCACGGGCGATGCCGCCCTGATCGCAAGCGCTGCGGCGCTGGTGCTGCTGGTGGTGTTCGGGTTGAAGGCGGCGATCGTGCCGCTGTACTTCTGGCTGCCCGCCACCTACGCAGCCGCCAGCGCGCCGGTAGCCGCACTCTTTGCCATCATGACCAAGGTCGGCGTCTACAGCATCATCCGCGTGCACTGGGGGGTGTTCGGCGTGGAGGCGGGCGAAGCCGCGCTTGCGGTGCAAGGCTGGCTGCTGCCGCTGGCACTCACCACCAGTGTGCTTGGTGTACTCGGTGCACTGGCCGCGCACACCATGGCCCGTCTGGTGGCCTACCTCACCGTGTCGTCGGTGGGCACCATCCTGGCGGGTGTGGGTCTGTTCACCCCGGCCAGCCTGTCGGCCTCGCTGTACTACACCTTGCACAGCACGGTGGTGATTGCCGGTCTGTTCCTGTTGGTGGAGCTGATGGCCTCACAGCGTGGCGAGGCGCGCGACAAGCTGCAGCCTGCCGTGGCGCTGCGCGAGCCGCTGCTGCTCGGTTTGATGATGATCTTCGGCGCCGCCTCGGCCGCCGGCCTGCCGCCGCTGCCCGGCTTTCTGGGCAAGCTGATGGTGCTGGAAAGCAGTTCGGGCCTGCCCGCGCAGGCCTGGGTCTGGACCGTCGTGCTGCTGGTGGGCTTCTTCTCCATTGTGGGCCTCGCCCGCGCTGGCGTGGTGGTGTTCTGGCACGTGCAACCTGAGCAGGACGGTGCCGTCACGTCCGGCGCCAGCCTCAAGTTGCTCAGCGCGGTGTGGGCCATCATGTTGATGACAGTGGCCATGGCCGTGCTGGCCTCACCCATCAAGCGTTACACCGACGCGACCGCCGCCCAGCTCGCCGATCCGGCGGTGTATGTGCGCGCGGTGCTGGGCCCCGAACGGGCAACGACACCCACCACGCGAACCTACGACGGCGTGCGACCCGCGCCCACCGTCAAGCCCCAGGAGGAACGCCCATGACCACCCCCACCACCGACCTCCATCCGGCCCGCAAGGCTGGCTGGTTCGACCACCCGGTGCTCTCCGTGCTGCTGGGTGCGAGCTGGCTCGCGCTCTCGCACAGCGTGGAGCTGGTGCACCTGCTCTCGGCCTTGCTCATCGGGCTGATCCTGCCGCGTATGCTGCATCCTTTCCTGAAGCCGGGGGATCGCATCCACTGGATGGCCGCACTGCGCCTGACGGTGGTGGTACTCAAGGACATCGTGCTGTCCAACATCACCGTGGCCAAGCTGGTGCTTGGCCCCATGAGCACACCGAAACCAGCTTGGCTGCCTGTGCCGCTGGCCACCGACCACCCGCGCGTCAACGCGTTGTTCGCCACCATCATCACCACCACGCCGGGCACAGTGTCATGTGTCATCGACGAACAGCGTCACGAGATTCTGGTGCACGCGCTCAACTGCGATGATGCGCAAGCCATGATCGACGACATGAAGAACCGATATGAGGCGCCGTTGATGCAGATCTTCCATCAGCACCCACGCACTGGGAGCGCGGCATGAACATCCTTGAGATCGCCCTGAACATCGCGCTGGCCGCGATCACCGTCTCCATGCTGCTGTGCGGCTGGCGCCTGCTGCTCGGGCCCGAGACCACCGACCGCCTGCTCGCGCTGGACACGCTCTACCTGAACACCGTGGCCCTCATCGTGGTGCTCGGCATGC
>JBBQSX010000134.1:0-10097 GCA_038213545.1 Burkholderiales bacterium
CGCGCGCTGCGCTTCGCTGCCGTTGCGCTTGATCTGGTTCACACACAGGTTGCTGTGCGCGCCATAACTCAGGCCCACGCTGGCCGAGGCGCGCGAGATTTCTTCCATGGCGATCATGTGCGCCAGGTAGCCCATGCCGGCCCCGCCGTACTCCTCGCCCACGGTGATGCCGAGCACGCCGAGGTCGCCCATCTTGCGCCACAGGTCCATGGGGAACTGGTCGTTTTGATCGATGGCGGCGGCGCGGGGGGCGATCTCCGCCAGGGCGAAATCGCGCACCGCGTCACGCAGCGCGTCGATGTCTTCACCGAGCTGGAAATTGAGGCCGGGCAGATTCGTCATGGGTCGTGTCTCCAAAGAAGATGTGAGCGGGCTTCAGCCCTGGATGTTGTCGCGGCCGACCACGGCCATGAGCGTGCAGCCCATGGTGGCCACCAGTTTTTCTTGTCCGCCGTCGATGGCCCAAGCATGTCCCTCGCACACCGTGACGGTGCGCCCGGGTTTGATGACGGTGCCGACCATGCGGAAGTGCTGGCCCTGGGCAGGTGCCAGCAGGTTGATCTTGAACTCGATGGTGAGCACCGCGGCGTCTGCCGCCATCAGTGAGAACCCGGCGTAGCCACAGGCCGAGTCGAGGGCGGTGGCCACCATGCCCGCGTGCAAAAAGCCGTGTTGCTGCGTCAGCGGCTCCGCCCACGGCAGCGTGATTTCCACTTGCCCGGGTTTGACCACAGAGAGCGTGGCGCCCAGGGTCCGCATGGCGGCCTGGCGGGCAAAGCTCTCGCGCACGCGGACTTCAAAACCGGGGTTGCGAGGCTCGAAGGTGGGTGGGTTCACGGCGTTGTCGTTGCGTGGGGGAAGCCTTGGATTCTACGTTGACGTTTACGTAAACGTCAATTTCAGCCACGCGGGCAGGCGGCTTGCCGCCCGCCGCTTCAGCCAGCGCGATTGAAGAAGACCAGCACCAGACCCAGTGCTGCAGGCAGCGCCTGCACGTAGAGAATCTTGCGGCTCGCCGTGGCCGCGCCGTAGAGGCCCGCCACCAGCACACACAGCAGAAAGAACACCTTCACGCCGAAACCCTCGGGCCCCAGCCACAAGCCCCACAGCAGGCCGGCGGCCAGAAAGCCGTTGTACAGGCCCTGGTTGGCGGCGAGCACCTTGGTGGCGGCGGCTGACGCGGGCGTCTGGCCAAAGGCGCGCAATCCCGCGGGCTTGTCCCACAGGAACATCTCGAGCACGAGAAAGTAACAGTGCAACAGCGCGACGAGCGCGACAACAATGCTGGCGATCAAGGACATGGCAACGCCTCCAGAGGATGAACTCAGGACTTCTTGTCCAGCTTGCCCAGCAGCGCGCGGGCTTCTTTTTCGTGCACCTTCACCTCGTCAAGATTGGCTAACAGGTCGGCCATCTGCTCTTCGAGCTGGCGCCGGTGGTCGGCCAGCACGGTGAGGAACTTGCGCAGCTGCGGACCGGTGTCGCGCGGGCTGTCGTAGGTGTCGATGATGTCCTTGGCTTCGGTCAGCGACAAGCCCAGGCGCTTGGCGCGCAGCGTCAGTTTGAGGCGAGTGCGATCGCGCGCCGAATACACCCGGTTGCGCCCGCCCGGACCTTCGCGCTGCGGCTCCAGCAGCCCCATGTCTTCGTAAAAACGGATGGCGCGGGTGGTCAGGTCGAACTCGCGCGCCAGATCGCTGATGGTGTAGGTCGGGTTCGTCGCCATGGGATCAGAGCTGTCGTTTCAGGCCGTGTCGGGTTGCAGACAGTGCGCGGCGGTGCCGCTCCGTAGAATGCTCTGACGCTTGACGTTTACGTCAACGTCAATGTCGCCTCGCATCTTAACGGAATCCGCCCCCATGAACCCCACCCGCGAACAGCTCGAAGCCCGACTGCACTACCCCCTGGGAGGGACGCTGCCCGAGCCCGGCCACACGCTGGACGTTGCACCCGGCGTGAAGTGGATCCGCATGGCCCTGCCCTTCGCGCTGGACCACATCAACCTCTGGCTGCTGCGCGACCACATCGACGGCCGCGATGGCTGGACCGTGGTGGACTGCTGCATCTCGCACGATACGGCCAAGGCACAGTGGGAATCGATCTTTGCCAACGAACTCGACGGCCTGCCGGTGCTGCGCGTGATCGTCACGCACATGCACCCGGACCACATCGGGCTGGCGGACTGGTTGTGTGACAAGTGGGCCTGCCGGTTGTGGGTGAGCGCGACCGACTTCACCATGGCGCGCATCGGGTCACAAAGCACCACCGGCTTTGGTGGCGAGGCCGCAGCCGCCTTCTTTGCCTCACAAGGTCTGAGCGATACCGAGAGTCTGGAGAAGATTCGGGGCCGCGCCAGCTACTACCCCAACCTCGTGCCGTCCGTGCCCGCGCAGTACCGCCGGCTGTACGACGGCCTGAAAGTGCCCATCGGTGGGCGCCTGTGGCGCTGCATCAGCGGCTTTGGCCACGCACCGGAACACATCGCGCTGCACTGCGAGGCACTCGGCGTGCTGATCAGCGGCGACATGGTGCTGCCGCGCATTTCGACCAACGTCAGCGTCTACGACCAGGAGCCTGAGGCCGACTCGCTCACGCTGTTTCTCGACTCGTTGAAGAAGTACCTGCCGCTGTCCGAGGACACGCTGGTGCTGCCCTCGCACGGCAAACCGTTCACCGGCCTGCACGAACGCATCCAGCAGTTGCAGGACCACCACCGCGACCGGCTCGATGAGGTGCGCGTGGCCTGCCGTGCCAAGCCTTGCAGCGGTGCCGACATCCTGCCGGTGCTGTTTCCCCGCGCGCTCGATCTGCACCAGACCACCTTCGCCATGGGCGAGGCTGTGGCGCACCTGCACTGGTTGTGGATGGCGGGCGAGCTCTTGCGCGAACAGGACGCCGATGGCGTCTGGCGCTTCAGCCCAGCCAGCCTCAGGGCCGCCCCAAGGCAGGCGTGACCCCTCGGGGGGCAGCGACCCGCGCAGCGGCGGAGCGTGGGGGCTCAACGAGCCAGCCGCAGGGCCGCCCCAAGGCAGGCTCAGCCCCCCCCTGGGGGGCAGCGACCCGCGCAGCGGCGGAGCGTGGGGGCACATTCTCATTCGCCCAGCGGCACGGCCGCGCTGCGCAGCGCCTTGCGTCGCGACGCGTGGTCGGGCATGACGCTGGCCACCACGTCCCAGAACTGCGGGCTGTGGTCCATGTGGTGCAGGTGGCTCAGCTCGTGCACCACCACGTAGTCCACCATCTCCAGCTTGAGGTGGATCAGCCGCCAGTTCAGGCGGATGGTGCCGTCGGCGCTGGCGCTGCCCCAGCGCGTACCGGCGCTTGACAGGCGCAGCTTCGAATAACGCACACCCAATTGCGGCGCAAAGTGATCCAGCCTTTGGGCGAACAGGGCCTTGGCCTGTCTCATCAGCCAGGCCTGCGCGGCGTCGCGGATCTGCGTTTCGCTGGCATTGCCCGCCAGCCCCATGCGCAGCGTGGCCAGTGCACCTGGAGCGGCGGCCGTCTCGAACACCGCGCCCACCTGCGTGAAGCCGTGCGCCGGGTCGAGCACCAGGCGCAGGCGCTCACCCAGGTAGTCGAACTCGGCACCGTCGGCCCAGATGATGCGGGCCTGCGCCAAGTGGCCGGCGCGCTCGCGAGCGTTCTGCAGCTTCTCCAGCACCCAGGCCGACTTGTCGTGCAGCAGGGCCTCGACTTCGCCCACCGGCGTCCAGCGCGGCGCGCTCACGCTCAGGCCGTCCGGGCTCACCGACAAGCCGATGGTGCGGCGCTTGCCGCGCTTGAATTCGTAGGCCACATCGCATGAGCCCAGGCGCAGCGTGCGGTTGGCACGCGGGTGGTGCCAGGCCGCGGGCTGGAACACCTGGGTCATCGGCAGCGCGGGTGCTGCGGCCACGTCAACGCGCGGCGGGGGCGCTGGCCGCAGCGGCTCGGGGTCGGGGCCGCCGAGGAAGTCGAGCGCCAGCTGTAGGAAGCGCTGCATGGCTGGCTCAGCCCTTGGGGTAGGCCGTGGGGTCGAGGCGGTGCATTTCCGCTTCGATCCAGTCTTCGACTTCGCGCATCAGTTCATCGGGTTGCCGACCCGCGCTGGGGATCGGTTTGCCGATGGAAAACTCCACCGTGCCCGGCTTCTTCACAAAGGCTTTGCGCGGCCAGCATTTGGCCGAGGTCACGGCGATCGGGATAACCGGCGCGCCGGTCTCCACCGCCAGGCGCGTGCCACCGCTCTTGTAGGTGCCCTTCTGGCCGCGCGGGATGCGGGTGCCTTCGGGAAACATGATCACCCAGGTGCCCTGGTTGAGCAGGCGCTGGCCTTGCTCCACCACCTTGTTGAAGGCCTGCGCGCGTTTGCTGCGGTCGATGTGGATCATGTCCATGCGGCCCATGGCCCAGCCGAAAAACGGCACGTACAGCAGTTCTTTCTTGAACACGTAAGCCAGCGGGTGAGGCATGAGCGCGGGCATGCTGAAGGTCTCCCAGGTGGACTGGTGCTTGACCAGCAACACCGCCGGCGCGGTGCTGCCCACCGGCAGGTTCTCGAAACCGATCACGTGGTTCTTGATACCGAGAATGACCGTGCCGCCATTGACCGCCAACTTGAGCCAGCCGGCACACATCCAGTAGATCTGCGTGCTGTTGAGAAAGGGGGCGGCGATCAGCACCGCCAGCGCCCATGGCACCACCGTCACAGCCATGAACAGCGTGTGCAGGATCGAGCGCAGGAGATGGATGAGGTACATGGAGGCCGTTCAGGTCGTGGGCTGCGCGAGCAGCCAGTCGGCAAAGGCGCCGAGATCGTCGTGAGTGTGGGTGCCGGCGGGCAGGTCGGGCGCGAGCGCGGCGAGATCGGTATCCGACCCCATGCCGACACGGCCGCGCAGGTGCTCGGACTGGCCTGTTAGCAGCAGGTGGGCCGGACAGCCCGCGGCCGCCGCCGCCCTCACATGGCGCAGCGCATTGCCGGCTGCCGGCACCGATGCCAGCGAAACACCGAAACGCTCGCCGATCTGCGTGAACAACCCGGGCATTGGCTTGCGGCAGAGGCAGCCCTCATCGGGGGCGTGCGGGCAGAAGAACACCGCATCCACCCGCGCTCCGGCTGCGGCCAGCTTGCGGTGCATCTTGGCGTGGATGGCGTTGAGCGAAGCCATGTCGAACAGCCCGCGCCCGATGCCGGACTGGTTGGTGGCCAGCACCACGCGCCAGCCGCCCTGGTTGAGCCGCGCCACCGCCTCGAGCGCACCAGGCAAGGCCTCCCACTCGTCCGGCGAGGCAACGTAATCGTCGCGGCTGCGGTTGAGCGTGCCGTCGCGGTCGAGGATGAGAAGTTTCATGGCGGGCTTCCGAAGGAGGGGCGCAGCGCAGGGCCGCCCCAAGCAAGGCCGCACCCCCATGGGGGGCAGCGACCCGCGAAGCGGTGGAGCGTGGGGGTCCTCATGCCACCAGGCGCGAGAGGTCGGCCACGCGGTTCATGGCCTCGTGCAACTGTTTTAGCAATCCGAGGCGGTTGGCCTTGAGTGTCGGGTCCTCGGCGTTGACCATGACGCCGTCGAAGAAGGCGTCGACCGGGGCGCGCAGTGCGGCGAGGGATTGCAGGCTGGCGGTGTAATCGCCGGCGTCGAACCTGGCGTTGGCAGCGGGCACGGTCGTTTGCATGGCGACGAAGAGCGCCTTTTCGGCCTGTTCGACCAGCGCGGACTCGTTCACTGTTGCTGCGACGTCCCCTTCGGACTTTTTGAGGATGTTGCCGATGCGTTTGTTGGCGGCGGCGAGCGCGGGGGCTTCGGGCAGGTCAGCGAAGGCGCGCACAGCCGAGAGGCGTTTGGGCACGTCACCGAGGCGCTGGGGTCTCAGCGCGAGCACAGCATCGACTTCCTGTGCGGTACTGCCCTGCTCGCGCAAGCTGCCCGCAAGGCGGTCGTAGATGAAGCTGGCGAGGGCTTCGACAGGCTCAGCGCGAACGGTGGGAAGTTTGTCGCCGAAGGCGTCGTAGGCCTTGTCCAGCAAGGGCTTCAGGTCAACGCCCAAGTCCTTCTCAAGCAACATTCGGATCACACCCAGCGCATGCCGTCGCAACGCAAACGGGTCCTTGTCACCCGTCGGCAGGTTGCCGATGCCGAACATGCCCACCAGCGTCTCCAGCTTGTCCGCCAGCGCCACCACCACACCCGCCAAGTTGCGCGGCAGTTCGTCGCCCGCGAAGCGCGGCTTGTAGTGGTCTTCAATAGCAAATGCGATGTCTTCGGTCAGCCCGTCGTGGCGCGCGTAATAGCCGCCCATGATGCCCTGCAGCTCGGGAAACTCGCCCACCATGTCGGTGAGCAGGTCGGTCTTGGCGAGCTGCGCGGCGGTGTCGGCGCTCTTGGCAAGCACATCACCACCGAGCTGTTGGCCAATGGCACGTGCGATGGCGCGCACCCGCTCCGTGCGCTCGCCCTGGGTGCCCAGCTTGTTGTGATAGACAACCCTGCCCAGGCCTTCAACACGCGAGGCCAGCGTCTTCTTGCGGTCCTGGTCGAAGAAGAACTTGGCGTCGGCCAGGCGCGGGCGCACCACGCGCTCGTTGCCGCCGATCACCGCGCTCGCATCCGTGGGGCTGATGTTGCTGACCACCAGGAACTGGTTGGTGAGCTTGCCCTGCGCATTGAGCAGCGGAAAGTACTTCTGGTTGGCCTTCATGGTGAGGATCAGGCATTCCTGCGGCACGCCGAGGAACTGCGCCTCGAACTCACAAATGAGCACGTTGGGCCGCTCGACCAGCGCGGTCACTTCGTCGAGCAGCGCATCGTCTTCAATCGGCTTGCAACCACCACCCACCTTGGCCGCGGCAGCAGCCAGCTGGCGAGCGATTTCGGCCTTGCGCTCGGCGAAAGAGGCGATCACGGCGCCGTCCTTGGCGAGCGTGGCCGCGTAACTGTCGGCGTCTTTCAAGACCACGGGCGACACGGCGGCTTCAAAGCGGTGGCCCTGTGTGCTGTTGCCAGAGGTCAGCCCCAGCGCCTTCACCGGCACCACGCTGCTGCCGTGCAAGGCCACGAGGCCATGCGCCGGCCGCACGAAGTTCACACTGCTCCAGCCAGGCAACTCGCAGTCGGACTCCAGCTGGTAGCTCATGACCTTGGGGATCGGCAGCTTGGCCAGCGATTCGTCCAGCGCCCTCTGCAGGCCCGCGGCCAGTTCAACACCGTGCGCCACGCTCTCGTAAAACAGGGCTTCGGCCTTGCCGTCGGGCGCGCGCTTGAGGCCGGCCACGGCCGACGCATCGGCACCGAGGGCCGCCAGGCGCTTGAGCAGCGCGGGCGTGGGCTGGCCGCTGGTGTCCAGGCCCACGCTCACCGGCATGAGCTTTTGCGACACGGCCTTGTCGGCCGCACGGGCCAGCACCGCGGTGACGTGCGCGGCCAGGCGGCGCGGCGAGGCAAAGGCCGTCACCACCGCATCTGCAGGCGCGAGGCCCTGGGCCTTGAGCTGGTCGGCCAGCACGGTGGCGAAGGCATCGCCGAGCTTCTTCAAGGCCTTGGGCGGCAGCTCTTCAACAAACAGTTCGACGAGCAAATTATGTGCGGTCATTTTTCAGTTCAGATCCGTTCGGGCTGAGCTTGTCGAAGCCCCCGCCCGGGTGTTGGTGAGCCCTTCGACAAGCTCAGGGCGAACGGGATGTGTGACTTCACGCAGCCTTCTTCGTCATCTGATCCACCCACTCGCGCGGCGCCATGGGAAAACCCAGGCGCTCGCGGCTCTCGTAATAGCTCTGGGCCACACCGCGCGCAAGGTTGCGGATGCGGCCGATGTAGGCGGCGCGCTCGGTCACGCTGATGGCACCGCGCGCATCCAGCAGGTTGAAGCTGTGCGCGCACTTGAGCACCTGCTCGTACGCCGGCAGCGCGAGCTGTTGCTCCATCAGATGCCTGGCCTGCTTCTCGTGCGCAGTGAAAGCCGTGAACAAAAAATCGGCGTCGCTGTGCTCGAAGTTGTAGGCCGACTGTTCCTTCTCGTTTTGCAGGTACACGTCGCCGTAGCTCAGCGTGTCGGTCCACTTCAGGTTGTAGACGTTGTCCACGCCCTGCAGATACATGGCCAGGCGCTCCAGGCCGTAGGTGATCTCGCCGGTGATGGGTTTGCAGTCGATGCCACCCACTTGCTGGAAGTAGGTGAACTGCGTCACTTCCATGCCGTTGAGCCACACCTCCCAGCCCAGGCCCCAGGCGCCGAGCGTGGGGTTTTCCCAGTCGTCTTCCACGAAGCGGATGTCGTTTTTCTTCAGGTCGAAGCCCAGCGCCTCCAGGCTGCCGAGGTAGAGCTCCAGGATGTTGCTGGGCGCTGGCTTCAGAACCACCTGGTACTGGTAGTAGTGCTGCAGGCGGTTGGGGTTCTCGCCGTAACGGCCGTCCTTGGGGCGGCGGCTGGGCTGCACGTAGGCGGCTTTCCAGGGCTCGGGGCCGAGGGCGCGCAGGAAGGTGGCGGTGTGGCTGGTGCCAGCGCCCACCTCCATGTCGTAGGGCTGGAGCAGGGCGCAGCCTTGCTTGTCCCAGTAGGACTGCAAGGTCAGGATGATTTGCTGGAAGGTCAACATGGGGCTGGCGCGCGGGCCGCGCAGAAGGAAGAAGGAGCGCACCGGTCGCGGCCGCGCAAACCCTGATTTTACGGGTGCGCCCCACCCGGCCGGGTGCGCCCGGTCACTTCGTCGGCGCAGCCTTGGCAGCAGCGGGATCGCCCTTGTTCTTGGTCAGGGCGAAGTACTTGTCGAGCCACAGCTGAGCGATGTGCGCCTTGGAGATTTTCTTGAAGAAAAAGCTGATCGGTATGCCCACCGATTTGATGTCCGAGACCTGGGTGATGTAGTTGTCGAACGCATTCATCAAGGTGTTGAGGTCGACCACCTTGTTGCTGCCATGGTCGATGGTGCCCAGGCCCTGGATGACGCTTTGCATCAGGCCGCTTTGCACGGCGGCCTGCTGACCGCCCTTGAGTGAACTGTCGGCCATGGAACTTGCGGTCTGGCGCGGCTCAAAGGACTGGCCATGCGCGCTGGAGCTACCCCGCTGCGGGTCGTCGAGCAAGGTCGCAACGCCCATGCGCAACTGCGACGAGGCCAGCGAGGGCACGCTGCCCAGCACGATGAGGTTGACATGGGTGGACACGTTTTGCGTGCTGAGCAACTTGCGCACGTTCTCCAGCACCGATTCGTCGACACCAAAGCCCCCGGTGGCCGCCTTGAGCCAGCCACCCATGCGCAGCTGCTCCTGCATCGCCTCTTCCTGATCAGCGGCCAGCCCGGTGCCGGCGACCTCGTTGTTGACCATGTGCACCATGCCGATGAAGCTGGAGCCGTAGTTCGCGCCGGTGAGCAGGGTGAGGTTGTTGGCGCCGGCTGCGCCGCCCTGTGCTTCGGACGTCTGGATCATCGAAGCGAGATCGGTGGTGTTGATGCCCTCACCCGCCGCGCTGTGCACGCTGTTCCAGACCTCGACCGCCTTGTCAACGTCAAGCTTGAGCGGTTGCAACATGGCCGAGGACCGGTGGGTGGCGCTGGCGGTGATCACGATGGTGCCGATCAGGCTGTGGTTCTTGAGCTGCTGTTGCACTTGCGCGGCAGCCGTTTTGGGCACGTCCCGCGCTGCGGGGCCCAGCGACGAGGTCGACTCCCGGATCACGCCCTCGATGTTCGCGATTGCCGTGGCGCTGCTGTCGTCGTTGCTGCCGTACGAGAAGTACTGGAGATCGATCTTGATCGAGTCGGAGGCCAGCGGCAGGCGCTCGACCTGCACACCGGTGAAGTCCAGCGGGCTCTCGAGTCCCGCCACGTTTTCGATGGCCGCCACTTCTTCACGCAGCTGCTGCACGCCGGTGTCGTTCGTGATGCGCGCCGTCATGTAGTCGCGTGCGGCGTCACTGACGTGTTGGTTGAGCTCCACGATCCGCGTCTTGAGCTCGGTGATGTCCACACCGAGGCTGACCAGTTCGTTGATCGTCATGCTCAGCCCGCGCCGCATGGCAATGAACGAGTTCATGCGTTCGAACGCAGCATCGGTCTTGGCCTGCAGGCCAGCGATTTTTTCCAATCGGCTGAGCAGGTCGGTGTTGACGACGTGACC
>JBBQSX010000135.1:0-10037 GCA_038213545.1 Burkholderiales bacterium
GTCGTGGTCGCCGCCTTGCTCCACGTCTTCGTAGTTGATCTGGAAGCGGGCGTAGTACCGACCCCCGTTGATCGTCGCGTTGTAGTCTGGGCCCGTGGGACCCGAGGAGTTGGCAATTTGCTCCACATAAAAATCAACAATCTGGTTCGTTGGCTGGTAGTTGCCTTTCAACCCGATGATTCCAGACCCACCAACCGATTTGGCGAAGGGCACCAAGCTGATGGTTCGGCCGCCGTTCATGCGCGCTTCAATGCGTGGCAGCGGTGAACTCAGCGCCACCGAGTAGGTGTCGATGTTTTGATTGCCAGGGAGCCCTGCTTCAGGTCGCAAGTCCACCGTTTTCGCATAGTAGGCCAAGGCGGCTGCCGAGAAGGATCCCTGCTTGGTGGGCTCTTCCGGTGAGAGACCGCGGGCTCGTCCCAGTGACGTCAAGTTCTTGGGTGATGGTGCTGCGTCGTTGTTCGTTACCACCTCGCCGATGAAGAACAGCTGGTTGGTCAGTGCTTCCACATCACCAATCGTCTTGGCCAACAGCTCAGAATTGATGGTGCCAATGTCACCTGTGAACTTCGAGGGGGTGCCACGCACATTCCAATAGCTCCCGGGAATCTGGTCGCCATCAAAAGAGGGGTTGATGTCGGAGATGGTCAGGAAGTTGGCGCGTGCACAGAACGACCCTTTGGCTGCACTGCCGACTTTGTCGTAGGGGTCGTCCCAGGTGACAGAGCTCAAACCCACTGCAGTGTCAAACGTGGTGGAGGTGTTGTAGCTGGCCGTGGGAGACTTCTTCCCGCTGAAATAGCGAATGCCCTCATACATCATTTCGCCAATCGGATTTCCCCAATCAACCAGTTGTCCTTCGGTAGGAGATTTGGCCGAGTCTGTGTACGGATTGGATTTCCAGTATTCACTGGAATTGCTGCTCTGGTTGAAACCTCGAATACGCAATTTGTCGAAGGTGGTCACGATGCGCGCGCCAGCGACAAACTGACCTGTTGAAGCGGTAACTTCATTGCTGAAGGAAGACACTACCTTGCGCAAGCGCCCGCCAGACATGTGCTGGTCATAGCTGCCCGTGATCAAGCCAAACAACATGGCATCGGTTTCGCCGTAATCGTGCAGCAGGCCGATCGGCTTGTATTGCCCATTGGGGTAAAGCTTGCAACCGGTGTTGAACGCAGAGGTGCACACCTCAACGCGAACCGTGAGGTTGCGCTCGCTGCCGGTTCCAGCGGGGAAGTTTCCGCTGGAGAGGTTGTCTTGCAGAACGGGTCGCTCTTTGGACGCCCACTCCCAAATACGGGCGTTGTTTCCAACAGTGGTGCGGATTCGAAGCAGCGGGGGCAAGCTGCTGCAAGTGTCGAGCGTGCTGCAATTGGTGCTTCTGTTGGCCGTCAGGTTGCCAAAGAAATGCCTCACGTTGTCCGATGTCAAATCGGCGAGGTCTGTGTAGTCGCTGATGTTGTAGCCGTGGCTGCGGTGGTATTCCTTGCCCCAGCTGTGCGCATCCTGCGGAATGTAGGACCGTCGCAGGACCGTTTGTGTGTTGCTGTCCACCTCTCGCGTGCCGCCGTACAGGACTTTGCGCAGTGCATCAATTCGGCTGGTGGTTACATAGTTCAACCAGTTGCCAGACCATTGACCGCTCTCGGCCGCGACCGTCCCAAGGCACCGTCCTTGCGCATCTGCTGCCTTGATGGGTTGGAACAGTCCGGAGTTGCCGGTACCTCCATACCCATAGCACAGGGTGGAATCGTAGAGGCCGTAATAGGTGATGCCTGGCTTGAAGCGTGTGTCGAGGATGCCGTCCCCATCAATATCGCTGGCGTCGTTGTAGGCCTCGTAGAAGAACTTGTGATCTTTTCCTGCGATGAGCATCGTCAACGGTTTGGCACTGACTGTCGCGCTCAGTGGCTTGGTTGGCCAATCCAGCGCACTGACTGTGGCCGTAGAGACCATGATGGTGGTGATTGCAGCCACCTGCAGTGAAAGGTTCAGTTTTGACAGGACGGTCATGATCTTCTCTCCCAGACTTCAAAACGGTGCAAATATGGATTGCAGGATGACCACCGAGCGGTCTGCGCCTGCGTTGCTTCGTGCGGTGATTCGGTATCTCGAGCAATTCGTGGCGCTTCCGACCGCACCGGGGGTGCACGTGAACGTGTTTCCCAGAAACTCAATCATGTACTGAGGGGTGATGGTGACGCCGCGGTTGTTCAGCGTGGCAGCATCGGCCCAAGGGGTGGCGTTGTTCAGCCAAGGTTCCAGATTCGGTGCAACGGGTGCACCACACACAGCGGTGACAGCGTTGCAAGCGGTACCTGCGGCGGGCTGCATGGCCGGGAGCGCGTTCTGCGCTTGCACCAATGCCTCTGCTTCCCTCAGCGCGGCTTCCGCTGCCTGGAAGGAGATGCTGCGATCAAATGTGTTCGCAGTCATTCGCTCTTCCAGCGTCACGTTCCGCAAGCCGCTGAGTCCGACCAACGTCATGACCACCAGCAGGATCAGTGCAACAACAAGCGCCACCCCTTCCTGCGAGGACCTGTGCCTTTTCAAAGTGCGTGTTTGATCCAACCGTCGAGCATTCTTCATGGTACGGCCCTGTTGCGGAGGTTCACCACGTGGATGAGCTGGCGGCGGAGCGGGGCTCGGTCGGTGCCGCTGTTGTCCAGCGATTGCATGTCCAGCTGCAAGCGCACAGCCACGACAGCCGCTGGCGCTGCTGCAGTGGGAACCCATGCGGCGATGGCCGCCGCGTTCACCCAGTCCGCAGCGATGCCCACCGGGGCAGGGCTCATGGTCAGATATTCGATGGTCATGTTGGTTACACCATCGGTAACTTCGACGGGAGCAACGTCGTTCGGTCCGATGCGGAACAAAGACGTACCGCCCCGGATGTTGTTGCCCACAAACCATGTGTTTGCGCTGTACCGTGTGACGTAGCCGCCAGCCGCAAAAGTTTTGGCATTCGCAGTTGCGCAATTGGCAGGAGTCGGGAAGGCCAGCGCTATCGAGCAGTTGCCTGGACGCCCTACCGAGACGTTTGCAACAGCTGCGACCGCGCCACCGAGACCATGGGTGATGCTGCCCACACCCGCAGTTGAGGTCGCAGTGACTTGCGCGATGGCAGCGGTCTCTCCGTCGCAGATCACGACGTAGTCACCATTCACAAAGCCGTGATTGGTCCTGTCCAATGTCACAACGCCGGTGGCTGGATCGTGGGCTGTGATGGGAATCCCATCAAACATGCCGCCACTCAATACCCGGATTGCACTGGAGTTGTTGGTTCGCTGGCCTACTCCGTTACCGATTGCCACGATACCGGTCGCTTCAACGCCAGCATCAAAGCCTTCGAGGGTGCCACGTGGGTCCCAATTGGCCCACCAAAGATTGGCGGCGTTGGTGAGTACGTTGGACGTCACCAATGCCCCGCATGGGTTTCCACCCACTTGCCGGATCTCGCGCGCCATCAGTTCGAACGAAACACGGGAACTCTCCTGCAAGCGTCCCAAATCTTCATTCGAGCGAGAGGCTTGCTGGTTGGTGAGGAAAATGTTGATGACTCCACCGATGACCACCAGGCCCAGCACCAGCGCGACCATGAGCTCGATCAGGCTGAATCCCGCCTGACGAGGAAAAGCACGGAATGAAGTACTGCGGCGCGCGCTCATATGCGGCTCCGGGTCTCAAAGGTTTGAATGGTTTGGACCGTTCCGCCAGCAGCCCTCGAGTCGTCCCAGGTGATCGTGACGGTGCAATTTCCGTCCGCATCACACGTGATCGCTCCGCAGGTCGTGTTGGCGTCGCCCAAGTTGACTCTCAGGCTGGTCAGCCAGTCGCGACGGGTGTTTCCTGCAAGATCGGGAGTGGTGATGGCGCCAGGCAAACAAGTAGCCGCCATGTTGTAAGACAGACCGACCGCATTCCCGCGGTCTGCGCGCATTGCGTCAAGAATGTAGTAACTCAACATCACTGCCTGGCTGCGTGTGTAACTGCCTTGGTTTGCCTTCAGTGCGTTCGCCTGCAGGCCCGCCATGCCGAGCAGACCCAGAGAGAGGATGAGCACCGCGACCAGAATCTCAATCAGGCCCACGCCACGCTGGCGGCTTGTGCCTGTTGCAGTGCGTTGAAATGGGTGCTTTTTCTTGGACATGTTGGGTCAGGTGAGGGGGCAAGTGGCTACAACGGAAGCTGGGATCGCGATCGTCAACCTGCCGGTTCCTGCCAGTGTGATGTCTCGGGCGCGCCTTGCGTTGTCCAACGATGCGGAGGTGCTGCAAACCCTGACACGCCCTTGCTGTGCAGCGCCCGTCATGGTTCTGGCCGTACCGTCGGCGGAAAAAGAAATGAAGTTCGCCACCGCAGCTTCCCCGGCAATCACGATGCCTGCCGAGCTGGCTTGAGTGCGAGAGACGACAACCTCACCCGCGTCTACTGCGGCGTCTGCCGTTGCACGAGTGGTGTCCACAAACACAATCCAGCCTTGTGCCCAGTCTCCTGCGGTGACGCACGTGGCACCGTCGGTGCTCTTGCAGACCGTGATTCGCGTGCCGCGACGAATAGCCTCGCTTCTTGCCAACGCCATGGAGCTCGCAAAATCGTTGTTCGTGGTGGTGACTCGACTGGACGCAATACTCGATTGGAAGCTGGGAATTCCAATGGCCATCAACACGCCCATGACGGTGATCGCGACCATCAGCTCGATCAACGTCAGACCGAGCTGCTGGTGGTGAGCGCGGATAGGGGTGCGGGTAAGGGAATGTTTCACACCCGGATTTTCAGCGTGATATCCCAGCCAGCCTTGAACAGTCGCTGAACTGCATGCTGCAGAGGATAGACGGTCACTTTTTTTGCTGTGGTTTTCAGAGGTCGGTGAATACGCCAGAAGCAGTATTTTTCAGCACCCTGAGTGACTAATCTCATGTGCCTACCGGCGCTGGATGGCTGACTGAAAAATAGTATTAAAGTGTTCTAAAAACACCGATTTACTCACGAGCTTCAAACGCCGTGAAATTGCTCACGGACCCGGCACATGTGGGTCCGTCTCATCGCTGAACTTCGTCCACCAAAGCCTTGAACTCGTCTATGTCCTCAAAGCTGCGGTACACGCTGGCAAAGCGCACGTAGGCCACCTTGTCCAGCTTCTTGAGTTCGCGCATCACCATCTCGCCGAGGCGTGTGGCGGGTACTTCGCGGGCGCCCAGGTTGAGCAGTTTTTCTTCAATGCGCTCGATGGCGGCGTCCACTTGCTCCGTGCTCACAGGGCGCTTGCGCAGCGCCAGGGCGAACGACGCGCGCAATTTTCCCGGGATGTAGTCCACCCTGCGGCCGTCTTTCTTGACAACCGCGGGGAAGCTCACCTCGGGCCGCTCATAGGTGGTGAAGCGCTTTTCGCAATGCCCGCACTGGCGCCGACGGCGGATGAAATCCGCGTCTTCGGAGATGCGCGTTTCCACGACCTGGGTTTCAAGATGGCCGCAGAAAGGGCATTTCATCGCGTGATGCCGCTCTCTGGCGTTACCTGTAGACCGGGAAACGTGCGGTCAAGGCGTTGACCTTGGCACGGACGGATTCGATGTTGGCCAGGTCGCGTGGGTTGTCCAGCACGTCGGCAATCAGGTGCGCGGTTGCGCGGGCTTCTTCGTCCTTGAAGCCGCGCGTGGTCATGGCCGGGGTGCCGATCCGCACGCCGCTGGTCACCATCGGCTTTTCCGGGTCGTTGGGAATCGCGTTCTTGTTGATCGTCATGTGGGCGCTGCCCAGCACCGCCTCGGCTTCCTTGCCGGTGATGCCCTTGGCGCGAAGATCGACCAGCATCACGTGGCTTTCAGTCCGGCCGCTGACAATGCGCAGTCCGCGTGAAACGAGCGTTTCGGCGACGATGCGCGCATTTGTCAGTACTTGCTGCTGATAGGTCTTGAACTCGGGTGCAAGTGCTTCCTTGAATGCCACGGCCTTGGCCGCGATCACGTGCATCAGCGGGCCGCCCTGCAGGCCGGGGAAGATGGCGCTGTTGATCGCCTTCTCGTGTTGGGCCTTCATCAGAATGATGCCGCCGCGCGGTCCGCGCAAGCTCTTGTGGGTGGTTGACGTGACCACATCGGCGTGAGGTACCGGGTTGGGGTAAACGCCGGCGGCGATCAAACCGGCGTAGTGCGCCATGTCGACCAGGAAGATCGCTCCCACGTCTTTGGCCACCTTGGCGAATCGCTCGAAGTCGATGCGCAGGCTGTAAGCAGATGCTCCCGCAATGATGAGCTTGGGTTTCGTCTCGTGGGCCTTGCGTTCCATGGCGTCGTAGTCGATCTCTTCCTTGTCGTTGAGGCCGTAGGAGACGACGTTGAACCACTTGCCGCTGATGTTGAGCGCCATGCCGTGGGTGAGGTGGCCGCCTTCAGCCAGGCTCATGCCCATGATGGTGTCGCCGGGCTTGAGGAAGGCGAGGAACACCGCTTCGTTGGCCGAGGCGCCGCAGTGGGGTTGCACATTGGCAGCGTCGGCTCCAAAGATTTGCTTCACACGGTCGATGGCCAATTGTTCTGCGATGTCGACAAACTCACAGCCGCCGTAGTAGCGCTTGCCGGGGTAGCCCTCGGCGTATTGGTTGGTGAGCTGGGTACCTTGGGCCGCCATCACGGCGGGCGAGGCGTAGTTCTCGCTGGCGATCAGTTCGATGTGGTGTTCCTGGCGTGTGTTTTCAGCCTGGATGGCTGCGAACAGCTCGGGGTCGGTTTGTTCGATGAGAATGTTGCGGTCGAACATGGCAGTCCTTCTAGAGGTGAATCCTTGCGCGTTGACAAGGGCTGCCCAGGCGAACGGCTGAACACCCGCGCTGCATCAGCTTGGGTGGCACGCTTCCCAGTGGTTGTCCCGGCCGCGGATCGATACTTGGAAAGATCGGGCAGGGGGGCCACGTCAGCGGCAGACCTCTCCATTGGATTTATGAGGTTGCTCGCCTATCGCCAGTTGCGCACCCGGGAAGTTTAGCCGAGGGCCATGGCCTTGGCTGGCCGGTCTCAAAAAGGCCGGCGCATCGGGTGCGCCGGCTTTCGATGGTTCAGGACTGCGCCAGCGCAGCCGGTGCCGGGGTGGCAGCCGGGGCTGCAGGACCGGCCTCGATTTCGGTGCCGGGCGCCACGGCTGGAGCGGTCTGGGCCGGTGCAACCACGTTGACAGTGCGTGCTGGTGGAACATAGCGCTGCAAGGGTTTGCCCAAGGCCACGCTCTGGATGCGCAGGTGCTCGGCCATCACCTTGTCGATGTACCAGCCGCCGTCGCTGGTGACAGCGCCCACATAGAGGCGCAGGCCTCCTTCGACCGAACCAGCGCGCTTGATGCAGTCCTGCAGCACTTGAACGCCCACGCGCAGGTTGGACACGGGGTCGAAAGCGGCCAGCTGACCGCCAAAGTCTTCGTACTTGTCGGTATGCACCCGGGTCAGGACCTGCATCAGGCCCTGCGCTCCCACAGGGCTTTGCGCAAAGGGGTTGAAGCGCGACTCCACGGCCATGACGGCGAGGATGAGCGTGGGGTCCAGCTTGGCTTTCTCACCGATTTCAAATGCCTCGGCCACCAGGGCACCCAGCGGCTCGGGCGCCACACGGTACTTTCGGCTGAGCCAGAAAGTCACATTGGCTTGCTGCTTGGGCAGGTCGCCAGGATCGGCGGCGGTCACGCGGTCGATGGCGGTGGGCTCCACCGCAATCAGAGGCACGTCCATGGAGGCTTCTTGCCTCTGCAACAACCAGCCGAGCAACTGCTGCTCAGCGTTCTGGCGAAGGTCGCCCCGCGCACTCAGCACGATGAGACCAACGGCGAACAAGGTGCCCAGCAAGGCTACGCTGTTGTGAGTGATGGCGAGGAATCCACGGCAGGTGTCACGCAGCGTGGTCTTGAGGGATGCCACGACACCTGAGGTGTTCTTGTGTGGCGTGGTGAAGGTTGTCATGGTGTCGCTCCGTTCATGGCGTCGGCCGAGGAAGGATTCGGCCTGGCCCAGTTTGGTCGCTGTCGATGGCCTTGCAAATGGGTTTGGCGATCGACTTGGCCAGTGCTGGCCGCGGTCGGGGTTAACCCTTGATGGGTCAAAGTGGGCGGATGGTATGGGCTTATAAATACCCAGTCAATGTTTAGAACATTGTTTAAAGACACTTTGAGTTATAAAGATTCGGCTTCGACCGACCGCTCAAGCGGTTCGCTAGCGGAAAAGCCAGTGCCTGCAAGGCTTGCGGCGGGGTCGGTCGTCTTTCACCGTTTGTCGGGCAGTACCCACCTTTCATGTTGCAAAACCGTGTTTTGGACTCCCTGAATAGCCCGCGGCGGTGCCATTGAAAAGCTTCATGGGCCATTTCGCCGCCTTCTGTTGCTCCTTGCAAGGTGCGGGAGTACGCTTGCCCTGTCGGTCTCAGGACCGGCATCAGCCGACCCAGTGGTGCAACCGCATGACGGCCCCCAACGGGAGCAATCTGTTGCTTCCAGGCTGGAGAGACATCCAACTCCCTCCGCCAAAAATGACGGCATGAGCATCAAGCCCGCCGTCGACCCCGGCAAACCCTGTTTGTCGGGGTTTCTTGTTTCTGGCGACCTTGAAGCACCTTGACGCCGAGGTGCAAGAGTTCGGAGACACTGGCGCCTGGCCATTCATCCAGCCCCGCGACCATGAGCACAAGTCTTCCTGTCTCCTTCACAAACCCCTGGTTCCGACGCGCGGTCTGGACCGTGGCCAGCGTGTTGGCGCTGTGGCTGGTCTCCTGGCTCGCGGTGCCGGCGCTCCTGAAATGGCAACTGCAAAAGCAGGGCAGTCAGGTGCTGGGCCGCAACGTAACGGTTGAACGTGTGGACTTTCGGCCTTGGTCGTTGGCTTTGACCATTGAGGGGTTTCGCGTCGCCAGCGCCCAGGGGGACGCTGAACAGCTTTCCGTGGCGCGGGTGTATCTGAACGCTGAGCTGCAGTCCGTCCTGCGGTTGGCGCCAGTGATTGACGCCCTGAAGATCGAGCAACCGCGTGTGGCCCTTCGCCACCTCGGTGACGGGCGCTACGACGTGGACGACATCGTTCAGCGCCTGATCGCGCGGCCGTCCGATGCTCCGGGCGAGCCTGCGCGGTTTGCTCTGTTCAACATCGAATTGCAAGGCGGCGAGTTCACTTTGGTGGATGACAACGTGGGTGCGACCCACCACCTGCGTGGTCTGGCCGTGTCCATTCCGTTTCTCAGCAACCTGGCGTCGCGCCGAGATGTTGTGACCGAGCCGCGACTGGCCTTCGAGCTCAATGGCAGCGCCTTCGATTCGCGTGCCGCCACCACGCCGTTTGCCGTGGACCGGGAAACCGACGCCAGCCTGGCCATTCCTTCGCTCGACCTGGCGCCTTACTTTGCCTATTGGCCGTCCGCCTGGCCCGTCAAGCCCGAGGCCGGGGTGCTGCAACTGGACCTGAAGCTGGACTTTGCGCAGCGCGAGCTGCCGCAGGTCTGGATTTCGGGTGATGTTGCGATCTCCGGGCTGAAGCTGGTGGAGGGCGGGGCGGGCGTGTTGTCGTGGGAGCGCCTGGGCGTGAAGCTCAACCGGGTTGAGCCGCTGGCGCGCCGGATTGACCTTGCGTCCATCGAATGGAAGGGACCGAGCCTGAGCCTGTCGCGCGACGCCAGCGGGCAACTCAACCTGGCGCGTCTGGCCAAGGGCTTCCTGCCCGCTGCGCAGCCGCTTTCTGCAAAGACCCAGCCCACAGCGGCGGTCGTGCCCTGGGAAGTCCGGCTGGGCCAGTTCAATCTGGATGGCGGCCTGGTTCAGTGGCGTGACGAGTCGGTCAGACCCACCGCCGAAATGGCGTTGTCGGCGTTGCGCGTGCAAACCCGCGACTTGAGCTGGCCGGTGCGAGCGCCCATGCCGTTCGAGGTATCGGCCCAGCTCGACCAGACCGCCATCGGCATCAACGGGACGGCCACCGATGTGGCTGCGCAAGCCGAGCTGCTGCTGGGCGACATCTCCCTGGGTCGTTTCGCTCCCTATATAATTAGTGCACTCAAGCCCACCCTGGA
>JBBQSX010000136.1:0-9870 GCA_038213545.1 Burkholderiales bacterium
ACCGTGTGGCCGATTTCATCTACGAGAAGATCACCGGCGAGAAGGGCGTGTTCTCCACCCGTATCGCCTATGTGACCAAGACCGCACAGCGCCACAACCTCTGGGTGGCCGACGCCGATGGTGAAAATGCGCGTGCGGCTCTCACCAGCCCCGAGCCCATCATCTCGCCGAGCTGGGCACCGGGTGGCGCGCAGCTGGCCTATGTGTCGTTCGAAGCGCGCAAACCCGTGATTTATGCCCACGACGTGGCTTCCGGCAAGCGGCGCCTGCTGGCCAACTTCAAGGGCTCCAACAGCGCACCGTCGTGGTCCCCCGATGGCCGCTCGGTGGTGGCCACGCTCTCGCTGTCGGGCAATGCGCAGGTGTACGCCATGGACGCCACCGGCGGCGAGCCGCGACGCCTTAGCCAGTCGGCCAGCATCGATACCGAGCCGGTCTTCAGCCCGGATGGCAAGTCCATCTATTTCGTGAGCGACCGCGGCGGTTCGCCTCAGGTCTACCGCATGGGTGCGCAAGGCGGCAACGCGCAGCGCCTCACTTTCACCGGCAACTACAACATATCACCGGCGCCCAGTCCCGACGGACGCTGGCTGGCGTTCATTTCCCGAGTCAACGGGGCGTTCCGTCTGCATGTGATGGAACTCGCCAGCGGTACCGTCACGGCACTCACCGAGTCCAGCGCAGACGAAAGCCCCAGTTTCGCGCCCAACAGCCGCATGATCATTTACGCCACCCGTGAGAAGGGCCAGGAAGCCCTGATGACCACCACGGTGGATGGACGCATCAAGACCCGTCTGGCCGGTGCACAAGGCGACATCCGCGAGCCCGAGTGGGGCCCGTTCCTGCGCTGATCCACATCAGGAGCCCGCGGGCTCCTTCCCATTTTTCTTTCTCCAATTTCAAGGAATCTCCCGATGAACACCACCCCCAGCTCCACCGCCATTCGAAACCTGCGTCTTCAGCGAGGCTTGCGCCTGGTGGCCGGACTTGGCCTGGCCGCCCTCCTGGCTGCTTGCAGCTCTGGCGTGAAGCTTGACGACGTACCGGTTGAGGACCGCGCGGGATCGGCGCTCAACTCCGGCGGCGCTGCGGGTGGGCAGGGCGGCGCAGTCGATCCGCGTGGCGTTTCAGGCGTGTCCGTGGGTGGTGCCGATTCGGCCCAGCCAACCGCCGTGGCCCGCATCATTTACTTCGACTACGACAGCTTCGAGGTCAAGGCCGATTCGGCTGCCACGCTGGAAGCGAACGCGCGTTACCTCAACGCCAACCGCACGCGCCGTGTGAACCTCGAAGGCCACACCGACGAGCGCGGTGGCCGCGAATACAACCTGGCGCTGGGCCAGAAGCGGGCTGAAGCCGTGCGCCGCGCGCTGAGTCTGCTGGGTGTGACCGAAGCACAGATGGAAGCGGTGAGCTTTGGAGAAGAGAAGCCGGCCCAGGTCGGCCTGGACGAAACCTCATTTGCCAAGAACCGTCGCGTTGAACTGACCTACCGTTGAACATGAAACTCAACGCCGCCGCGCCCTGGGCGCTTTTCCTGGCCATGGTTTGGCCCTTGCAGGCCCACGCCTTGTTTGGCGACGATGAGGCGCGCAAGGCCATCATCGAGCTGCGGCAGAAGGTCGACGCCAACAAGCAGGCTGCCGACAGCGCTGCAGCCGAAGCGCGCGAAGGCGATGCGAGCACCCGCCGCAGCCTGCTTGAGCTGTCCAACCAGATCGAGCAACTTCGGGTCGAGCTCGCGCGCTTGAGAGGCCAGAACGAGCAGCTGGCGCGTGAGGTGTCCGAGCTGCAACGCCAGCAGAAGGACGTGCAGGTCGGCATTGACGAACGCCTGCGTCAGGTGGAGCCACTGCGCATCGAGTTTGATGGCCAGACCTTCACCGCCGCACCGGCCGAGAAGAACGACTTCGAAGCCGCCATGGCGCAACTGCGCAAGTCGGAATTCCAGCCGGCAGCAGCAGCGTATGCGACGTTCCTGCAGCGCTACCCGGCCAGCGGCTACACGCCGTCGGTGCTCTACTGGTTGGGCAACGCGCAGTACGCCAACCGCGCCTACAAGGAAGCGGTTGCCACCCATGGCCGACTGGTGCGGGAGTTCTCCGCCCACCTGCGAACACCGGAGGCCATGCTCGCCATGGCCAACAGCCATGTCGAGTTGAAAGACGCGCGCACGGCCAAGAGCACGCTGGAAAATCTGGTCAAGTCTTACCCGAACTCCGAAGCCGCCGCTGCAGCGCGCGAACGCCTGGCCCGCCTGCGTTGATGTGAGCCGCGTGCTTCGGCACGCGTCAGTCGGGGGCAGGGGTCGCCTCCTACAATGGCGGCCATGGAAATCGCCGACCTCGCCAAACTCAACACCCTGGTCCTCTGGGCCGCCTTTGCTGTGGCCCTTGTTTTCGGGTTCATCGCACAACGCACCCACTTTTGCACCATGGGCGCGATCAGCGACATTGTGAACATGGGCGACTGGACCCGGATGCGCATGTGGGGCATGGCGGTGGGCATTGCGATGATTGGTTTTTATGGCATGGCCTGGCTGGGTTGGATCGATCCCACCCAGAGTATCTACACCGGTCCCCGCGTCATCTGGCTGTCCGCCGTCCTGGGCGGTGCCTTGTTCGGCTTCGGCATGGTGCTGGCCTCGGGCTGCGGCAGCAAGACGCTGGTGCGTATCGGCGCAGGTAGCCTGAAGTCCCTGGTGGTCTTTTTCGTCATGGGCATCGCTGCGTTTGCCACCTTGCGCGGTGTCACCGCCGTTCTGCGGGTGAACACGGTGGACACCGTGTCCTTCAACATGGCTTCGGGCTCCGCGCTGCCCGCCTGGCTGGCCACTGTCGTGGGCTCGGCGCCTGCATTCACGGGCTTGTTGTTTGCGCTGGTGGTGGGGGGCGCCCTGGTTGTCTGGGCGTTGGTGGGACGTGATTTCCGCACCGGCAACAACCTGCTCGCCGGCATCGGGCTCGGGTTGGTGGTGACCGCCATGTGGTGGGTGAGTGGCCGACTGGGCTTTGTACCCGAGCACCCAGAAACGCTGGATGCGGTCTTTCTGGGCGGCAACACCGGCCGCATGGACGCGCTGACCTTCACCGCACCCATGGCCTACACGCTGGACTGGCTCATCTTCTTCAGCGACACCTCCAAAGTGCTCACCTTCGGTACGGTCACCGTGGTCGGCATGGTGGTCGGGGCATTTGCCTGCGCCGTGCTCGAAGGCAGTTTTCGCTGGGAAGGATTCCGCAGCACCCAGGACACGGCCTTGCACATGGCCGGTGCTGTGTGCATGGGCGTGGGCGGCGTGACGGCATTGGGCTGTACGGTGGGCCAGGGTATGTCGGGTTTATCCACCTTGAGCCTCACCAGCGTCATCGCGGTCACCGGCATCGTGCTTGGTGCCGTCGGTGGTTTCCGGTTCCAGATCTGGCTGCTGGACCGCGAGTGACACAAGTCACAAACGAACGCTTCGAGCGCCGTTTCGGCGGGCTGCGCCGACTCTATGGTGTCGACGGGGCGCAGCGCATCTTCAACGCGCACGTGGTGGTGGTGGGTATCGGTGGGGTGGGCTCGTGGGCGGTGGAGGCTCTGGCGCGCAGCGGCGTGCGGCGCCTCACCTTGATCGACCTCGACCACGTGTCCGAATCCAATATCAACCGCCAGATTCACGCCTTGGAGACCACGCTGGGCCAGGCCAAGGCCGAGGCCATGCGCGATCGCATCGCGCTGTTTCACCCCGACTGCGTGGTGGATGTGGTCGATGATTTTGTGACGCCGGCAAACTGGCCCGCCTTGCTGAGCGGTTTGACGGGTCTTGATGGCTTGCCCTCGGCAGTCATCGATGCTTGCGACCAGGTGCGTGCCAAGACCACCCTGGCTTCTTGGGCGGCAATGCATGACATTCCCTTTGTGACGGTGGGTGCTGCAGGAGGCAAGCGGCTTGCGCATGCGGTCGACGTCGCTGACCTGAGCGAGGTCACGCATGATCCCTTGCTCGCTCAGCTGCGCTACCGCTTGCGCAAACATCACGGCGGCGCGCGCACGGGCCGCATGGGTGTGGGCTGTGTGTTCAGCCGTGAATCCGTGGCGCCACCCGACGCATCGTGCAACATCGAAGGCGTGGACGGCTCCCTCAATTGCCACGGCTACGGCTCGGTGGTGAGCGTTACCGCAGCGTTTGGTTTTTGCGCCGCTGGTTGGGTCATGAACACCGTGGCGAAAGATGCACCAGCAATCTTGAAGAGGTCTTCAAAAGGCCTCGAAAAAGAAGCTATAATTTGAGGCTTCGCGGGATGCACGCTGTGTCAACAGTGTGAAGATTGCGAAGCCCTGATGGGACGTTAGCTCAGTTGGTAGAGCAGCGGACTTTTAATCCGTTTGTCGTGGGTTCGACCCCCGCACGTCCCACCAAAAAACATGAAGCCCTGATCGAAAGATCAGGGCTTTTTTATTGCCGTCTGTGTGTGCAACAGCGAGCAAGGCGGTTCGCCATAACTCAGCGCTTCTTGAAGAAGCCGTAAATCACCAGCAGGATGATCGCGCCGATCACCGATGCAATGAAACCGACCGGATCGCCCTGGCGGTAGAGGCCGAGTGCAGCGCCAAGATACCCTGCCAGGAAGGCTCCAGCCACACCCAGAAGGGCGGTCATGATCCAGCCCATGCTGTCGTTGCCGGGCTTGATGGCGCGTGCGATGAAACCGGCGATGAGGCCGATGAAGAGGGTGCCAAGAATGGACATCATTCGAAAAACTCCTGAGCGTTGAGGTTGATACAAAAGCAGTAACGCCTGCACTCTAGCTGCTTTTTGCCCCGCTCTCAGACCGAGCTTGCGGCAGTTCTCCAAAAACTCAGGCGTTCACAGCCTCGATGGCTTCGGTCAGTTCCAGCCAGCGCGCTTCCAGTGCTTCGTTCTCGTCGTTCACCGACTTGAGCTGCTTGCCGTTCTTGGCCAGGTTGTCCGGGCTGAGCTGCTGGCCCATGGTGGCCTCCAGGCGGATTTTTTCCTGAGCGAGTTGCGCCATGCGCTTCTCGGTCAGCTCCAGCTCTTTCTTCAGCGGCTTCGTTTTTTCGGCGAGTTGCTGGCGGCGCTGGGCGTCGTTGCGCTTCTGCTCAGGCACCGCCACGGCAGTCGCTGCCGGGGCGCGCTGGGCATCGCGCTGTTCCTGTCGCTGTGCCTCGCGAGATTGTTTGGCCATGTCGAGCAGGTAGCGCTGGTAGTCGTCGAGATCGCCATCGAAGGGTTCGATGCCGCCGCGCGAGACCAGCCAGAACTCGTCGCACACCGCGCGCAGCAGGGCGCGGTCGTGGCTGACCAGCATGACGGTGCCTTCAAACTCGTTGAGTGCCACCGACAAGGCCTCGCGCGTGGCGAGGTCCAGGTGGTTGGTGGGCTCGTCGAGCAGCAGCAGGTTGGGGCGCTGCCAGACGATCATGCACAGCACCAAGCGGGCTTTTTCGCCGCCGCTCATGCTGCCCACGCTTTGTTTGACCTGGTCGCCAGTGAAGTTGAAGTTGCCCAGAAAGCTTCGCAAATCCTGCTCGCGCGTAGGCTGGCCGCTCAACCGGCCTTCGGCGGTGCACTCTCGCACCAGGCGGATCATGTGTTCGAGCGGGGTATCGGCCGGGCGCAGCACGTCAAGTTCCTGCTGCGCGAAGTAGCCGATGTTCAGGCCTTTGCCTTCGGTGATCTGGCCGGCGATGGGCTGCAAATCGCGCGCGATGGTCTTGACCACGGTGGACTTGCCCTGGCCGTTGGCACCCAGGATGCCGATGCGCTGGCCCGCGAGCACCGAACGGCTGATGTTCTTGACGATGACGATCGCCTCGCTGCCTTCGTCCGGCGGCGGGTAGCCGAAGCTGGCGTCGCTCATGGCCAGCATCGGGTTGGGCAGGTTCTGTGGTTCGGTGAATTCGAAGGTGAAGTCGGCATCAGCCAGCACCGGGCCGATCTTCTCCATGCGCTCCAGCGCCTTCACGCGGCTCTGCGCCTGCTTGGCCTTGCTGGCCTTGGCCTTGAAGCGGTCGATGAACTTCTGCAGGTGTGCCATCTTGTCCTGCTGGCGCGAATAGGCCGATTGCTGCAACGCCATCTGCTCGGCGCGCATGTCTTCGAAGCGACTGTAGTTGCCGCCGTAGCGGGTGAGTTGCGCGGTGTGGATGTGGATGGTGACGTTGGTCACCGCATCCAGAAACTCGCGGTCGTGGCTGATCACGAGCATCGTGCCTTCGTAGCGCTTGAGCCAGGCTTCGAGCCAGACCAGGGCGTCCAGGTCCAGGTGGTTGGTGGGTTCGTCGAGCAGCAGCAACTCGCTTGGGCACATGAGCGCGCGCGCGAGCTGCAGGCGCATGCGCCAGCCGCCCGAGAAGCTGTTGACGGGGCGTTCGAGTTCGTCGGTGCGAAAACCCAGGCCCAGGATGAGAGCCTGCGCGCGGGCGGGTGCGTCGTGCGCGCCGGCGTCGTGCAGCGCCATGTAGGCGTGTGCCATGCGCTCGCCGTCTCCGCTGTCTTCCGAGACGGTCACCTCTTGCTGAGCAGCGAGCAGGGTCACGTCGCCTTCGATCACGAACTGCGTGGCGGTCTGGTCGGTCTCGGGCATGTCCTGCGCCACCTGCGCCATGCGCCACTGCGGTGGTACATAGAAGTCGCCCTTGTCTTCGTGCAGCGTGTGATTGAGCAGGCCGAACAGGCTGGATTTGCCTGCGCCGTTGCGCCCCACGAGACCGACTTTTTCACCCGGGTTGATGGTGCACGACGCGTTGTCGAGCAGGACCTTCACACCGCGGCGAAGGACAAGGTTTTTCAAGGTGATCATGGAGCGGGCATCTGCGACGTGGGCAGCGCCGTGAGGGATTCAAGGGTGAGCAGAAGCACTTGGTCGTCGCCCGCGCTGGTGGCCAGCCAGACGACTTCGAGGTGGGGAAACGCGGCTTCAAAATGCTCGCGTTCGTTGCCGATTTCAAGCACCAGCACGCCCTGGGGTTTCAGGCGGCGGGGCAGGTCGCGGATCAGGGCGCGAACGAAGTCCATGCCGTCGACGTTGCCGGCCGTGTTGCCGTCCAGCGCCAGGGCCGGTTCGGCGCGGTATTCGGGCGGCAGCGCAGCCATGCTGCGTGCGTTCACGTAAGGCGGGTTGCACAGCACGAGGTCCCAGGGACCCGGGCAGTGTTGCAGCCCGTCGGATTCCACCAACCGGATGCGATGCTGCAGCTCGTGGCGCGCCACGTTGATGCGGGCGACTTCCAGCGCCTCGGGGGAGATATCGGCACCGGTCACAAGCACATCGGGGTAGGCCATGGCCGCCAGCACGGCCAGGCTGCCGTTGCCGGTGCACAGGTCCAGCACATCGCGGCTGCGTTCGTCCAGCCAGGGGTCGATCGAGCCTTCGGCCAACAGCTCGGCAATGAAACTGCGCGGGACGATGGCTCGGCGATCCACGTGGAAAGACACACCTTGCAGCCAGGCTTCACCGGTCAGGTAGGCCGCTGGTTCACGGGTGTCGATGCGCCGTTGGATCAATGCGTTGACCTCGTCCTGCTGCTCAGGTGTGACGGGGCGGCGGGCGAGGGTGTCGAGATCGCTGTCCAGCGGCAGGCCGAGCTGCCACAGCACCAGCCAGATGGCTTCGTCTCGTGCGTTGGTGGTGCCGTGGCCATAGGCCAGTCTGGCCGCTTCCAGGCGGCGCGTGGCCGCAGCCAGCAGTTCTTTCAGTTTCACGGGGCGCTCAGTGGGGGGAGCCGCCGAGGCGGGACAGGTTGTCCAGCGTGCGGCGGTAGATGTTCTTGAGCGGTTCGATGTCGACCACCGCCACATGTTCGTCGATCTTGTGGATGGTGGCGTTGGGCGGACCGAGCTCGATCACTTGCGGGCAGACCTGGGCGATGAAACGCCCGTCGCTCGTGCCGCCGGTGGTGGAAAGTTCGGTCGTGATACCGGTTTCGGCGTGAATGGCCGCTCGCACGGCCTCCACCAGTGTGCCGGGTGGGGTGAGGAAGGGTCGTCCACCGAGTGTCCAGGCAAGGTCATAACCGCTGCCCGGCTGCAGGCCGTGGAGCGCAAGGATCTCGGCCACGCGCTGCTGCAAGCCTTCGGGCGTGGACTCGGTGGAGAAACGGAAGTTGAAGTCGATCACCACAGTGCCCGGGATCACGTTGCTCGCGCCGGTGCCGCCGTGGATGTTGCTGATTTGCCAGCTGGTGGGCGGGAAAAACGCGTTGCCCACGTCCCAGGTGGTGACCGCCAGTTCCGCCAGCGCGGGCGCGGCCAGGTGGATCGGATTTTTGGCCAGGTGCGGGTAGGCGATGTGGCCCTGGATTCCCTTGACAGTGAGCTTGCCGCTCATGGTGCCGCGACGGCCGTTCTTGATCATGTCTCCGGTACGCTCGACGGAGGTGGGCTCGCCCACGATGCACCAGTCGAGCCGCTCACCGCGTTGCTTGAGCATTTCGCAGACCACCACCGTGCCGTCCAGCGCGGGGCCTTCCTCGTCGCTGGTGAGCAAAAAGGCGATGTCGATGTCCGGTTCGGGATGTTCCGCCACAAACTCCTCACAGGCCACCACCATTGCAGCCAGCGAACTCTTCATGTCGCTTGCTCCGCGGCCATAGAGCTTGCCGTCGCGGTGCGTGGGGGCAAAGGGGTCACTGCCCCAGGCGGTGGTCGGGCCGGTGGGTACCACATCGGTGTGTCCGGCAAAGACCAGCGTGGGTTGCTGGCCCGAGCCCAGGCGAGCCCAGAGGTTGGTCACACGGAAATCGGCGGGTCCGCTCTCGATGGTTTCGCAGTGGAAACCCAGGGCCTCAAGACGCTGCGCAATGACCGACTGGCAACCTTCATCGCGCGGCGTGACGGAGGCGCGGGCGATGAGCTGTTCGGTCAGGCGCAGGGCGTCGGTCATGGGATCAATGCTTCACGTCGAGCGTGAATTCGGTGAAGGTGGCGTTTTCGGCCGCGTCTTCATCGGAGGAGTTGGCGGCGTCGTTCGACTTGATGGCATTGAAGTCGTTCTGCAGGCGCCACAGCAGGTTGTTGGGCGAGTCGGCCTGGGACAGGCCTTCGTTGCGTGTGACCAGGCCATCGTTGATGAGACGCGCCAGGTCTTGTTCGAAGCTTTGCGAACCATCGGCGAGCGACTTTTCCATGGCCTCGCGCACACCGGAGAAATCGGCCTTCTGGATCAGGTCGGCGATCAGCGAGGTGTTGAGCAGCACTTCCATGGCTGGCACGCGGCTGCCGGTGTGGGTGCGCAGCAGGCGCTGCGAGACGATGGCACGCAACGCAGCTGCCAGGTCGCCCAGCATGGTCGGGCGCACTTCGACAGGGTAGAAGCTCAAGATGCGGTTGAGCGCCTGGTAGCTGTTGTTGGCGTGCAGCGTGGCCAGGCACAGGTGACCGGATTGCGCATAGGCGATGGCGGCCGACATGGTTTCGCGGTCCCGGATCTCGCCGATCAGGATCACGTCGGGCGCCTGGCGCAGCGCGTTCTTCAAGGCGATCTGCAACGACGCGGTATCTGGTCCGATCTCGCGCTGGTTCACCACCGACTTCTTGTTTTTGTAGACGTATTCGATCGGGTCTTCGATGGTCAGCACGTGGCCGCTGGCAGACTCGTTGCGGTGGTCGATCAAGGCCGCCAGCGTGGTGCTTTTGCCGGCGCCGGTGGCACCCACCATGAGCACGAGACCCCGCTTTTCCATCACCAGATCGGCGAGCACGGGAGCCACATTGAGCGAGTCCAACGGGGGGATGTCGCCGGGGATGAACCGGATCACCACCGCCACATGGCCCCGCTGGCGGAACGCGCTGACCCGGAAGTTGCCCAGCGCCTCCAGCGGCACAGCCATGTTGAGCTCGCCGGTCTCCTGCAGCTCTTCCAT
>JBBQSX010000137.1:0-9811 GCA_038213545.1 Burkholderiales bacterium
AGGCTGCCCGCGCCCGCCCGCCGGCTGCTCGCTGTTGCCCCAACCCTCCCCCGCTGGGCGTGGTCCGCGGCCCCGCGGGTGGGCTGATCCGGCTAGGGGCGGCCCGGCGCCGGTTCGTTGCCCCCACGCTCCCCCGCTGCGCCTGCTCCACGCTCGTATACTCCACCCCGTGCCGCAAGGCACATCCGCTAGGGGTGTTGCCCCGGGGTTTTGGCCCCGGGTGCGACTGAGAAAGTCCCTTTGAACCTGATTGAGGTAATCCTCGCGCAGGGAAGCAGGCCGACACTTTCCACCAGCGCCATCAGCGCGCACGGTGGCTGCGGCCCAGCCCACCTGCCTCAACTTGCATGGAGCAATTGATGGCATCCGACCATTCCCACACCGCATCCGCCCGACCGGCCAACCTGGCCCTCACCCCCGTACCGCAGGGCGACCGGGTCTTCCATTTCCACGAACACGCCGCGCTCTGGTTCAGCCTGGGCACGGGTCTGCTCGTCATGCAGATCGGTGCCTACCTGGTGCCGGCTGTGGGCACACAAGACGCCGTGATCGCCATCGTGCTGGGCTCGCTCATTGGTGCGGGTCTGCTGGCATGGACCGCGCGGTTGGGCTGCCAGACCGGGCTGGCCAGCGCGGGCTTGATGCACGCCACCTACGGCAGCGCGTTCGCGCGCCTGCCGGTGCTGCTCAACATCGCACAGCTCGTGGGCTGGACCACGTTCGAACTCGTCATCATGCAAGAGGGTACGGTGGCCATCCTCAAACAGGCGCTGGGCAGTGCGCCCGGGGGCCTGCTCGACGGAACCACCGGCAAGTTGCTGGCCACCCTGCTCTGGGGCGGTGTGCTGATTGCGCTCATGGCGGGTTCCATGCTCAAGCTGGTGCGCAAGTTCGTCAGCCGTTTCGGCCTTCCACTGGTCATTGCCTCGCTGGCCTGGCTCACCTGGCAGTTCGGCACGCGTCTGCAGGCACAGGGTTTCGATGCCTTCTGGAACCGCCCGGGCACAGGTGGCATGGGCCTGTTCTCGGCCATGGATCTCGTGATCGCGATGCCGGTCTCGTGGCTGCCGCTGGTGGCCGACTACGCACGCCACGGCAAACGCACAGCCTCCACGCTGGGCGGTACCTGGCTGGGCTATGCGTTGGCCAACATGTGGTGCTACGCGCTGGGTGTGCTGGTGGTGAGCACCGTGGAGCCGGGCACCAACCTCGTGGGCGCGCTGCTGCTAGCCCAGGGCGGCCTGATCGCGCTCGGCCTGATCCTGCTCGACGAAATGGACAACGCCTACGGCGACGCGCACTCGGGTGCGGTCTCGGTGCACAGCCTGCGCCCGCGCTGGAGCATCAAACGCGCCGGTCTCGCGTTTGCGGCCGTCTGCACGGTGCTGGCGCTGTTTCTGCCGATCCACGCGATCGAGCCTTTCCTGCTCATGTTGAGCTCGGTGTTCGTGCCGCTCTACGGCGTGATCCTCGGTCGCCTGGGCGCAGGCAACGCACTCGGGGAAAAACGCTCGGTGGACTGGAGCGCGGCCGCGCTGTGGGTGCTGGGCATCGCGTGCTACCACCTGCTGGCGAAGTTCGCTCCACAGCTCGGTTCAGCCCTGCCGACCCTGGCCCTGACCTTCACACTGGCCGCACTCTCGCGGCCACGCAGCGCCGGTGGACTCACCCCGGCACAGGCCTGATGTTCAAGCGTCGCCGCGCCTCAGTCCCGTGCGCGCTTGTGCTGCGCCACGGGCGCGAAGCCGTGGTTGAGCGGGCCGTGACCGGCGCCGGTGTATGCGTCAGCGCCCTGCTCGATGGCTTGCAGGATGTAGCCGCGCGCCAGCGCCACTGCGCGGTCCAGTGGTTCACCCAGCGCGAGGTGCGACGCGATGGCCGACGACAGCGTGCAGCCGGTGCCGTGGGTGTTTCGGCTCGCGATGCGTGGCGAGGCCAGGCGCTGCACCGGACCGACGCCGGTGACCAGCAGATCGGCCACCTCGGCGCCCTGCAGGTGCCCGCCTTTGAGCAACACCGCCGGCGCACCCATGGCGAACAGATCGCGGGCGGCGGCTTCGAGCTCGTGCGCCGATTCGATGGTGCGACCGAGCAGCAGTGCGGCCTCATCCAGGTTGGGTGTGATCACCGTGGCCAGCGGGAACAGCTCGTCCACCAGCACCTGCACGGTGTCGGGGGTGATCAGGCGGTCACCAGACGTGGCCACCATCACCGGGTCGAGGACGACCTTTTTCACCCCGTAATGCTTCAGCGCCCAGGCCACCGTGCGCACGATGTCGGGTGCGTGCAGCATGCCGATCTTCACCGCGTCCACACCGATGTCGTCGAACACCGCGCACAGCTGCGCCTTGAGCACCTCGGGCGGCACGCCGTGGATGGCGCTCACGCCCAGCGTGTTCTGCGCGGTCAGCGCGGTGATGGCCGTCATGCCGTAACAACCCAGTGCCGCGAAGGTTTTCAGATCGGCCTGGATGCCGGCGCCGCCTCCACTGTCGGAGCCGGCGATGGACAGGACGCGCGTGTAGCGTTGGGGTTCAGTGGTCATGGCGCGCATTCTCGCAGTGCCCGAGGACATTCATGACGAACGCAACAAATACCACCGCGGTGGTGCTCGGTGCCGGACTCATGGGCCGGCTGCTCGCCTGTGCGCTGGCACAGCGAGGCCACCGGGTCGAGGTGTTCGATGCCGGTGGACCACTGGCCGAAAACGCGGCCGCGCGCGTGGCTGCGGCCATGCTCGCGCCGCTGGCCGAATCGGCGGTGACCGAACTCCCCGTGGTGCGCATGGGCCAGCACGCGCTGGTGCGCTGGCCGCAGCTGCTGACCGCGCTGGCGCAGCCGGTGTTCTTTCAACAGAGCGGCACGCTCGTGCTGTGGCACCGGCAGGACACGGCCGAGGCTGAGCGGTTCTCGGGCCAGCTCGCGCGCACCGCGACCGCCCTGCCCTCACTGCCGCACGCTCAGCGCATGAACGCGGCCGAGATGACCGCGCTGGAGCCCTCGCTGGAACACCGGTTTGCCCAAGGCCTGTACCTGCCCCTGGAGGGCCAGCTCGACAACCGCGAACTGCTCGCTGCACTCGCGCACCAGATGCAGACGCTCGGTGTGACCGTGCACTGGAACAGCCCACGCGCACCCGACGAGGTCGACCCCGGCCCGGGCGCGTGGTTGTTCGACTGTCGCGGCCTCGGGGCCCAGTCGCAGTGGAGCGCGCTGCGCGGTGTGCGCGGCGAAGTGGCGCGCGTGCATGCGCCGGGCGTGAGCCTCTCTCGGCCCACACGGCTGCTGCACCCGCGTTACCCGCTGTACATCGCACCCAAGCCGGACGGCATGTTCGTCATCGGCGCCACCGAAATCGAGTCGGACGACCTGTCGCCAGCAAGCGTTCGCTCCACGCTGGAGCTGCTGAGCGCGGCCTACACCGTGCACCCCGGCTTTGGCGAAGCGCGCATCGTGGAAATGGGCGTGCAGCTGCGCCCCACCCTGCCCGACAACCTGCCCGAGATCCGGCTGAGCGCTCCGCGCCGCATGCAGATCAACGGTCTGTACCGCCACGGCTTCCTGATCGCGCCGGCCATGCTCGATGCCGCCCTGCAGGCCATGGACAATGGCACTTCCGCGCTGGCCGAACAATGGGGCCTGTCGCTCACCAACGCCACATGAACGTCTTCATCAACAACGAACGCCGCGAGATGCCAGCTGGCGCCACACTGGCCGACGCACTGCGCGTGTGTGATCCGCCGGCCGTGTTTGCCGCCGCGGTCAACCTGCAGTTCGTGCCGCGCGGCAGCTATGCGCAGCAGGTGCTGAGCGAAGGCGATCGCATCGAAATCATTGCCCCGATCACGGGAGGCTGAGGAACACCGCCATGGACATGACCAACCCACTGACCCACGACGACCCACTGGTGCTCTACGGCGAGGTCTTTCAGAGCCGCCTGATGCTCGGCACCTCGCGCTACCCCTCGCCCGCCACGCTGGAAGCGGCTGTCAAACGCGCGCAGCCCGCCATGCTCACCGCCTCGCTGCGCCGCCAGGGCGCGGTGCAGCCCGAAGCCGGCGCAGCGTTCTGGAAGCTGCTGCAGGAGCTGGCTGTGCCGGTGCTGCCCAACACCGCCGGTTGCCACAGCGCACAAGAAGTCATCACCACCGCACAGATGGCGCGCGAGGTGTTCAACACGCCGTGGATCAAGCTCGAGCTCATCGGCGACGACTACAGCCTGCAACCCGACACGCTCAACCTGGTGGACTGCGCGCGCCAGCTCGTCAACGATGGCTTCAAGGTGTTGCCCTACTGCACCGAAGACCTGGTGCTGTGCCAGCGCCTGGTGGACGTGGGCTGCCAGGCCGTGATGCCCTGGGCCGCGCCCATCGGCACCGGCCGTGGCCCCGTGAACCCCTACGCCATGCGCCTGCTGCGCGAGCGCCTCAAAGTGCCGCTGATCGTGGACGCCGGCCTGGGCCTGCCCTCGCACGCCTGCACCGTGATGGAGTGGGGGTTCGACGCCGTGCTGCTCAACACCGCCGTGGCGCTCGCGCAGTCCCCGGTGGACATGGCCGGTGCGTTCGCCGACGCCGTGCGCGCTGGCCGAGCCGCGTACCGCTCCGGCGCCATGCAGCCACAGGACAGCGCCCAACCCAGCACCCCGGTGCTCGGCACGCCTTTCTGGCACCACCCATGAACGCCGCAGCAAACGCAAGGGCGATGGCGCACTCCATCGTGCAGGCCCACCAATCCACCCTGGCCTTGCCGTTGGCCCACGGTGCAAAAGCGCTCAACGGCGACGTGGACGACCTGGTGTTCGCTGCCGCGCTGCTGGCCGCACACCAGTTGGGCTTTGTGCCGGCCGATGCGATGTGCATCGCCCAAGCCTGGTCCCGCCAGGCGCTGCGCACGGGCGAGTTCCACCCCGAACAATGGCCCACCGAAGCGGTCGATTTCGGCCTGGCGCCCTGGCCCCGCACCGATGCCTTTGCCGCCTGCCCCCAGACACTGGGCCTGTACGCCGTGATGCCCGACGCGGCCTGGACCATCCGCATGGCGCGCGCCGGTGTGCCCACCGTTCAGCTGCGCTTCAAGTCGGGTGATGCCTCGGCTGTGCGGGCCGAAGTCATGGACACAGTGGCGGGGGTGCTGGGCACCGGCGCACGCCTGTTCATCAACGACCACTGGCAGCTCGCCATCGAGGCCGGCGCCTACGGCGTGCACCTGGGCCAGGAAGACCTGCAGGCCATGACACCCGCCGGCCTCAAAGCCATCAAGGACGCGGGCCTGCGCCTGGGCCTGAGCACCCACGGCTACGCCGAAATGCTGATCGCCGACCAGCACAGCCCGAGCTACATCGCCATGGGCGCGGTGTTCCCCACCACGCTCAAGCAGATGGCCACCGCGCCCCAAGGCACAGGCCGGCTCGCCATGTACTCCAAGCTGCTGCGCGACTACCCCCGCGTGGCCATCGGCGGCATCGATCTGGGCTCCCTGCCCGAGGTCATGAAAGCCGAGGTGGGTTCGGTGGGTGTTGTGCGGGCCCTGATGGCGGCACCCGATCTGGACGCCGCTGTGGCGACCTGGAAGGCGGCATTGACGCCGGCCTGAGCACAGCGCGCGACCCTCAATTTGCCCCGCGCCGCCCCACCAGGTTCATCAGTGGCTTCACGCTCATGCCGTGCATGAGGATGGACAGGGCCACCACGATCAGCGTGAGCTGCATCAGCTGCAGCGCCAGCGGCTCCGGCAGACCGTGCTGGATCGCGTACATCAGGTAGTAGAGCGAGCCGATGCCGCGCACGCCGAACCACGCCGTCATGCCACGCACCGGCGCAGCAGCGCGGGTGCCCAGCAGGCCGATGCACACGCTGAGCGGACGCGCCACAAAAAACAGGAACAGCGCCAGCCCCACCGCTGCCCAGCTCCACGAATCGCGGTAAAGCGCACCGCCGAGCAGCAGCACCAGCATGAGCTCGGACAACCGCTCCAGGTGCTCCTTGAACACCAGAGAACCCTGGCTCACAGTCGAGGCGGGCGCCTCCTCGACAACAGCTGTCGGCAGCTCGAACACATCGGCAGCTTCCTGCGCCCGGCGCGCCAGCCGCATCTCGGTCTGGCGCAAGGCCACGGCCGCGAAGAACACGGCCAGAAACCCCCAGGCGTGCAACCACACGCTCAGGCCATACACCACCCCGATGAGACCGAGACCCAGAAAGTCGTCGAGCAGCTCGTGGCGCTGCGGTGCACCGCGCAGCCACCAACCCATGCGCGCCAGCGCCACACCGCACACCACGCCAATGGCGATGCCAGCCGCCGTGGCCCAGAGCACATCGACCAGCACCCATTGCACACCGTTGGTGCCCAGGTTGTGCAGGCCGAGCAAGCCCAGGCCGAGCATCACGAAGGGAAAGGCCGAACCGTCGTTGAGGCCAGCCTCGCAGGTGAGCGTGAAACGCAGCTGATCGCGGTCGCCCGCATGGCGGCTTTGCACATCGGTGGCCAGCACCGGGTCGGTGGGCGCCACGATGGCGCCGAGCAACACCGCCGCGCCCAGCGGCAGCCCAAGACCCCACACGCCGAACGCCGCCACCAGACCCACGGTGAGCGTCATCGACACAGTGGCCAGCAGCAAGGGCGCGCGCCATTGCCGAAAGCTGAACGGTACCGGCATCTTCACGCCGGCAGCGAACAACGAGATCAGCACCGCGACCTCGGTCAGCACTTCGAGCAGGGCCGACTCCCTCAGCGGGTTGAAGCTGAATGTGTCCAGCACGGTGGGCCCCATGAGCAGGCCCACCGCGAGGTACAGCATGGCGGGTGTGATGGGCAGTCGCTTGAGCAGCGTGGGCGTCACGCCCATCACGATCAGCAGCGCGCCGATGAAGAGAAAGCCGTGGGCAGTGGTCATGCAAACCTGCAAGCCTACCGCACACCCGCTGGGACGCAGCGGTCTTGATCAGGAACACACGGACCAGCCAGATGCCCGGGCATGGTGAGGTCAGCGTGCCTTGATCTGACCGTTTTCGTCCGACAGCACGATCTCGACGCGGCGGTTCATCTGGCGGCCGGCGGCGGTGTCGTTGCTGCCCACCGGGCTGGCCTTGCCGTAGCCGCGGGCAGCCACGCGGGTGGACGCGATGCCCTGGCCCATCAAGGCCACGCGCACCGCATCGGCGCGCTCGGTGGACAAGGTCTGGTTGTAGGCGTCGGCGCCGGTGCTGTCGGTGAAGCCTTCGACCAGCACCGTGCGCCGCAGATCCGCCTTGAGCACCTCGGCGAGCTGACCCACCATGCGGGTGCCAGCCGGCTTGAGTGCGGAGCGGTCCACGTCGAACAGCACGTCACCCAGGGTGATCACGATGCCGCGCGGCGTCTGCTGGGCGTTGAGCTCTGTCATGCGCGCCTCCAGCAGCCGGTTGCGCTCCATGGCCAGGGCGGCCTGGCGCTGGGCCTCCACCGTGTCGGTGCGGGCCATGCTGGCGCTGCGCTGCGCTTCGGCGGCGGCACCTTGTGCTTGCGCAGCGGCGCGCTGGGCGGCGTCGGCCTCTTGCGTTCGCGCCTGCAGCTGGGCGCTGGTGCGGGCGGCAGCGGCGTTGGCCACGCCCATCTCGGCGCTCTTGAAGTTCACCGTTTCGCGCACGATGGCCGCGCGCTGTGAGGCCACATAGGCCAGGTGGTTCACCTGGGCCACGTCTTCGCGGTTGTTGGCTGCCGTGTTGGCGGCGGTCAGTGCATCGGCCGCCTGTCGCAGCTCGGACGGCGCCTGGCTTTGTGAGCGGGGATCGGCCTGCACGGTGCGGAAGTCTTCCCGCGCCTGATCGAGTCGCACATTGGTCGGTGGGGTGGTGCTGCAGCCGGCCACCACAGCCAGGGCGGTGAGCGAGAGTGCGAAGCGGTGCATGGTGTTCATGGGGAGTCCTGGGGTTGTCATTGGGGGCGGTTGATTTCCTGACGCAGCACGCGACCGTCTTCACGAATTTCACCGGCGGCCCGATTGGCCCGTGCGCTGCGGGCTTTGGCCTCGGCCAGCCGCGCGTCCACCTGCACTTCGTTCGACAGCAGCAAGGCCTGGCTGTACTGCTCCTGCGTCATGGCGGTGTCGGCCATCACCTGCTTCTGGCGCGCGATGTTGAGCTCGGTCGGGGCCAGTTCGGCTGCACCGGCGCGCGCAGCGGCTTCGATGGCGGCGCGCGACAGCGCGAGCTCCTGCGTGGGGGCTGCAATTCTTGTGGCGCAAGCCATCAGCGTGAGCGTGAGCGCAGCAAGCACCGTGAAGCCACACAGGCGCACGAGCGCCTGGCTCGGCGGTATGGGCAGGTGCAGGGCGCGTGGCGCGAAGGGGGTGTTCATCGGGATGTCTTTCTGTCATCAGGGCCGTGGTGGCCGACCACGCCAGCATGGGCGGGTGAGGTGCCCACGTCGGTGCTGTGCCGCACAGACCCTGCTTCCCGCTGCCCCTCAAATGAGACACAGCGGTTCGCACATCCGTGCTCATTGAAATCGCTCCAACCAAAGGACATCGCATGAACTGGGACACCATTCAAGGCAACTGGAAACAACTCACGGGCCGCGCCAGGCAGCAGTGGGGCAAGCTCACCGACGACGACCTCACGGTGGTGGCCGGCCACCGCGACCAGCTCTCCGGCAAGATTCAGGAACGCTACGGCATCGCCAAGGACGAGGCCGAAGCTCAGCTGCAGGCCTGGGAGAAAAGCGCCGACGATTCGTGGCTGAACATCAAGATCGACGCCGAGCACGCACAGAACCGCAAGTCCTGAGCGCAGGTCAAGCTCCCCGCAGCGGGGAGCTTCAGATCGCTGTCAAGCCGGGCAGCAGGCGGTCGTATTCCCGCTTGACCACCTCGTAACACTCGCAGGTGCGCAGTTCCAGCTTCGGGCGGTCCAGCACCAAGATCCGCCCGCGCACGTAGCGGATGAGGCCGGCGGTCTGCAGCTTGAGCGCCGCCTCGGTGACGCCCTCGCGGCGCACACCCAGCATGTTGGAAATCAGCTCCTGGGTCATCACCAGCTCGTTGCCAGGCAGGCGATCCAGGCTGAGCAGCAACCAGCGGCAGAGTTGCTGGTCCAGCGTGTGGTGGCGGTTGCACACCGCCGTCTGGCTCATCTGTGTGATGAGGGCCTGCGTGTAGCGCAGAAACAGGTGCATGACCGGAGGCGAGCGTTCGAACTCGGCCTGCAGCGCTTCGGCAGACAGCCGGTAGCCCATGCCGGCGCTTTGCACCACAGCGCGGCTCGGTGTGGACCCCCCGCCCATGAAGACGGAAACGCCCACCAGGCCTTCGTTGCCGACCACCGCGATCTCGGCCGATGCTCCGTTGTTGAGCACGTAGAGCAGCGACACGATCCCGCTGGTGGGGAAATAGACGAACTTCATTCGCTCGCCAGATTCGTGCAGCACCTTGCCCAGTGGCAGGTCCACCAGTTCGAGCTGGGGTCTCCATCGCTCCCACTCGGCGTCGGGCAACGAGGCCAGCAGCAGGTTCTGGCGGGGCTTGTCGGGTCGGGTCATGGCGGCTTTCCTGCGGTGGGGATCTTGCCGCGGGATGCGTCCAAAACCTGGATCTCAAGCCACCGAGCATGGACCTGCGGCTCTCGACTGTCTGTTCTGCACCGTACATACACGCACCCGACCGAAGCTCTGCGCTGTCCCGGCATGCACCCCGCAGGGGGCAGGCTTGCCGACTGGCAGAGGCAGAACCCATGGCGCCTGCGTGACGCGAAACGTTGGTGAACGCACAGACCCGCCACCCTCCCGCCGTTACGGTCGTGTGTCTCTGATTGCCCCGTTCACCTCACCCTCCCCC